>JACRDS010000150.1 GCA_016212825.1 Elusimicrobiota bacterium | reverse complement strand
TCACGGCCATGCGCGCCCGGGGGGCCAAGGTGACCGATCTCGTCGTCCTCGTGGTCTCGGCCACCGACGGCGTCATGCCCCAGACCATCGAGGCCATCGACCACGCCAAGGCCGCCGACGTGCCGATCGTGGTGGCGGTCAACAAGATCGACCTGCCCGGCGCCAACCCGCAGAAGATCCGCCAGGACCTGGCCAACCGGGGCATCCAGCCCGAGGAGTGGGGCGGCAAGAACATCTTCGTGGACGTCTCCGCCAAGCAGAAGCTGCACATCGACACTTTGCTCGAGATGCTGGCCCTGCAGGCCGAGATGCTCGACCTCAAGGCCAACCCGGACCGGCCCGCCTACGGCGCGGTCCTGGAATCGCGCCTGGACCCCAAGAAGGGCGTGGTGGCCACCGTCCTGGTCCAGGCCGGCACGCTCAAGCCCGGCGACGCCTTCGTGGCGGGCCTGGCCCACGGCAAGGTCAAGGCCCTGCACGACGACACGGGCAAGCGCATCATCTCCGCCGGGCCGGCCACGCCGGTCGAGATCCTGGGCATCATCAACAACCCGCAGGCCGGCGACGTCTTCAACGTGGTCAAGGACGAGCGCCAGGCCCGCGAGATCGCGGAGCGCCGCGCCTTGATCCACCGCGAGCAGTCCCTGGCCCACCAGAAGCACATGACGCTGGTGGGGCTCAAGAGCGCTCTGGCCGCCGCCGGCGGCGCCAAGGCCGCCAAGGACCTCAACATCGTGCTCAAGGCCGACGTGCAGGGCTCCCTGCAGGCCCTCAAGGACTCCCTGGAGAACCTCTCCACCTCCGAGTGCCGCGTGCGCATCATCCACGGCGAGGTGGGCAACGTCAACGAGTCCGACGTGCTGCTGGCCTCGGCCTCCGACGCCGTGGTCATGCTCTTCCACACCGTCATCGACCCGCGCGCCGAGGAGGTGGCGGGGCGCGAGGGCGTGGAGGTGCGCAAGTACGACATCATCTACGACCTCATCGAGGACGTCAAGGCCGCGCTCGAAGGTCTCCTCGAGCCTGAGATCGTCGAGGTGATCTCCGGCAAGGGCGAGATCCGCGAGCTCTTCAGCGTCAAATCCGGCAAGGTGGCCGGCTGCTTCATCCGCGACGGCAAGGTGGTGCGCGGCAACCTGGTGAAGATCAAGCGCGACGGCGCCGAGGTCTACTCGGGGCGCGTCAACTCCCTGAAGCGCTTCAAGGACGACGTCAAGGAAGTCGAGAAGAACCTTGAGTGCGGCATGGACTTCGAGGGCTTCAAGGACTTCCAGAAGGGCGACCAGTTGGAGTTCTTCGTCAAGGAGACCCGCACCCGCCGGCTGAGCCAGTCCAGGTAGGCCGGCTCGCGGCCGCTTCCGGGGAGGTTCTTATGTTCGACCGCAACGAGCGCCTGCGCGAACTCTTCCGCGCCGAGATCACCCAGTCCCTGCGCGAGGTCAAGGACCCGGGCCTGGGCGGCCTGCTCACCGTCACCGACGTCGAGCTCGCCCCGGACCGCAAGAACATGACGGTCTTCTACTCGGTGTTGGGCACGCCGACGGAGCGCAAGCGCACGGACCGGGCCCTGCAGCGCTGCGCCCCCTACCTCCACCACCTGCTCATCAAGCGCCTGAAGCTCAAGCTCGTGCCGAAGATCGCCTTCCGCTTCGACGAGACCCCGCGCAAGGCCTCCCGCATCGACAAGCTCATCAACGACATCGAGAAGGAGCACGGGGCCTGATGCTCCCGGATCCCGGCGGTATCGGAAGTTCCGCCGGTGCCGGCCGGACGGATTTCCTTGCGGCCGGTGCGGTCTCCGGGATGCTGCTCTTCGACAAGCCGGAGGGCTGGACCTCCCACGACGCGGTGGCGGCCTTCCGCCGCATGCTGCCCAAGGGCGCCAAGGTGGGCCACTGCGGCACCTTGGACCCGCTGGCCACGGGCCTGCTCATCCTGCTGGTGGGCCCCTGCACGCGCCTGCAGGCCCGCATGCAGGGACTCGACAAGGTCTACGCGGGCAGGGTCCGCCTGGGCCTGACCACCGACACCGGCGACGTCACGGGCAAGGTCCTGGAGACCAGGCCGGTGCCGGAGCTCTCCTTGGAGCGCATCCAGGCCTGCCTGGACGGCCTGCGCGGCACGGTGGAGGCGCCGGCCCCGGCCTACTCGGCCGTCAAGCACAAGGGCAAGGCGCTCTATAAATACGCGCGGGCGGGCATCGTGGTTCCGGCCAAGCCGCGCACCTGCACGGTCTACTCCTGGTCGGCGCTGTCTTTGGCCAGCCCTGACTTCGAACACCGGCTGACATGTTCCAGCGGCACCTACGTGCGCTCTCTGGCCGAGCTGGCGGGCGCCAGACTGGGCTGCGGGGCCACGGTGCTGACCTTGCGCCGCGAGCGCATCGCGGGCTTCCGGGTCGAGGACTCCCTGACCTTGGAGGCTGCCAAGAGGCTCGACGGGGCCTCCCTGCGGCGTCTTCTGACCTCCTCTCTGGTCCGCCTGGGCGAGGCCCTGGCCGCCAAGCCGTGACCTTGCGCGGTGTCGTGGTGCGCGGCGCGGGCCTGGGCCGGCGCCTGGGCTTCCCGACCGCGAACCTGAAGGTGTCCCGCCGGAGGTTCCCCCCCTACGGGGTCTACCGGGTGGAGGCGTCCTGGCGGGGCGGCGGAGGCCGGCGGGCGGGGGTGTGCAGCGTGGGGGTGCGGCCGACCTTGGGGCCGTCCGGCGAGGTCTGGGTGGAGGTGCACATCCTGGATTTCGACGGGGACCTCTACGACCGGACCTTGGAAGTGGGGTTCTTCGAGAAGCTGCGGGGCGAGGAGCGCTTCGATTCCCTGGCGGCCCTGGTGGCCCAGATCCGCCGCGACGTGGCCGCGGTCAGGGCAGCGTGTCGACGCGCGGCTGGGCGTCCGGCCGGCCGGCGTAAGACGCGGGCTTGAGCCCGCGGCGGAACTCGGTGACGTCCGAGCCGTAGAAGAGCAGGACCTTCCTGACGTAGTTGCGCGTCTGGCGCATGAAGCTGTTGCGGGTCAGCGCCCGGGGCCCGGCGTTGTACGAGGCGATGATCCTCTCCGTGACCCACAGGGGCGCGTCCTTGTAGCCGACGCCGTTGAGGCGGTACTTCTTCCAGGCGGCCTTGTAGAGCACCGCGAGATAGGCGGTGCCGGCCCGGATGCCCTGCTCTGGGTCGTGGAGCCTGTGGCCGGGCACGCCGAGCTCGTTGGCGGTCATGGGCAGGACCTGCATGAGGCCGCGCGCGCCGTGCGGGGAGAGGGCTTGGGGCGAGAACTCGGATTCGGCGGCGATGACGGCCTTGACCAGCCTGGGGTCGAGTCCGTGGCGCAGGGAGGCTTCGAGGATGAGGTAGTCGAAGCGGTCGGTGATCTCGGGACGCTTGAGGAGAACGTTGAAAGTGTACTTGAAGGCGGGGGTGGGCTTGGGCTTGGGGATGACCAAGGACCGGGGCGGGATGCTGAAGAACCGGCTGGGGGCGGCCATGACTTGGCCGAAGCCGGCGGCCATGATGCGGCTGCCCATGTCGAAGGCGGCGGCGGTGGGGCCGCGCATGGGCAGCGCCGCCTGGGCCAGAAGCGGGCCCTTGGTGACGCTTTCCCGGAGGGCGCCTGGGTCGGGGCCTATGGCGTGAGCGCAGAGGATGGAGAAGAGTACGACCCCTGCGACCCAGGCGAACAACGTCGGTTTTTGGGCTCTGCTCACTATTGGACAGATTATACCAGTTTCCCCCCGCTACCGACGAGGGTATTAGGGCCTAGAGGGGGTGGGCCTTGGGCCTAGGGGGTGGCGGGAAGTCCCCTTCCGGTACTTGAGGGAGACGTCCCTTACGAGCTGGGGCAGGGGCTGCCGCGGCTTGAGCGGATGGATCTGCCCGCGCGCCAGGGCGATCAGATACAGGGCGTACTGGTTCACGGAGATGCCCTCTTCGGCGGCGTCCTCTTTCAGGCACCTCTGTAGGATCTTGGGCAGGCGCAGGAGCAGCCGGCCGCCCATCTCCTGCTGGGACAGCGGTTTCGGGATCGGGTCGCCGTGGGCTTCGAGGCTCTCAAGATAGAGGCGGATGGCGACTTCGAACTCCTTGAGGGCTTCGGCGGCCGTGTCGCCGAGAGCGGAGCAGCCCTCCAGTTCTGGAGCTACCGCCACCCAGCAGCGGTCCTCATCGCTGAAAAAGACCTTGCGCATATATCCATCTTTGGGCGCCTTCGCCATATCCCCTCCGTTCATCCCATCCTCAGCCCGCGCTCATGAACCTTTTCCAGGAATTGCGCCACTTGATAAGGCTTGGCTTCTCCGTGGCGTTCCTGCAGAACGAGGCGCGCCCCGCAGGGATGCCTGTAGACACGATGGCTGCCATCTTGCCTGTCGAACCTGAAGCCGAACGCCTGCACGAGCCGGATGAAGTCGCTGAACCGTAAGTTGTGCCGGTCCGTCCGGATCCTGCGCAGCAGCGCTTCGGGTCTCATATTATGATATCATCGGTGATAGTATCTGTCAAGGGGGATCGATGAGCCCCTATGAATCATACGGGCGAGGCGCGGAAAAGTTCCGCTAGTTGAGGCGGGACCGCGCGTCCAGGAAGCGCTGGATGAAGAGGAAGCCGATGGTGATGGCCAGCAGGCAGGTGGCCAGGGCGTTGATCTCCGGCGTCACCCCGAACTTCATCATGGAGTAGATCTTGATGGGCATGGTCACGATGCCGATGCCCGCGATGAAGAAGCTGGTCACGAAGTCCTCGAAGCTCACGGTGAAGGCCAGAAGCGCGCCGCTGATGATGGCCGGCCGCGCCAGAGGCAGGGTGATCTGGAGGAACGCCTCCCACTCCGTGGCGCCCAGGTCCATGGCCGCGTCTTCCAGGCTGCTCTCCTTGAGCGAGAGCAGGCGCGCCCGGATGGAGGCCGTGGTGAAGGGCAGGGCGATCAGGGCGTGCGCGCAGGCCAGGCTCCAGAAATTCAGAGGCACGCCGGCCCGGGAGAAGAAGGACAGCAGGCCCACGCCCATCACGATCTCAGGCATCATGAGCGGGGCGTTGAGCAGGGCCGAATAGAGCCCCCGGCCCTTGAAAGGGGCGTGGCGCGTCATGGCATAGGCGGCCAGCATGCCCATCACCGCGGCCATGAGGCTGGCCACCACGGCCAGCTCCAAAGTCGTGGCCACGGAGCGCGCCAGCTCCGCGTCGCGCAGCAGCGCCCCGTACCACTGGAAGGTGAAGCCCTTCCAGGCCACGTTGCGCCGCGCCGTGTTGAAGGAGAAGGCCACCATCACGGCCAGGGGCGCGTACAGGAAGGCGTAGAGGCCGAAGCAGTACGCCTGCAGGCCCTTGGACCTCACTCGGACTCCTCGAAGAGCCCCTGCTCCTCGAAGCGGTGCCGGGCGTAGAGCCCGGTGATGAGGAAGACCAGCAGCAAGGAGGTCAGGGCCGAGCCGAACTGCCAGTCCTGGGCCATGAGGAACTGGTTCTGGATGAGGTTGCCCACCAGGTAGGTGCGCGGGCTGCCCAGGAAGTCCGCGCACAGGAAATCCCCCATGCAGGGGATGAAGGTCAATATGCAGCCGGCCAGCACGCCCGGCAGGGAGAGCGGCAGGGTCACCTTCAGGAACGCCTCGACGTTGCCCGCGCCCAGGTCGTGCGCCGCTTCCACGTAGGAGCGCGGGATCTTCTCCAGGCTGGCGTAGAGGGGCAGCACCATGAACGGGAGGTAGAAGTACACCAGGCCCAGGATCACCGAGAACGACGTCCCCAGGAAGGCGATGGGAGGCAGGCCCAGCGCCCGCAGCAGCCCGTTGAGCAGCCCTTCCCGGCCCAGGATGATGATCCAGGAGTAGATGGCCACCAGCCAGGAGGTCCAGAAGGGGATCATGAGCAGGGCCAGGTAGAGGTCGCGCCTCTTGCCCGCCTGGAAGCTCAGGAAGTACGCCAGCGGGTAGCCCAGCACCAGGCACAGGGCCGTGGTCGCGCCCGAGTAGCAGACCGTCCGGATCAGGATGGGCAGATACTTCAGGTCCAGGGCCCGGCGGAAGTTGTCCCAGGTGAAGACCCACTCGAAGGCGCCGTAGGGCCCCCGGTGCGTGAAGCCCAAAGAGAGCAAGGACGCCACGGGCAGGATCAGGAAAGCGAGCAGCCACAGCGTGGCCGGGGCCAGGAGGATGTGGCTGGCCGAGGGGCGCTGCCCCCGGATGAGCCAGGAGAGCCCCCGGTCTAGAGCGCCTTGACGTCGGACCAGGTCTGGTTCCACAGCACGTAGGCCTCCGGGTCGGGAGGCGTATGGTAGCGCAGGTTCTTGACGACGGCCGCGGGCGGGTAGACCCTCTTGTCCTTGAGCACGGCCGGGTCGATCCTGGGCTGGGCCGCGGCGTTGGGGCTGGCGTAGTGCACCGCGTTGCAGATGCCCGCGGCCACGTCCGGCCGCAGCAGGTAGTCGATGAGGGCCACGGAGTCGGCCAGGTGCGGCGCGCCGCGCAGCACGCACATGCAGTCCACCCACATGTAGCCGCCCTCCTTCGGGAGCGCGTAGTCCAGGTGCGGGTTCTCCTTGACCGCCTGCAGCACGTCGCCGGAATAGGCCATGGCCAGGGCCGCCTCGCCGGCCACCAAAGCGTCCACGTAGGTGGCGCTGGTGTACTGCTTGACCAGCGGCTTCTGCTTGAGCAGCAGCTCCTTGGCCGCCTCGAAGTCCTTCTCGTCGGTGGTGGTCTCCGGCTGGCCCTTGAGCAGCAGGGCCGTGCCGATGCACTCCCGCGGGCTGTCGAGCATGCAGATGCGGCCCTTGTACCTCTCGTCCCACAGGTCCCACCAGGAGGTCGGCGCCTTGGCCACCAGCTTCTTGTTGAAGCCGATGCCCGTGGTGCCCCAGAGGTAGGGCACGCTGAAGCGCTGCTCCGGGTCGTAGGGCGTGTGCAGGAACTTCGGGTCCAGGTTGGAGAGGTTCTTGAGGTCCTCCATGGGGATAGGGGCGATGAGGTTGCTCCCGCGCAGGCGCGGCAGGAGGTAGTCCGTGGCCACGATGACGTCGTAGCCCATGGCCCCGGAGCGCAGCTTGGCGAACATCTCCTCCTCGTCGGCGAACACGTCGTAGTTCACCTTGACGCCGGTCGCCGCGGTGAAGCCCGGCAGGGCCTCCTTGGAGATGTAGGAGGACCAGTTGAAGAAGTTCACCACCCGCTCGGCCGGCTTCTTGGCGCAGGCCGCCAGCGTGGAGAGCAGGGGCCCGGCGGCGGGCAGCAGCAGCCCCAGGCGCAGGAAGTCGCGGCGGGAAACGCGCGGCTCAGCCAACGGGCGGGGGCTCCAACAGGAGGATGTCCTTCCAGCGGATGTCCACCCAGACCGGCGTGCCGTCCTGGCGCTCGGTCTGGTGGCGCGCGTCCATGGAGGCGGCCACCACGGTCTTGGCGGACTTCTTGAACAGCGAGAGGAACATCTGGGTCTCGTCGCCCAGGTTGACCGTGTCGGTCAGCACCGCGGGCAGGGACACGCAGTCGCCGCGCAACGGCAGTTCCTCCTCGTAGCGCACGTGGATGCGCTCCGGCCGCACGGCCAGGCAGAGCTCCCCGCCGTGGAGCGCGGGCGGCGCCTCCTCGCGGGGCAGGTCGAACTCGACCTCGTCCTCCACGCGGATGCGCGCGCAACCCTCGTAGCTGCGCAGCAGGCGCGCCGAGAGGATGTTGGCCGAGCCCATGAAGTCCGCCACGAAGCTGGTGCGCGGCCTGTGGTAGACCTCGGCGGGCGTGCCGGTCTGCTCGATGCGCCCCTGGTGGAAGACGATGATGCGGTCCGACATGGCCATGGCTTCGTCCTGGTCGTGGGTCACGTAGACGAAGGCGATGCCCAGGCGGCGCTGGATGGCCTTGAGCTCGAGCTGCATGTCGCGGCGCAGCTTGAGGTCCAGGGCGCCCAGCGGCTCGTCGAGCAGGAGCAGGGAGGGCCGGCCCACGATGGCGCGGGCCAGGGCGATGCGCTGCATCTGGCCGCCGGAGAGGGCGGTGGTGCGGCGGTCAGCGAAGCCGGCGAGTTTGACCAGGGCCAGCGCCTCGGTGACGCGGGCCTGGATCTCCGCCTCGGGCAGCCTGCGGATGCGCAGGCCGAAGGCCACGTTCTCGAAGACGCTGTAGTGCGGGAACAGGGCGTAGTGCTGGAAGACCGTGTGCACGTCGCGCTTGTAGGGCGGCAGGCCGGCCACGTCCCGGCCGCGCAGCAGGACCTTGCCGCTGTCGGGGCGCTCGAAGCCCGCGATGATGCGCAGGGTGGTGGTCTTGCCGCAGCCGGAGGGGCCCAGGAGGGTGAGGAACTCGCCGTGCCCGACCGTGAGGTTGATGCCGCTGAGGACCTTGGCGGCGCCGAAGGACTTGGCGACCCCGATGAGCTCGAGGAGCGGAGCGTCCGACATTGCGGCATGATATCAAAATCTCCGGGGTCAGGTCTTGAAATTTGAGATTCAAGTTTCAAGACCTGACCCCATTCTGCATTCTGATTTAGGTATGCTATTTTCGCATGCTCAGGATCGTGGCGCTCCTGTTCCTGCTCGCCGGCCCGGCCGCCGCTGCCGGTCCGGAGCCCGGGGTCTTCGTCTTCGGCGGGGCCCGCTTCACCGTGGTCGCGCCCGAGTGCGTGCGCATCGAGTACAGCACGGCCGGCGTGTTCCGGGACGCCCCGTCCGCCTTCGCCCGACGGCGCGATGCGCGCTACCTCGGCTACAGCGTGGAACTCTCCACCGGCCGCCTGGTCCTCGACACCGGCCGTCTGCGTCTGAGCTACGTCCCGGACGGCTGGCCGTTGAGCATCGCCAACCTCAAGGCCGAGATCCGCCGGGGCACTGAGACCGTGGCCTGGGTCCCGGAGCGCGACCCGGAGCCCCTCCTAGAGGGAGGCTCGGGAGTGCTCACGCGTATGGGCTGGAGCCTGGTGGACGATTCCGCGGGCCGCGGCGCGGACTGGTACCTCTTCGCCTACGGCCTCGACTACAAGGCCGGGCTGCGGGCCCTGGCGGCCCTGAAAGGCCCCCCGCCGTCCCCGAGGGACCGGCCCCGCGGCCAGGGCGGGCGGCTGGAGCCCTATCTGCTCTCCGCGGCCCGGCAGGCCCGCGACCAGGGCCTGCCCCTGCGCCGGCCCCTCTACGTCGAATACCCGCAGCAGGAGGAGGCCTACCGCCACCCGCGGGAAGTGTTCATCGGCGACTCCCTTCTGGAGGTCCCTGCGGGGCAGGAGCCCTGGCTGCCTGAAGGGCCGTGGTTCGAGCTCTCCCCCGCGTCCCGACTCTGGGTCAAGGGCGGGGTCCCCATCCCCATGCGTGCCCCCGGCCAGGCGCCGCAGGCCCTGGTCCTGCGCGCCTATCCCGGGCCGGAGGGCGTCACCGGCAGGACCGCGCTCTACGAGAAGGACGGCGTCATCGAGCTTTCCTGCCTGCGTCAGGGCGACCGCACCCGCGTCATGGCCGAGCCTGCCGCGGGCTCCAAGGCCCGGCGCGCCTGGGTCGTGGAACTGGGCGGCCCCCGCGCCGTCCGCGCCGCGCTAGACGGCAAGGACCTGGCCGCGGCTTACGACGCGAAGGCCAGGCTCAGCCGGGTCCGGGTGCCGGCGCGGGATGGCGGTTGGACCCTCTACCTATGGCAGCCCTGAGCTTCGCTCGGGCCGCCGGCTTGGCGGCGCTGTTGTGCGCGGCGGCGATCCCCTGTTCAGCGAGGCCTCCCATGAAGGACTTCATGCCGGTCTGGAAGGACGGCCTGGCCTGGAAGGTGGAGTACTCCTTCGCCCAGCCCTCCGCGGCCGCGGTCATGGACCCGGCGGATGAGGCGGTGCGCAAGGTCTGGGACTACAAGGCCGTCCGCGTCAGGGGCGGCGGCTGGCGGCTGGTCGTCTCCGAGGCCGCGCCCCTGGGCCAGGAGCGCTACGAGGTGGCCTTCAGCAGCGCCTGCGAGGTGCTCAAGGCCGTCCAGTTCAACCACTTGGGAGAGCCGCACCAGGTCTTCAACGATTCGGAGGGCGCTGAGTTCCGGGCGGACTCGGTCTCGGTCCCCCTCCTGGACTGGCCGGCCTGGGCTTCGGGCCGGGCCGAGGGCGGCGCCTGGGTCCTGCGCGTCGAGAAACAGGGCTACAGCGCCTTCACCGAGCGTTTCGCGTGGAGGAAGGGTCGGCCCTGGTGGAGCGAGGCTGAACGCTCCTACGGGGCGCGCCGGGTCAAGGCGCGGCTGCTGCAGCCCTGAAGCGGCTTACGGCTTGCGCAGGCCCGGCTTCTTGGGCTCGAAGTGCTTGGCGTTGACTTCCTTGAAGACCTTCTCGATGGTGCCGACCGCCTGGTCCATCTCCTTCTGGGTCAGCGTCAGCGGCGGCTCGATGCGGATGGTCTTGGCCGAGAACAGGGTCCCGGCCACCAGCACGCCGTTGTCGAATAGCCCCTTGGAGACCTCGAAGCCGATGGCGTCGGTCGGGAACTCCAGGCCGATCATGAAGCCCTTGCCGCGCACGTCGGTGCAGAGCTTGGGGAAGCGCCGGCGCAGGGTCTTGAGCTTGTTGACCATGTCGGTTCCCATCTTGTCCGCGCGCTCCGGGAGCTTCTCGTCGAGGAGCACGTGGATGCCCGCGATGGCCGCCACGCAGGCCAGGGGGTTGCCGCCGAAAGTCGTGGAATGCAGCCAGGGCTCGGGGAAGAGCTGCTCCCAGATGGTCTTGTTGGACACGAAGGCGCCGATGGGCATCACGCCTCCGCCCATGGCCTTGCCCATGCACATGACGTCGGGCACCACGCCCCAGTGGTCCAGGCACCACATCTTGCCCGTGCGGCCGAAGCCGGTCTGCACCTCGTCGGCGATGAGCAGGGCTCCGTAGCGGTCGCAGAGCTCGCGCACGCGCGGGAAGTAGTCGTCCGGGGGCACGTTGATGCCGCCCTCGCCCTGGATGGGCTCCAGGATCACGCCCGCGATGTCGTTGCCCACCTCGTCGGCCGACTTGAGCGCGGACTCGATGTAGTCGGCGTCGCCGTAGGGCACGTGGTAGCAGTCGGGCAGGATGGGCAGGAAGGGCTGGCGGAACTTGGCCTTGGCCGTGGCCGAGAGCGCGCCCAGGGTCTTGCCGTGGAAGCCCGAGTTGGCCGCGATGAAGGACTTGCGGCCGGTGTGCAGCATGGCCAGCTTCATGGCGCCCTCGATGGCCTCCGCGCCGGAATTCCCGAAGAAGGAGAACTGCAGGTCGCCCGGGGTGATGTCGTTGACCAGCTTGGCGAGGATGGCCCGGAAGGGCTCCAGGAGCTCCTGGGAGTGCAGGGCCTGGCGCTTGAGCTGATGCGAGACCGCCTCCACCACCTTGGGGTGGCGGTGGCCCACATTGTAGATGCCGTAGCCGCCCAGCAGGTCGAGGTACTTGCGGCCCTTCACGTCCTCGAAGCCGTTGGCGTTGTCGGCCCACTCGATGGAGATGTACTCCGTGGAGACCGACTTGCGGTACTCGAGGATGCCCGGGTTGACGTGGTTGGCGTAGTACTCGGCCGTGACCTGGGTGAGCCAGTCCTTGTCCCCGGCGTCGAGGCTGCTCTTTGCCACCAGTTCCAGGGTTTTCTGGGTTTCCTTGAGGATGTCCTGTGCGGAGGCTTTCATGGTGGCTCCCTCGGCGCTGTGGTCTACATGATGGTCTAAAAAATCAAATGATTAAAAGAATTATTTCGACTTCAGGGGCCGTCGCGAGGCAGAATTATACCAGTTCGGCGGACGGGGTGTCAAAGACCGTCTGGAGGGCGCTCCGGCCGGTCCGCAAGGGCGCTTCTCCGGCGCAGCAGCCAGCCGTAGCAGAGCAGGCCCGCCCCCGGCAGCAGGGCGGACCAGGACGGCAGGAGCTTCTTGTAGAGCAGCAGGCCCGCCGCCAGGAAGAGCGCGGAATAGAGGGCGATGCCGACCGCGAATCCCACGAAGGCCCGGCGGGGGACGCGGCGGGTCCGGCGCCAGTCCAGCCAGAGGTAGGCCGCGCCGCAGAAGAGGGCGCTGCAGTAGTGCGCCATGTAGATCTGGCTCCAGGCCTCGGCCGGGATGAGGACGCGCAGGCGGCCCTCCGCGTAGAGCGCGGCCGCGGACATGATGAGGCAGGAGAGCGCCCCGAAGACCAGGAATATGGCGCCGACGCCCCGGCTCGCCTCATCAGGGCCCGTCACGCCGACCCCCGGCCCGGGGGAGCTAGGCATCGGCGCTCTTGCGCCCGATCCTGCCGGCCAGGAACACGCCGGCGCCGATGCCCGCGCCGATGAGGATGCCGGTGAGCAGGTCCAGGGGAGAGGGGAGGTAGCTCCTGGGGTCCCAGCGCCCCTGGGCGTAGGACGGCACGACCGCGAGGAAGAGCTGGAGCGTCCCGTAGCCGGCCAAAGAGCCCAGGGCGGCTCCGAGAGCGCCCAGCCAGCGCCGCGCCGGGAACAGCAGGGCGCCCAGCGCCAGAGTGGTGCCCCAGGTGCCCAGCGAGTGGCAGACGATCACCGCCCAGTACCAGGCCAAGGTCGGCGGCGCGCCCGTCTCCATCCCCCAATTGGCGACGCGCGTGAGCACGGCCATGGGCAGGGAGATCCCCAGGAAGGCGCCCAGCAGTCCGGTCAGGGCCGGGGCGGGCTTGAGAGCCAGGGCCAGGCCGATGGCGCCGTAGAGCAGCCCGAGGTAGAGGGAGATGTCGAAGAAGTGCGGGCCATAGGGACCCTTGAGCCAGTCCTGGCCTCCCGCGTGCAGGCAGGCGGTCACCACGAGATGGCCCAGCAGCGCGCCGGAAAAGCCCCCGGCCGCGCCGCGCAGCAGGCCCTGGAACAGGCTGGGGATGGGAGTCGGCTGGTCGTCCAAGATCCCTCCTACAGGCAGAACTGCCTCTGGCCGCGGGCCAGGTAGCGGCCCGCGCCGGGGCGGCCGAGCGGCCGGCCGCCGCTGCAGGCGCGCCGGCCGCGCAGGAAGACCTCGCGCACCGCGCCGTGCACCACGACGCCCTCGAAGGGGGTGTAGTCCACCGCGTGCTCCAGCTCTGCCGCCGTGATGACCGTGCGGCGCTTGGGGTCCATGAGCACGATGTCCGCGTCGGCACCCGGCGCCAGGCTGCCCTTGCGCGGATAGAGGCCGAAGACCTTGGCCGGCCCGGCGGAGGTCAGCTCCACGAAGCGGGCCGCGGAGATGCGACCCTTCTGCACCGCCTCCCACATCAGGGCCATGCGGGTCTGCGCCCCGGGCGCGCCGGTGGGGATCAGGGAGAAGTCCTTGGCCCCGCGGTCCTTGCCCGGCTTGCCGCGCCGCGAGCGCGCCGCGAAGGAGCAGTGGTCCGTGGCCACGGCCTGGAACTCCCCGGCGGCCAGGGCCTTCCAGAGCGCCTCGCCGTGCTCCCGGGCGCGCAGGGGCGGCGAGATGACGCAGCGCGCGGCCTGCGGCCCGGGCCGGTCGTATTCGCGCTCGTCGAGGTAGAGGTACTGGGGGCAGGTCTCGGCCAGCAGGCGCAGCCCGCGGGCCCGGCCGCGGCGCACCTCCTCCAGGCCCGGGCGGCTGGAGAGGTGCACGATGTAGACCGGGGCGGCCGCGGTCTCGGCCAGGGCCGCGGCGCGGCGCACGGCCTCGGCCTCCAGGGCCGCGGGCCGGGTCAGGGCGTGGAAGCGCGGGGCGAGGTCCCCGGCCGCGCGGGCCCGGCGCACCAGCTCGGCGATGGCCACGCCGTCCTCGCAGTGCAGGCTCACCAGGGCCCCGAGCTCGTTGGAGCGGCGCAGCGCCCTCAGAATCGCCGCGTCGTCGCTCATGAGCACGCCGGGATAGGCCATGTAGAGCTTGAAGCTGGTCACGCCCTGGCGCACCAGGCCGGACATCTCGCGGGAGGCCTTCGCGGAGAGGTCGGTCACGGCCATGTGGAAGGCGTAGTCGACCCAGCAGCGGCCCTCGGCCTTGGCGTGCCAGGCGTCCAGGGTCCTGAGGAGGCTGCCCCCCCTGGCCTGGGTGGCGAAATCGATGACCGTGGTGGTGCCGCCGCACAGGGCCGCGCGGGTGCCGGACTCGAAGTCGTCGGCCGTGGACCCGCCGGGGTAGGGCATGTCGAAATGGGTGTGCGCGTCCACGCCGCCGGGCACGGCCACCAGCCCCCGGGCATCCACGGTCGTCCGGGCCGGCCCGTCGAAGTGGCCGAGGGCCGCTATGCGGCCCTCGGCGACCCCTATATCAGCCACGAAAGAGTCGGAGGCGGTCTGGACCGTGGCGCCGCGGATGACCAGGTCGAACGGCGCCATCAGCCTTGGATGCGGCTGTTGAGCTGCGCCAGCCGCTCGGCCACGGCCGGCACGTTGAGGAACTTCTTCTCCCAGGAGAGCAGCCGGTTGTCCTCTATGGGCAGGCGCAGCTGGTACTTGTTCTCCTCCGCGTTGTGCTCGAACTGGGTGCCGTAGACCTGGGGCTGGCCGAGGGACATCAGGAAGCGGTCCAAGGACGAGGCGGCCAGCCAGCGCGCCGGGCGGTGGCCGTTGACCGCGGAGAGCACGGCCAGGCGGTGCGCGGTGAGGTAGTCCTTGGCCTCGCTGCCGTGCAGGAGGATGACCGCGGCGCGGTAGAGGTCGAGGACCGTGGTGACCTCGCCCTTGGACATCATGTCCAAAGTCATGGCCTTGCGCATGGCGTCGCGCTGCTTGAGCTCGTTGACGGCTTGCGGAGAATCGTAGACTTTCTGCCGATCCGACTGGTCGTTGCCGTAGATCTCCTCGAGCTGGAGGTTGTCGGTCTCGGGGGGCATGGCCGCTCGATTCTAGCTTATTTGAGGACCTGTATCCGGCCGATGGAGGGCTGGGGCACCAGGGCCTTGGAGAGGGCGCCGACGCCGTCGGACACGTAGAGGGTGGCGACGATGACCACGCTGGAGAGGAGGATCCCGACGGCGACGTTGCCCTTCTGCAGCTCTTTGCCCTCCTGCATGCGCCGGGTGAAGCGGCCGAAGAGGCGCAGGGTCACGGAGATGGTGACCACGGCCAGGAACATGGCCAGGGCCAGGTGCCCGAACCCGAGCAGGACCATCTGCCAGAGGGCCAGGGGCGCGGAGTCGGGGGCGGTCATGTAGAGGCGGAACATGCCCGCCACGGTCTCCATGCCTTTGTGCAGGAAGACCGAGGCGCAGACCAGGATGGTCCCCACCAGCAGGCCCGTGGCGATGTTGCCTTTCTTGATCTCGTCCTCCATGTCGAAGTCCGGGTTGGCCCGGATGAAGACGCGGTAGGTGACGTAGATGACCGTGCCGGACATCACCACCGCGAGCAGGAACTCGAAGATGCTGACCATGACTCGTATCAAGAACATGTCGTCTCCTTAGCGTCGTATCATCCGGGGCTGTTGGTGAAAGGCTCTATGCGGAACCCTTCGGCGGCCTGCAGCATGGGCATGGTGGCCTCGCCGACCTGGCCGGGCGGCAGCCAGGCCGGGCCGGCGGGCTCGATGAGCACGTAGCGCAGGCCCTGGTACTCGATGAACGCGTCGCCTTTGTTGGGCAGGCGCAGGATGGCCATGAGGTAGTGCTCGGGCACGGCCACGCCCACGATGCGCACGTTGGACCAGTTGGACAGGATGGAGGCCAGCACCCCGGTCTTGGTGTCGCAGTCGCCCCAGCCGCGCACCATGGACATGGCGGGCGGCAGCATGCCTCCGGTGTGCCTGGAGCCCTCCAGCATGGGCGGGATCTTGTAGGCCAGGGCGGTCTGCACCAGGGCCACGGCCGCGCCCACCAAGGTCTCGGAGTCGTAGCCGTTGCGCACCGATACGCTGTCGAGGGCCAGGGCCACGGGCTTGAGGGCCGCCACGCTGCGGCGCACCACGGCGGGCACGTCCGAGCTGACCACGTTGCCCTCCAGCAGGCGGAAGCCCTTGGAGGCCAGGTACTCGCGGCGCTTGCGCCCGGCCTCGGCCTTCAGGTTGGCCATGGCCGCGTCGAGTTGGGCCTGGGTGCGCTTGGTGCTCACGGCCAGCTTGTAGGCCCCTTGGCGGGCGTTGTTGTGCCACTGGTCGATGGCGTCGAGGTCGGCCTTGCTGTACCAGAACCCGTCGCAGTACTCGGCGAAGGACTTCTTGGGGACCTGGTAGCGCACTTGCAGGCGGTCGCGGTTGAAGTTCTGGAAGCCGTACTCGGCGAAGAGGGAGTCCGGGGTCTGGCCGAGGCGCCGGGAGGCGCGCGCGGCGGCGGCGGGTCTCTCCGCCTCATCCTCGTCATCGCCGGAGTCCTGCTGGTGCAGGCCGGTGACCCGGGGGAAGAGCGCCTGCTCGCAGCGCCAGGAGCCCCAAGCGGTGAGCCCGTAGACGAGCAAGGTCGCGCCGAGGAGCCGCCTCATCCCGGCAGGATACTAATTCGGGGACACCTCACTCAATTCCGGCTTGCATAGGGTCTGTTGTCCTGTTATATTATGCAAACTCCGGTACCGCGCCATGGCCAGCGAAGACCCCTCCCAGACTCCCCCGGCCGAGGACCTCGTCCCCGCGCCGCCTCCCGAGCCGCCTGTCGACTACAAGCCCCCGGAAGACGCCCCTCCCATCCCGGTACGCCCGGCTCAGGACGGTCCGGTCGAGAACCTCGCCGCCGCGCCCCTGTTCAAGACCGGCGCGGTCCCGGGCCCCAAGCCGCAGCAGCACGTCCCTCCGCCCGCCTCGCCGGCCGGGCCATCCGTCGACTATAAGGCCCCGGAGGAGGCCCCTCCCATACCCTTGCGCCCGGGCCAGACCGGTCCGGCCGAGAATCTCGCCGCCGCGCCCCTGCTCAAGACCGGCATGGTCCCGGCCCCCCAGCCCCAGCAGTACGCCCCTCCCGAGCCCCAGGCCGCTGCCCCGGACGGCTCCTTCGAGGTCTCTGCCCCCCAGCAGTACCAGCCTCCCGTGGTCCAGCCCGGCTCGGCCGAGGACACCTTCATCGGCCGGAAGGTCGGCCCCTGCCGCGTCGACGCGCTCCTCGGGCAGGGCGGCATGGGGGCGGTGTACCGGGCGCATCACATCGCCCTGGACCGGCCCGTGGCCCTCAAGGTCATCAACCCGGACTGGCTGGGTTCGTCGGCCGCGGCCGAGGCCTTCCTGCGCGAGGCCCGCATCGCGGCGCGCCTCGAGGACCCTCGCATCGTGCAGGTCTACGACGTGGGCGTCTACGGCGAGCAGACCTACATCGTCATGCAGCTCGTCCCCGGCCAGACCCTCGAGGACAAGGTGGCCCGCGGCGGCCCCCTGCCTCCCGAGGAGGCCCTCCGCGTGCTCAAGGAGGCGGCCATGGCCCTGGCCGTGGCCCACAAGCAGGGCGTGGTGCACCGCGACGTCAAGCCCGCCAACATCATGCTCGGCCCGGGCAGCGCCGTGCGCCTCATGGACTTCGGGCTCTCGGTCATGGCCGGCCGCTCCGAGGCGCCCCAGGAGGGCCTCTCCACCATGGGCTCCTTCGATTTCATGGCCCCGGAGCAGGGCTTCGGCGCGCCGCCCGACCCGCGCATGGACCTCTACTCCCTGGGCGCCGTCTACTTCTACGCCCTGGCCGGCCGCCCGCCCTTCGTCGCCAAGAACGCCGGGGACATGCTCCTGCAGCACCGCGAGTCCCAGGTCCCGGACGTGCGTCAGTTCCGCCGCAACGTCACCGCGGCCGCGGCCGAGCTCATCCGCAGGCTCATGTCCAAGAAGCCCGCGGGCCGGCCGCCCGGCGCCGCCCACCTGCTCAAGGAGCTCGAGTCGGCGCGCATGCTCCTCGACGTGGACGCCAGCGGCTCGCCCTTCGCTCTCCTCCCTCCGCCCGTGGAGGAGCAGCCGGAAGGCTTCAAGTCCGAGGACGGCTTCGCCCCGCACAGCGCGGAGGAGACGGCCCCGCCCGAGACGGAGGAGGCCGAGCCGGCCCTTCCCGCCGCCGGCGCTCCAGGGAGCGCCGGCCCCGAAGGCGCGGTCCGTCCTCCTCTCGCCGGAGGGGCCGCGGAGTCCCCCTTGCCCGCCGTGTCCGTGCTGCCCAAGAACCGGCCCCTGGCGGTCAAGGTCGTCTCCGGCGTCGTGGCCGCGGCCGTCCTGGCGCGGCTGTGGCGCCAGGCCTGCGGCGCGGACTGGGCCGCGGCCGGCGCCTTCGCGGCCCTGGCCGCCGCCTTCGTCGCCGCCACGAGCTGGCGCCTCTGGGTCCGGGTCTGCGCCGCGGCTCTGCTCCTGGCCTTCATGACCGCGGCCTTCTGGCGCTTCGGCCTGGGCGCCTGGGCTCTGCCGGCCCGGCTGCCGGAGCTCGAGACCCTCATCCTCTGCGGGCTCGCCCTGGCCGCGGCCGGCGCGGGCTTATACCTGGGCCTCTGGACCCCGGACCGCCACACCTCCTGGGGGCTCATCCTCGGGGCGGCCGCTCTGCTCCTGCCCGCGGCGCTCTCCGAGCACGCGCTCAAAGGGCAGTCCTGGGGCGCGGGGGTCCGCGTGGCCGCGGCCCTGCAGTGGCGGGAATTCGTATCCTCCGGCGGGCTCTGGCGCTGGGGCGGCATGCTGGGATTGTCCTGGGCCGGCCTCTTCCTCTGGCGCCGGCATTCCCGCCAGAGCCTGAAGGGGAAGGGCCCCCTCATGAACTGGAACCGGTAGGGAGCGTCAGCGCCGCTTCTTGAGGCGCTCGAGCTCGGCCGCGATCAGGCCGCAGACCCGCTGCTCGCGCGTGAAGCAGGAGCCGGGGCCCGGCTCGTCGAGCAGGCGGCACAGCTCCGGCTCCAGGCGGGGGCAGGCCTCGCGCAGGGCCGCCTCATAGGTCCGCAGCGCCTGCGCCCGGTCCGCGGCCAGCGATGCCGCGGAAAGATAGGCGCTGGCCAGGGCCGGGTCCAGGCGCAGGGCCAGGGCGAGCTCGGACCGGGCCTCGCGGCTGCGGCCCAGCAGGGCGTAGACCACGCCCCGGTCGTTGCGCAGGCGGGCGTCCTGAGGCTCGGCGGCCACCAAAGGGTCGAGGAGGCTCAGGGCCTTGCGCAGGTCTCCGCTGGCGGACGCGGCCCGGGCCTGGCTCCTCTGGTCTCCAGGAGGTTCCTGGGACTGAGAGGCCGGGCGTGGTTTCGGCGGGGCCCCGGCCAGCAGCTTCGGCCGCATCCGCCCTGAGCCGTCCATGATCCGCGAGGCCAGGCTCTCCCTGCGGTCCTCCGGCCAGGCTGCGGCCAGGCTGCGGACCAGGTCCGGCAGGCGCGTGTCGAGCCGGGCCAGCTCGGCGTCGATGCGCCGCGCCAGGTCCCGGTCCGCATCGCCGCGCGGCGCCGCCAGGGGCGTGAAGCGCGGCGGCGCCGCCTGCCAGGCGGCCAGGGCCCGCGCGTAGGCGGCCCGCGCCTGCTGGCCGCGTCCCGCGTCGAGGTGCCAGAGGGTCTCCAGGAGCCAGCCCGCGCTGGCCTTGTCCGCGTACTGCGGCAGGCCCGGGTCGAGCCCCGTGGTGACGCGGGCCAGCCAGTCCGGGTCGGCCTGGCCGGAGGCGGCCAAGGCCCAGACATGGTCGAAGAGGATCGGGTACGGGGCCGGGGCCAGCTCCAGGGCCCGGCGCGAACTGGCCACTCCGGCCGCGGCCCGGCCCCGGCGCAGGAGGTCGCGGCTGTAGAGGTGCAGCAGCCAGGCATCGTCCGGCCGGCTGCGCAGAGCCCGGGCCACGGGCTCCAGGGCGGGCGGGGGCGGGCTTCCCGGATAGGCGCAGACGCAGGCCAGGACGAGGAGACCGGCGGCCGCGGCGCCCGCCAGGTAGGGCCAAGCCGCGGGCCCCGGCCGGTCCTGCGGCTCGTGCCTTTTCCGGAGCAGACCGGCCGCTCCGGCGGCGGCCGCGGCCTCGAGCAGCGGCCAGAGCGGTTCGAGGTAGCGCTTCTCGATGGAGAGCAGGCAGTGCACGCCCGCGAAGTAGAGGCACAGCAGGCCCGTCTGCAGGAAGGCCTCCCGACGCCGGTTGAGGACGAGGCAGGCCAGGAAGGCGGCCCAGAGCAGGGGCTGCAGCGCCAGGGTGAAGCGCAGGCGCTCGGCGCAGCCCTTGAGGTAGGGCAGGGGCCGCCGCAGCACGCGCTGCGCCGCCCAGGGCAGGACGCGGCTGTCATCCGGGACGCCGGCCAGCCAGCGGTAGTTGCCGGCGAGGTTCGGGGCCAGGCCTATGGCCGCGGTGGCCACGTCGCTGTCCGCGCGTCCGTCTTCCAGGGGTATGAACCGGCCGTGCACCCGCCAGTTCATGAGCGCCCAGGGCGCCAGGAGGATGTAGGAGGCCAGAAGCAGGACCCCCAATCCCGGCAGCAGCGAGCGCCTCCGTCCGGCGGGGGCGCGGACCAGCTCCCAGGCCGCCAGCAGGGGCGGGAACAGGAACAAGGGCGAGCGGCACAGCAGGCTCACCCCGACGGCCAGCCCCAGAGCCGCGCTGCGCAGCGGCGTGGGCCGCGCCGCGCGCCAGGCCAGGAGCACGGCCGCCAGGCCGATGAGCAGCCGGTAGAGGGTCTCCTCGCCCAGGCCCGCCTCGTTGGCGGACCAGGGCAGGGCCGCCAGGGCCGCGGAGAGAGCCCCCCCCGCCGGGCCCTGCAGGAGGCAGCCCAGCTCGAAGGCCAGGGCCGCGGGCCCGGCCCACAGCAGAGGCCTGGCCGCGGCCTTGAGCCGGTCGGAGGCGTGGCCGTTGTACCAGGCCAGCACGACGGCGGCCAGAGGCATGCGGTAGGAGACTCCGTCCGTGGGCACGCCGTGGAGGAGAGCCTCTCCGGTGGTGACCATCTCGAAGAAGCCTTCCCCTTCCTGGAGGATGCGTCCCTGGGGACTGCGCGCCAGGCAGAGCGTCAGGGCTCCGAGCAGGGCCAGCCAGGGCCACAGACGGCGGAGCCTGGTGAGGTTAGGGGAGGGTCGGGGCTGAGAGCTTGACGTTGGCGATGAGGGGGTCCGGATAGACGCCGAAGTAGAGCACCCCGGCGAGGGCCACGAAGATGCAGCCGTAGACGTAGGGCCCCACGCGCGGAGCCTGCCGCCCCGGGCCGCCTTCGGCGCCCCGCGGCGGCAGGAAGAACATGTGGTAGGCGATCTTCATGTAGTAGTACACGGAGACCACGCTGTTGAGCACGGCGACCACGGCCAGGCCGTAGAAGAGGGACGGGGCGGCGGCCCCGGAGGCGCCGCGTCCGGCGTCGAGCGCGGAGGCGAAGAGGTAGAACTTGGCGATGAACCCGGCCAGGGGCGGCAGTCCGGCCAGAGAGAGCAGGAACAGGGTCATGATCAGGGCCAGGGCGAAGGACCGCCGCCCCAGGCCGTCGAAGGCTTCCAGCTGGTAGGAGCCCAGCCCCCCCCGCGAGCCGTCGTCGCCCACGGCCTGCACCACGGCGAAGGCGCCCAGGTTCATGGCCACGTAGACCAGGCAGTAGAGGAGGATGCCCTCGGCGCCCAGGGCGTTGCCGGCCACGATGCCGATGAGGATGTAGCCGGCCTGGGCGATGGAGGAGTAGGCCAGCAGGCGCTTGACGTTGTCCTGGAATATGGCCACGGTGTTGCCGATGGTCATGGTCAGCATGGCCAGCAGGGCCAGCAAAGCGGTCAGGCCCAGCCCGGCGGCCGGCTGCAGGCACATGTAGACGCGCACCAGCGCGCCGATGGTCGCGATCTTCGGGGCCACGGACAAAAACGCCGTGACGGGCAGGGGCGCCCCTTCGTAGGCGTCCGGGACCCAGAAGTGCATGGGCGCCAGGGCCGCCTTGAAGCCGAAGCCCAGCAGGATGAAGAGCATGGCCAAGGTCAGCGCCCCGCCGCGCCCCTGCAGGCCCGGGGCGAGCAGGGCCGCGCTGGCGGGGTCGACGAGGCGCGTGGTCCCCGCGGTGCCGTAGTAGAGGGAGATGCCGTAGACCATGAGCGCCGAGGAGAAGGCGCCGAAGAGGAAGTACTTGACGGCGCCCTCGTTGGACCTGCGGTTGCCGCGTTCGAAGCCGGCCAGGACGAAGGAGGAGATGGAGACCAGCTCCAGGGACACGAAGATGAGCAGGAGGTCGCCGGCGGAGACCAGGACCATCATCCCGACGACGGAGAAGACCAGCAGGGCGCTGAAGGTCCCGGCCTGCGCCGGCGGCAGCGGCCCGTACTCGAGGACGAGCATGACCGTCATGAGCGTGCTGACCAGCAGGAGCATCTTGAAGAACTGGCTCATGGGGTCGACCGTCCACAGGGTCCCCAGGACGGGCAGGACCGGGCCGGCGTAGAGCCCCCAGGCCACGAGCCCCAGGGCCGCCGCGGCCGCGGCCCAGGCGAGGTGGTACAGGCTCCGGGAGAGGCGGGGCGGGGTCAGGATGTCGGCCAGCATCAGGCCCAGGCCCAGGACGGAGAGGCCGAGCTCCGGGAGCAGGCTGCCTAGATTGCGCATGGGTTCACTTGATGAGCCCGGCCATGTTCCCCACCGTGGCGTTGATGAGGTCCAGGACCGGCTTGGGGTAGACCCCGATGTAGATCGTCAGCAGCACCAGCGGGACGAGGGCGCAGAGCTCCCGGGCGTCGAGGTCCGTCAGGCCGGCCCACTTCTCGTTGAAGGGGCCCAGGAAGACCTTCTCCAGCATGCGCAGGAAGAACCCGGTGGTCACCAGCAGGCCGATGACGGAGACCGCGGTGTAGAGCTTCCAGCGCGGGAAGGCGCCCACGAAGCACATCAGCTCGCCCCAGAAGCCGGCCAGGCCGGGCAGGCCCAAAGAGGCGAAGCAGGCCAAGGACATGATTCCCGCGTAGACGGGCAGTTTTGCGGCCAGGCCGCCGAAGGCGTTGATGTCGCGGGTGTGCGCCCGGTCGTAGATCACGCCCACCAGGAGGAACAGCGCGCCTGAGATGATGCCGTGGTTGACCATCTCCAGCACCGAGACGGCGAAGCCCGTGACGCTCAGGCCCGCGATGCCCAGCAGGCAGTAGCCCATGTGGTTGACCGAGGAGTAGGCCACCATCTTCTTCATGTCGTCCTGGGCCATGGCGCACAGGGCCCCGTAGATGATGTTGATCACCGCGATGACGATCAGGGCGGGCAGGAACCACTGGAAGCCCAGGGGCAGCATGCCGTAGGAGACGCGCATGATGCCGTAGACGCCCATCTTGAGCAGGACCGCGGCCAGGACCACGCTCACCGCGGTCGGGGCCTCCACGTGCGCCAGGGGCAGCCAGGTGTGGAACGGGAAGGCGGGCACCTTGACCGCGAAGCCCAGGTAGAAGGCCAGGAACACGATGATCTGGAAGGTCCGGTCCCAGGTGGCGTGGGACTGCAGCAGAATCATGAGATCGAAGGTGTGCGGCGTGGACTTGAAGTAGACCGCCAATATCCCCAGCAGCATGAAGACCGAGCCGGTCAGGGTGTAGAGGAAGAACTTGATGGCCGCGTACTCCTTCTTGGGGCCGCCCCAGATCCCGATGAGGAAGTACATGGGCACCAAGGTGACCTCCCAGAAGATGTAGAAGAGCACCAGGTCCAAAGAGGCGAAGACGCCCAGCATCCCGACCTCCAGGACCAGGAACCAGAAGAAATACTCCTTGATGCGGTTCTTGATGTTGAGCGAGGCCACCAGCGAGAGGAATGTCATCAGCGCGGTGAGCAGGACCAGGGGGTAGGAGAGCCCGTCGACGCCCATGAAGTACTGCACGCCGATGGAGGGGATCCAGGGGACGCGCTCTACGAACTGCATGTCCGGCGTCTGCCGGTTGAAGAAGAAGAAGAGGGCGGCGCTGAGGACCAGGGAGAGCCCGGAGAAGAGCAGTGCGACCGACTGGATGGCGCGCTCCTTCTCCTTGGGGACGGCCAGGACCGCGAGGGCCCCGGCCAGCGGCAGGAAGGTGATGAGGCTCAGGATGTTCATTCC
>JACRDS010000149.1 GCA_016212825.1 Elusimicrobiota bacterium | reverse complement strand
TGGACGACGATGACGCCCGCGGCCGAATGGGACACGGCCGGGGAGTAGACCTCGCGAGGGTGCACCAGGCTGGCCGACAGGGTCCCGATGGAGACCGTCTCCTGGTGCACCAGCTGGCTGCGGGCGTTGAGATAGAAGGCCAGCAGATGCTCCTTGCGGCCGGCGCGCACCGCCTCCGGCACCGCCTGCAGGACCCGCACCGGGCTGTCCAGCACAGGCCTGGGGTCCTGCCGGCCCGAGAAGCGGCGGGCCAGCTCGAAGGCGGCCACCAGGGCCGCGGCTCTGCTGGCGCCCACGCCCTTGACCCGGCGCAGGGCCTCGTAGCCCGCTGCGCCGAGGCCCGCCGGGAACCCCTCGAGCAGGGAGGCGGAAAGGTCCATGACGCCGCGGCCGGCGTAGCCCGTGCGCAGGACCAGGGCCAGGAGTTCCTGGTCGCTGAGCGCCTCGGGTCCGGAACTCGCCAGCTTCTCCCGCGGCCTCTCCACGGGATGCAGGTCGCGCAGGAGGATCCCGGGCCGGAGCGGCGGGGCATATTCCGCGCAGGAGAGATGATTCACCGGATCGACTCCGCCACGCGCCGCAGGGTCTCGTCCGAGGGGGCGCCGATGAGGATGAAGCGCTCGCCCCCGGAACTCCAGGACAGGACGCTGCCTTCCGCCGCGCGGGTCCGGAAGCCGCGCCCGGTGCGCAGCTTGACGCTCTGACGCGGCCGGGCGCCCAGGTCGAAGCGCACGCGGGGAGGGCACTGGAACAGCGAGAGGACCTCGATCCCATCCGAGAAACGGTAGTGCAGGACGCTGCGCCGGCCCTTGGCCATGACGTCGAGACTTTCGAACACGTAGCCGGGGGGCAGCCAGGCGGGCAGGCGCGGCTCCATCCCGGAGGCCTTGGCCTCGTCGAGGGCCAGGTAGTCGGGCTCCGTGCGCTGGACCACGGCCGCGCCGGGGGGAGGGGAGAAGCGGAACAGGGCCGGGCTCTGGGCGCCCCAGCGCAGGGACCTGACCTCCTCCGTCCCGGCCGGGCTGCCGTCGGGCCGGAAGCTCTCGCGGCGCAGGACCAAAGCGCTGGCGCGGTCGAGCCAGAGCCTGCGCGCCAAAGAGCCGTCCGCGCGCGAGCGCAGGGTGACCAGCCACGCCGCCTGTCCGGCCACCTTGCCGCCGTCGGCGAGGTCCAGCTCGTAGTTCTCGGCCAGACGCTCGAGTTCCTCATCCGGGCCGAAGCGCTTGTAGAGGGGGTCGGCGGGCGCGCCCTTCCAGACCTTGCGCCGGGCCGGGACGGATATCCATTCCGCGCTCCCGTCCTCGACCTCGAGCTGGAGCGTCTCGCCCGCCGGGCCGATGGTCTCGCGGCGGTAGAGTCCCGGCGGGGAGAACCGCACGGCCACGCGCCGGGCCGCGGCCCCGGGCCGTCCGACGGAGAGTTCGGCCGCGTAGGCCGTCAGGGGCGGCGTCTGGCTCCGGCGGAGGAGCTCGAGGGGGTCGGGAGCCTGAGCCGCCGGCGCGGACAGGGCCAGTCCGAAGAGCAGGGGCCAGCTAGTCATGGCGCTCTCCTTCCCGGGACAGGCGCAAGCCCAGGTCCGCGAACACGGCCTCGCGGTCGGCCGCGGGCATGGTGAGCTCGTAGCGGCTGTGGGCCGCGAGAGCCTCGTCGAGCGAGAGCGCTTCGCCCTCGGCGCCGGGCCGGCCGAAGACCAGCAGGGCCGCGGCGCAGGCCGTGGCCAGGCCCAACCCGGCGGCGGCGCGCCAGGCGGCGAGCCAGGGCACGCCGTCCTTTCCAGGCAGGCGTTCTCCGCTCCTGGAAAGGGAGAACTCCCGGGCCATGCGCATGAGGCTCTCGCGCAGTTCGGGCGGCAGCGCGGGCCGCGGACCGGCGGAGATTCCGGCCTTGAGGACGCGCACCCAGCGCAGTTCGCGGCCGCAGGCGGCGCAATCCTTGAGATGGGCCTCCAGCGCCGCGGCCTCCCCGGCCGGGAGCTTCCCGGCCGCGTAATCTTCGATGCATCCCCGCATCCGTTCGCATCCCATGGTCATCTCCTCTCGGCCGACTCGAGCACCGACCTCTTGAGCGCGGCCCGCGCCCGGTTGAGCCGGGAGCGCACCGTGCCCAGGGGGCAATCCAGCACCTCGGCGATCTGGTCGTAGCCGAGTCCTTTCACGTCGAAAAGCGTCAGGATGGCCTGGTATTCGGACTTGAGCCCCTTCATAGCCCTGCGCACGCTCTCCAGTTCGCTCTCCCGGGCCAGCCGGTCCAGGACCGCCTCTTCCCCGTCCGGCAGGCCCTCGGCGAAAGTATGGGACTCCTCATGGCCGGGCCGCATCTCGGCGTCGAGATCCACGCTGCAGCGGCGCCCCGTGCTCCGGACGCTGTCCATGTACACGTTCCTGAGTATGCTCAGGAGCCATTTGTCCATGGGCTGGGACGGGTCGTAGCGGTCCCAACTCCGGAAGACCCGGTAGAAAGCCTCCTGGACCAGCTCCTTGGACTCCTCGGTGCTCCCGCAGAGCTGGTAGGCGAAGTGATAGGCGTGCCCGGCATGCTCGGCCACGAGCCGCTCCATCTGATCCCGCCCGCCCTGGGGTGCCATGCTATTCATACGGACGAGGAGCGGAAAAGTTCCACTCCTCCCAGCCAGACCGATTGTAACAATTCGTTAACAGCCCCGAAATCGCTCTGTAACAGCCCGGACCCATACTCATGGCGTGAGCGCCAAGACCCCAGCCGCGCAGTGGGAAGACCTGGTGATCCGCCAGCCTGAACAGCCGGCGCCGGCTCCGGCGCCGGTCCCCGTGAAGGCTCCCGAGCGGATCCAGGCCTCCTACCTCACCCATGAGCTGCGCGCCCCGGTCACTGCGATCCGGCTGGGCCTGGAGATACTCCAGGAGCAGGTCGCCCGCAAGCTGGAAGGCGACGAGAAGCAGATGCTGTCCTTGGCGATCAAGAACACCTCGCGCCTCGAGGGGCTCATCAACGACATCATGGACTACTCTAAGATCGTGGCGGGGAAGATGACCGTCACGACCGAGCCCTGCGAGGCGCGCTCCCTTGTCAACGACGCCGTCGACGCCATGCAGGCCCTGGCCCTGTCCAAGGGCGTCAAGCTCGTCCGCGAGGTCGAGGAAGGCCTGCCCCGGGTCTCGGCCGAGGCGCGCCGCGTGGTCCAGGTCCTGACCAACCTCGTCTCCAACGCCGTCAAGTTCAGCCCCACGCGCGGGACCGTCACGGTCTCGGTGAAGGCTGGCCGCTTCGAGCACGCGGGGACGCTGGTCTTCCGGGTCAAGGACATGGGCTGCGGCATCCCGGCGGCCGACATCGAGAAGGTCTTCGACATGTTCATGCAGTCGGCGGCCAGCGCGCAGAAGAAGACCGACGGCACCGGCCTGGGCCTGACCCTGGCGCGGGCCATGGTGGAGCTGCACGGCGGCCGCATCTGGGCCGAGAGCTGGAAGGGCGCGGGCGCCAGCTTCTTCTTCACCATCCCGGTCGCGGCCGCGGACCTGGTGCGCCAGGTCGAAGTCTACCCGAAGCCGGTCGAATATCACGGCCTGTTGGTCTCGCTCTACCGCCGGCTCAACGCCTTCATCGCGATGTTCGTCTAGGCCTTCCTCTTAACAACGCTGAAACACGGCTTTGGTGGAATATCCCCATGCCCATATTCCACCTGGACTCCGCCTACCAAGACACCTGGGTCGTCCTCGACCGCAGCCTGCGCGTGGTGGATTCGGGCGACCATCTGGAGCCGCTGCGGCGCAAGCACGGCGCCGGTGCCCGCCGGACCTTCTGCTTCGTCTCCGGGGCGCAGGACAGGCCGCAGCCCCTTCCCGAGCGCGACTGGTCCCTGCGCGGACTCCTGGGCCACCCGCCTCTGACTTTGGCCGCGTTAGGCTAGAAGCGCCGGGTACTTTGCCTTGATGGCGTTGTAGACCGCCTCAGGGGCGAGGCCGCCCAAGCAGTCGTGGTGCCCGCAGACCGTGTAGTTGAGCACGCCTTCCCTGGCCATGCCGCAGGTGACGCAGGGGCTGCATGAGACGTCGGCGCGGATGTCGAGTTGCTTCTCAGGCTCCCAGAAGATCCCGGCTTCCCTCGGGTCGGAGGGACCCCAGACCGTGACGGTGGGCACTCCCAGGGCCATGGCCGCCTTTGCGGGCCCGGTGTCGCTGGCTATGAAGAGCCGGCAGCGCTCTATGGCCGCGAAAGTCTCCAATAAAGAGAGTCGTCCGACCAGAGAGACGAACTGGGGGAATGACCGCAGGGCTCTCTGCGCGCTGGGCGCTTCCTGAGGCCCTCCGATGAGATAGAAGGGGCCGGCCCCCGCGGCCGCGAGCTTGGCGCAGAGCTCGGCGTAGCGCTCGGGAGCCCAATGGCGGTAGTTGTAGCTGGCGGGGGGGCCGAGGTGTATCCCTACGGGGGAGCGGCCTGCCATCAGCGGCTGGACCTTGCCCCGATGGGCCTCCGTGACGGGCAGATCCGGCCTTTTCCCGGGAGAGACGGGCACCCCTATGACTTCCAAGAGGCGCAGGTTGCGCGGCACGGCATGCTCGCCCAGGCCCATGGCTACGGGCCGGTTGAGCACGGCGCGGCGGGCGAACTCGCCGATGACGATGCCGCGCTTGAGCCGCTCGAGGGGGCCGCCCACCGCGGCGCGCAGGTCGCGGCAGTGGCCGACTCTCAGGGGGATGCCCGCTATGGCGCCCTGGTAGTCATGAGCGGGCGTGGCCAGGCTCAGGATGACGAGGTCGAAGCCGTACTCCTTTATGCGGCGGGCCGTCTCTGCGCGGCGTCCGGGCGGGGGGGATTCCCATTCGCGGACCCAGACCTCGTCGCAGAGGCGGGTGCCGGCGAGGATGTCCTCGGTGATCTCCTTGCCGTCCGCGAGGCAGACGATGCGGGCCTGGGGCCAGCGCCGGCGCAGGCCTTCGAGCACGGGCAGGAAGAAGATGAGGTCGCCGATGGCGTTGTAGCCGAGGACCAGGATGCGTCCGGGCTCGCGCGGCGTCTGGGCGGACTCCAGGCAGCGGCTCAGCAGGAGGCGGCCGGACTCGAGGAGCGTGAGGGCGCGGGAGAGCCTGTTCAACGAAAAAATTATATCATTCGACGAGGATGATGCCACATCCTCCCGGCTGTCCCGCCTGCGGCTCCCCCGAGGCCCTGCGCCTCGTGGAGGAGCACCGCGACCGCATCGGCGGCAGGGAATACCGTCTCCTCCTCTGCCCCGACTGCCAGGTCGTCTCCAGCGAGCCCCGCGACCCAGTAGGAGCGGACTGGTACGCCAAGCTCGCCCCGGCGCGCGTGGAGACCGCCCGAGACCCTCTGCACGGCCCGGCCCCGGAGGACGACTGGCGCTTCAGCCAGTTCTTCTCCGACCGCCTGCCCGGGGGCAGGCTCCTGGACGTAGGCTGCGGAGGAGGCGACTTCATGGCTCTGGCCGCGCGGAAAGGCTACCAACCCGTCGGCTTCGACTACGACGGCCGCGTAGTCCAGGAGGCCCGCCGCAAAGGCCTTGACGCCTATTGCACGGACTTCGAGGCCTTCGTGGTCGGGCGGCAGGAAGGAGAGTTCGACATCCTCACCCTCTTCGACGTGCTCGAGCACACCCCGGAGCCGGCCTGGTTCCTCCAGCAGCTCAAGCGCCTGCTGAGGCCCGGCGGACACATCGCGCTGACCATGCCCAACAGCCAGCGTCCCATCCCCTTCGAGCGCGAGGAGCATGACTACCCGCCCCACCACTTCACCCGCTGGAGCCCCTCCGCCATGAAGGCCTTCCTGGAGCGCCAGGGCTTCGAGGTCGTGCGCCAGGACGCCTCCACCCTGCACCTGCGCTACCTCACCGACCATCTCTTCTTCTACCGGATCATGCCCGGCCTCTTGTCCCTCGCCCGCCGCCTACTCCTCAAAGACGCAGGCGGCTCCGGCCGGACCTTCAGCGAGGCGTTGTCCGCGACCCCGCAGGGGAAAGACGGCTGGCTCTCGGACCAGGCCCGGCGCCAGAGACTCGTGGACCTCGCCCGCTTCTCCTTCCAGGTCCTAGCCGCGCCCCTGGCCGCTCTCCAGCGCGCCCGCCATCGCAGCCGCCAGCCCGACTGCGGGGACTGCCTCTACACCCTGGCAAGAGCGAAATGATCAGAGACCTCTACCGCCGGCTCCTTCCCGAATCCTGGCGCGAGAAGGTCTCCAGGCTCCGGGAGCAGGGCCGGCTCCTGCTGAACTACGCCCTCCTGCGCTCGATCCCAGGGGCGCGCGCCTGGCCGAACACCTTGGTCATCGAAGGCACCAACATCTGCAACGCGCGCTGCGCCTTCTGCGCCTATCCCCGGATGAAGAGGCCCAAGGCCACGATGAGCCTATCGCTCTTCCGCAGCGCCGTGGACCAGTACCTCGAACTCGGAGAGACCGACGTAGACCTCACCCCCATCGCCGGAGACCCCCTGGTGGACAAGCACCTGCTCGAGCGCCTGGACTACCTCCACGCCCATCCCCGCCGGCCCCGCTTCCACTTCTACACCAACGCCATCCTCCTGACCTCCCAGAAGCGCGAGAGGCTCCTGGCCTACGGCGAGCGCTTCCGCCTGTTCTGCTCCCTGGCCGCCTTCGACCGCGACGCCTACCGCCAGGTCATGGGCGTGGACAAGTTCGACGAGGTCGTCGCCAACCTCCGCGCACTCATCGAGGCCAAGGCCGCGTCCGGCTCGCGCGCCGGGGTCCAGGTCTGCGTCCGGCCCGCGCGGGGGGGAGCGGCCGGCGAGCTCTGGGACTACCTGCAGGAGATGCGGGACAAGGGCGTCGTGACCTTGGAGGTCATCTCGCATTTCGACAACTGGGGCGGGCTCATCAGCGCGGCCGAGCTCGAGAACTCCGGCCGCCCCGCCATCCCCGCGCCCCTGCACCACGGCCCCTGCCACCGTCTTCTCACCGGGCCGGTGGTCCTGGCGGACGGCCGGGTGGCCGCCTGCTGCTGCCGCGACCTGGAGGCCACCCTCATCATCGGCGACCTCAAGACCCGGTCCCTGCGCGACATCCTCTCCGGCCCGGAGCTCAAGGAGTACCTGGCGCGCCAGGCGCGGGGCGACTTCCCGGACGTCTGCAAGGTCTGCACGCGCTACGGGCCGGTCTATCCCTGGTTCGGCGGTCCGTCCGGCTCCGGGGGCTGACTGTCGTCCGCCGGCTTCTTGCCCTTGCGCCCCTTGCCCCGGCAGCGCACGATGGAGCATTCCCCGAAGCTGATGAGGTAGGCCTTATCCTGCGGATCCTCGGGTTCCGTCACCACCGCCCCCATGCCGTCTTCAGAATTTCGCGGAGACCGAGAAGCGGTTCGAGATGCCGACCCCGCCGTAAGGAGTGAAAGCGTAATCGAAGGACAGCCCGCGCGAGCCCACGCCCACGCCCATGGACAGCCCGCTGACGCCCGTGACGTCGCCCAGGGTCTGGGAGTTGTAGCCCATGCGGCCCGCGAATTCCCAGCCTCCCGAGACCGGCAGGACGTACTCGGTCCCGAAGGCGGCGTAGGGGTCGTCGTCGCGAGGCGAGGCCAGGTCCAGGGTCGTCGCCCAGCGCGGCGTGATCCGGAAGAGCCCGCCGGCCTTGAAGGTCAGGGGCAGGTTCTCGGCCGTGTCCCGGAACTTGAGCGTCCCGCCCATGTTGAGCACGGCCGCGGCCACGCGCAGGCGGCGGTCCAGGTAGTCGCGGCTGGTCAGGCCCAGGTCCACGGCCGCGGTCTGCGCCGTCTGGGTGATGACCGAGCGGATGTATTTGACCGAGGCGCCGGCCGAGACGCCGTCCAGGGCCGCGATCTTGCGCGCGTAGCCCGCGGTCAGGGCCAGGTCGTTGGGATGGAAGGAACCCAAGGCATTGTAGTTGGCGTCCGTCTGCGTCAGCGAGCCGAAATCGAAGTACTGGAAGCTCGCGGCCGCGGTCCCCTTGTCGCCCAGCTTCTGGGCGTAGGCCGCATAGTCGTAGAAGCTGCCCTGCAGGTGGGATGCGTGCATGAAGGAGGCGGCCCGGCGCTCCACGCCCGTCAGCCCCGCCGGGTTCCAGTACAGGACCGTGGCGTCGTCGGCCGCCGCGGTGTAGGCCCCGCCCATGCCCATGGCGCGGCCGCCCACGCCGAGCTCCAGGAAGCCGCCCGCGGTCGTGCCCCGGGCCGACGACGAGAAGCCGGCCGCGGACAGGCTCCCGCTCAGAAGCAGCATCGCCGTCGTCAGGAGCTTTCTCATCTCTCCACCGCGACCTTGATGGTCTTGCTGCCCCCGGCGCCCTGCGCGAACGCGAAGTACACCCCGCTGGAGGACGGCGCCCCGCTCATGTTCGTCCCGTCCCAGGAGGCCTCGCCGTTGGCGTCGGCTCCCAGGTCTTTCACCAGGGTCCCGGAGAGTGTGTAGATGCGCACGCGGGCGTCCGCGGGCAGATTCCCTATCTTGAGCGGGCTGCAGCCGGGCCGCAGGGGGTTGCAGGCCACGCGGGCCGAGCCCACGGCCGCTCCCGCAGCGGCCGGTCCCGCGCCGGAAAGGACCTGGTAGAGAGAGAAGTGCTCGGTCTGGGCCCGGACCAGGCCCGCGGCCGCGTCAACGACCGAGGGCAGGGCCTCCCAGTCGCCCCGGCCGGGGTTCCAGTAGTGCACGGCCAAAGAGGCCTGGGCCGTGGCGTCGGCGAATAGGGTCCGGTCGAAGGGCAGCGAGAGGGTGACCGGCTTGACGAAGCGCGTCCCCTCGGGACCGAACTGCACGGCCGGACCGGCGGCGGCGAGGTCGCGGCGCGCCATGCCGGACTCCCGGCGCAGCAGTTCCGCGGCCTCGGCCTTGGTCTCGCGCGCCACGCTCACGGCCAGCCCCGCGAGCAGGGCCCCGGCCGGAACCACCACTCCCGAGCCGTCGGCCGCGCGCACGGCCTGACCGTGCGCCGCGGCCACCTGGGCCAGGGCCGCGTGCGCGCTGACCGGAAGGGGCGGCAGGCGCAGGGGCGCGGCCGCCGGCGCGAAGACGGGCAGGCCGCCCTTGCCCGCGCGCGGGGGAGCGTTGGAGGGGACCGGAGCCTGCGCGGAGCTGGCTCCGTGCAGGATCGCGGACAGGGACGGGACCCGCGGCTCGAGCCGGACCGAGATCACGGCCCGGCTGCGTCCTTCGGCGCGCGCATCAGCAGGCCCGGACTGCGCCTTGAGGCTCGGCTTCCAGGCGCCGGCCAGCAGCCGGCCCTTGTGCCAGTGCCTGGGCAGGGCGTCCGGCGACGGGTCCTTGGCCATCCCCGTGAGCGACACCGAGCGGCCGAGCATGCGTCCGGCCAACTGCCCGAGCCCGCTCAAGGAAACGTCGGCCGCGGGCGCGTAAAGGTTGAAGGCGGCACGGGCCGCGCCGGCCACCTGCACGGAATCCCCGGCGCAGAACACCCACAGGTCGTCCGCCCGGCCCGTCTCGTTGATGCGGCCCAGGCCGGTCACCGTCACGGGGCCGTCGATGAACAGCGCCGCCTGCCCGTCCACGGAGAGCCGCCCCAAGTCCCTGACCGTCAGGCCCTTGAAGTAGTAGGTTCCGGCGGCCAGCGTCAGGTTGTCGAAGGCGTCGACCACCAGGACGCCTCCCGAAAGGCGGCGGGACGCGACCGAGGCGTTGTCGTTGTTCGCCTGCGTCCAGGACCGCGCCGCGGCGATGTCCATGGCCGCCGAGACGGTGGCCTGCCCCTGGCTCACCGTGCCGCTGATCGTGCTCTTGCCGTTGAGCTTCACGGTCATGGCGGTCACGTCGCCTTTGACCGAGGACTGCCCCGAAGCCGTGAAATCGCCGTTGGCGCGCACCGTGCCGGTCACGCCGGCGCCGCCCGCCAGAGTCACAGAGTCGAGCGCCGCCACCGAATCGGTCAGGAAGGAGCCGATGGAGAGAGCGACGCTGTTGGCGGCCTCGGCGTTGCCTGCGTTGTCCACGCTCCGGAACGCCACGGTGTGGGCCCCGGCCGGGAGCCGGAAGGCGGCGGAGTAGGCCTGCTCGGCTCCGGAGTCCACGGAGTAGAGGGTGCGCGCCACGCCGGACTGCACGCCGCCGGAGACCGGGTCCTCGGCGGAGATGACGATATCCGTCTGGGGGGTCAGCAACTCGATGCCGAACAGGCTGACGCCCGAGTCCGCGATGTCCAGAGAGGAGACCGGCGCGGTGGCATCCACGCGCAGAGACGCGGAGCGGACCGCCTCGCTGTTGCCCACGTTGTCCACGCTGCGGTAATAGAGCGTGTGCTGGCCCTCGGCCAGGACCAGTTCGCCGGAGCCCAGAGGCGCGGCGGCGTCATCCAGGGCGAACTCCGTGCGGTTGACGCCGGCGGCCACTCCTCCGGCCTCCGGATCCTGGGCCGCGAAGGAGAGCTGGCTGCCGCCGCCGAGCACCGGGGTCCCGCCGGCCGGCTGGTAGGGCGCGGGGCTGATGCTCAGCGCGGTGGCGGGAGGAGTGCGGTCCAGGAACACGGTCTTGCTGTTGAGAGGCTCCTTGCTGCCCAGGTTGTCCACGGCCTGATAAGAGACCACGTGGGCCCCGTCGGTCTGCGGCAGGGCGAAGAGCCCGTCCACGGGCGCCGGCGCCGCCCCGTCCACGCCCGCGAGGACCTGCGACAATCCGGAAGCCACGCCCGCGGAGACCGGGTCTTCGGCCGAGACGCCCAGCAAAGTCTGCGCGCCCACCACCACCTCGCCCGAGTCCAGCACCGCCTGGGGGGAGCCCACGCTCAGGTCCGAGACCGGCGGGGTGGCGTCCACGGCCAGGGCCGCGCTGTTGACCGCCTCCTGGTTGCCGGCCGCGTCCACGCTGTAGTACCTCAGCCAGTGGGCGCCTTCGGCGGGGATCGCCAGCGGCGAGCCGTAGGGCGCGAAGGCGCCGTCGTCCACGGCCGAGAGGGTGGCGGACACGCCGGAGCCGCCCTCGTCCGTGGCGGAGAGGCTCAGAAGGCTCTGCGGGGTGATGAACACGGGCGCGCTGGAGAACTTCGGCTCGGCCACGGCCAAGGCGGTGCGCGGCGCCTGCGTGTCGTCGGGCGCGGGCGGCGGCAGGGGCGCGGGCAGGGGCGCGGAGTACACCGTGGCCTGCACCGGGGTCTGGGACAGCATGTTCATGCCGCCGCTGACGTAGAGGTAGTCCCCGGCCACCGCGCCGCCATGCATGTAGAGCGGCTGGGGCAGGCTGGGCAGGCCAGCCCAGCCGCCGAGGGTCTGGTCCGGCTGGATGTCGGCCGCCACGACCGCGTCGGTGGCGTAGGGACCGGTCCAGCCGCCGGCCACGATGATCCGTCCTCCGGCCGTGACCGCGGCATGGTTGCTCAGGGGCTGGGGCAGGGGGGAGGTGGTGCCCCATTCCCCTAAGGACTTGTCAGCGTTGATGCGCGCGTGATAGACCAAGTTGTGGATTAAAGTGCCGTTCTCCACCGCCCCGCCCAGAAGATAGAGGGTGCCGTTGGAGACCGCGGCGTGGGTGTAGACGCCCTGGGGCAAGGAGCGCCGGGTCTGCCACGGCGCCAAGGAGCCGTCGGGCCGGATGTCCGCGGAATAGGCCGAGCTGAGCAGCCACTGGGCGTCCCAGCCTCCGGTCACGTAGATGGTCCCGTCCCAGACCGCGGCGCCCATGAAGAAGGCCGGCTCGGGCAGGGGCGCGGCCGAGGCCCAGGGGGAGACGGTCCCGTCCGCGGCCACCTCGGCGTAATAGACGGTGCTGGAGACGAACAGCCCCGCGGCCTCGTTGTAATGATAGCCGCCCAGGACGTAGATGCGGCTGCCCGCGGACAAGGCGGAGTGGAAGAACACCGGCTCGGGCAAGGAGGTCCGCTGGACCCAGTCGCCCACCGTGCCGTCCGGCCGCGCCTGGGCGCAGAAGACCTTGTTCCCGGAGAGGGCTCCGTTGGTGCCGCTCAAGCCGCCGATGTTGCAGAGATAGCCGGAGACGCTCACCAAGGAATGGCCGGAGAAAGCCTCCGGCAGGGGGTTGAGGGAGGTGAAGCCGGCGCCCCAGGACAGGCCCCCGCAGGCGAGGACCCAGGAAATCAAGACTGCGACGCTATGAACCCGGCCTTTCATAAGCGCCGCTCCTCAGAGGGGGTGGGGGGCGGTTATTACAAGAGTAACAGACAGGTCGGCAAAATCCAGGGAAGGCACGTCAGGAGAAGTCAGCAGCGGTCAGCCGACGAGCTCGTAGCCGTCGTCCGTGGTCTGGATGCGCTTTCCGCCCTCGGGACCGAGGTCCTCGCGCAGCCTCTGCACGGTCTTCTCCAGGGCGGCGACATGGTCGCCCGCACCCCAGACCGCGGCCATGATCTTCTCCCGCTTGACCGCACCCTTGGCCTCGATGAGCATCTTGAGCACCTCGGCCCGGGTGGGGGCGAGCGTGGCCACGGTCTGTCCGGAGATCCAGACCGTGCGGAAGCGCGTGTCGAGCCGCACCTCGCCCTTGGCCACCTCCGACGGAGGAGCGGGGGTGCGCGGGTACTGGGCGATGAGGCGCTTGACCAGGCCGATGAGGGACTTGATCTCGAAGGGCTTGCGCACGTACTCGCGCACGCCGTGGGCGCGGATGGACTGTTCGAGCATATCCGCCTTGTCGCTGTGCGCGGTCATGACCACGATGGGGATGTCGCGGATGGAGGTGTTGGAGGTCACCTTCTTGATGACGTCCACGCCGCTCAAGATGGGCAGCATGAGGTCGAGCAGGACCAGGTCCGGCTGCAGGGCCAGGATCTTGTTGTAGCCTTCCTGGCCGTTGAAGGCGTAATGGGTCTCGAAGCCCTCGCGGTTGAAGGCGAAGCTCAGGACCTGCTGGAGGTCTCCGTCATCCTCGACTATGAGCAAGCGCGGCATCGGTTAAATCTATTATATATCACGATTCTTGACAAGTCGTTCCTCCCCTGTTATAACTCAGTGGGGTCAATTATAGTCCTTCTCGAGATTTTTCTAGCCGCAGGAGTCTGCGCCGCCTCCGCCAATTCCGAGGCGGGCGCCTTTCTGCGCCAGGACGCCGCGGCGCGGGGCTCGGCCCTGGGCGGCGCCGGCACCGCGGTCGCCGACGACTCCAGCGCCCTGCTCTGGAACCCGGCCGGGCTGGCCCGCCTGAGCAAGCCCGAGATCCAGGCCACGCACGTCGTGCTCTTCGAGGACACCTCCCTGGACTTCGCCGCTGGCGCGGCGCCGCTCAAGCGCTGGGGCACGGTAGCGGCCGGCTACCTCATGCAGTCCAGCGGCGGCTTCGAGCGGCGCAGCACGCCCAACGACAACCCCACCACCTTCAGCATCGGGCAGAGCGCCCTGCTCGCGGGCTGGGGACGCTCCTGGGAGGTCCCCGCCTCCCTGCGTCCCTCCTGGGTCACGGACCCCAAGCCCCTGGAGACCGGCCTCACCCTGGTCCATGTCAAGGAGTCGATAGACCAGGCCTCGGCCTCGGGCACCGGCCTGGACATCGGCCTGAACTTCAAGCCCCGGCAGGAGTGGTCCGTGGCCCTGGCCGTGCACAACCTCGTGGCCCCCAAGCTCACCTACATCTCCGAGCCCGTGAGCTACCCGCGGGTCGTGGACCTGGCGCCGTCCTACCTCTGGCGCGCCGCGGGCGGCTGGGCGGTCCTGACCACCCTGCGCCTGCGCCAGGTCGCGGGCGACGGCCTCAGCCCGTCGGGCGGCGTCGAGTTCCAGCGGGGCAGGCTCGCGGCCCTGCGCCTGGGCGCCGACGGCGGCGGCTTCGCCACCGGGGCCGGCCTGCGCCTGGGCAACACGCAGTTCGACTACACGGCCCGGGTCCGCGACCTGGGAGTGAGCCACCTGGTGACCTTCACCCAGCGCTTCGGCCGCACGCGTGAGGAGATCGAGGAGACCATCCGCAAGGGCATCAGCGAGCTGACCCGCGCCGAGGGCGTGCGTCTGGCCCGGGCCTACATCGAGAAGGCCGAAGCCGAGGTCAGGGAGGAGCGCGTCGCCGACGCCCTGCGCGACTTCGAGGCCGCGGCCCTGCTCGACCCGGAGAACGCCTCGATCCGCAAGCGCATCGACGAGGTCTCCTCGCGCTGGGATGAGACCTTGCGCCGCCAGATGGTGCAGCGCACCGCGGGCCAGGCCCGGGCCCAGTTCGAGCAGGGCAACTTCCTGGCCAGCCGGCAGTACTGGAAGACCGTGCTCGAGATCGACGCCGCCAACGCCGAGGCCGCGGCCGCCCTGGCCCGCATCGACCAGGTCCTCTCTCGGGACGAACGCGCGCGCCTCGACGACCTGCGCCGCGCCCAGTCCGACGCGGAGTCGCGCCAGGCCATGGCCGTGGCCCAGAGCTACCGGGAGCGCGGCAGCCTGCGCGCCGCGCGTCTGGAGGCGGAGAAGGCCTCGCAGCGCTTCCCCGGCGACGGGGCCGTCCTGGCCTTCCTGGCCAAGGTGCGCCTGGAGATCTCCGAGTTCACGGCGCGCCAGGCCGCGGAGGTCGAACGCCTCTCCGGCGCCGGCGACTTCGCGGGCGCGCTCAAGGCCGTGGAGGCGGCCCTGCGCGAGGAGCCGGGGGACCTCAAGCTCTCCGAGAGGGCGGTCGTGCTGCGCGGCCAACTGCGCAAGGCCGTGGGCCCGGAGGAGCGCAAGCGCATCGAGCAGCTCTACTACCGGGCCGTGGAACAGTACCTGCGCGGCGACTACGCGGCCGCGTCCAAGCTCGCGGCCGAGGTCCTGGAACGCGACCCGTCCTATGACGCGGGCCGGGTGCTAAAAGATAAGATTGAGGCGGCGCAGAGGTTTGCCCCGTGAACAACGGCATGAGGCTTGCTGTAAGAATGGCGCGGCGCCTTCGGCGCCGCGCAACCAGCGCCCCCCTTGAGGGGGGCGCTGGTTCCGTTGGGGGAGCCATCCTCTTGCTGCTCCTGGCCGCCCGCCTCCAGGCGGCGACGATCCCCGGCGGCGACTACGCGGACGCGGACCTTACCCCGGCCAACGGCGACACCCTCTCCGGCACCTTCACGAACGTGCGCCTCTTCTCGATCGGGGCCGGGGTCACGGCTTACGTGGCGCCAGGGGCCCCTCTGGCGGTCTACGCCGCGACCGCCTCCATCCGGGGGACCTTGGACGGCTCGGGCCGCGGCCAGTCCGGCGGCAACGGCGGCCCGGCCGGCACTGCGGGGCTCTCAGGCTTCGACGGGGACCCGGCCGGCGCGGGCGGTGGCTCCGGAGGCGCCGCGGCCAAGGGCGGCGGAGGCGCAGGCGCGGCGGCCGCGGGCGGGACGGGCGCCGGAGTCGGGGGCGGAGCGGGCGGCGCGGGCTACGGCTCCACCGGGACGATCACCGTCCCCCTGAGCGCGGACGACGCCTTCATGGGCTCGGGCGGGGGAGGAGGAGGAGGAGGCGCCGCTCTGACCGGCGGCAGCGGCGGCACGGGCGGGGCCAGCGTCTACATAGAGGCGGCCTCCATGACGGTCACCGGCTCCATCCTGGTGGCCGGCTCCACGGCCTCGGCCGTGACCGACACCGCCGTGGGGGTGCATCCGGCCGCGGGCGGCGGGGGAGGAGGCGGCACCGTCTTGCTGCGCGTGACCGGACAGCTCGGCCTGCATCCGGGCTCCGCGGTCTCGGCCAACGGCGGCCCGGGCGGCGATGCCGTGGCCACACTCGGCGGGACCCTGGACCCCGGAGGCGGCGGGGCCGGCGGCAGGATCAAGGTCTTCTACCGGACCAGCGACCTTTTCGCCGCGATCCTCTCCACGGCCGGAGGCACCGCGGGCCGGGCCATCTCCGGCGCCATGGACGCGGGCGGCGCCTCGCAGGCCGGCTCGGTGGGCAGGTCCTCCTTCGGCGTCGTGGCCGCCGCCCCTGCAGGATTCGCGGCCTCGGCCGTGCACGTCACCTCCATCAGCTGGGTCTGGACCCCGGCCGCGGACTTCGGCGACGGTCCCACCACCTCCTACTACCGCGTCTTCCCGGCCACGGTCACCGCCCCCTACCCCGGCCCCGAGTCCGCGCCCCTGCTCGCCGGCACCACGGTCATCAACCTGACGCCGAACACCACCTACTACCGCTTTGTGACCGCCTTCACGGACTGGGGCGACAGCGCTCCCTCCAACGCGGTCTCCACCCACACCTTGGCCAATGTCCCGGCAGCGGCGGCAGCGGCATTCACAGGAATGGCCGCCGCCTCCCTCACCCTTAACTGGACCGCGGGCAACCCGCAGAATCCCTCCTACACGGTCTACCAGGTGGACCGGGCCCTAGACGCGGGCTTCGCCTCCGGCCTGCTGACCAGCTACGTGGCGGCCCTGTCCTCGAGCCCCGCGGCCCTGACCCCGAATACGACGTATCACTTCCAGGTCCGGGCCGTGAACGCGGACCAGGTGCCCTCGCCTTATGCCGCGGCGCTGGCCACGGCGACCTTGGCCGCGCAGCCGGCCGGCGCCGGCTTCGGCACGGTCTACGTGACCAGCGCGGCCTTCCAATGGTCCGCGGCCGCCAACCCGCCGGACACCCTCTACGAGGCGCAGGTCTCCTCGGACAACTTCTTCTCCTTGACCGCGGCTTCCAGCACGCTGGCGACCTCCGCGACCTTCTTCTCCCTCACCCCGGGCACGCAGTACTTCTTCAAGGTCCGGGCCGTCAACCGCAACCTCGTGCCCACGGACTACACGGCCTCGGTCTCCACCCGCTCCGGCAACCTCTCGGACACCAGCCAGCCCTCCGCGCCCGGGACCCCGGCCTCGGACCGCCGCTTCTCCTACGACGGCGCCGTGGTCTTCTCCTGGCCCGCGGCCTCCAGCCCCGTGGGGATCCTCGACTACAACCTCATCGTGGGCAGCACGCCCGGAGGCAACGACAAGCTCGACATCGGCACCGCCACGCTGGCCTCGGCCGTGACCGCGCTGTCCTCGGGCCAGACCTACTACGCGCGCGTGCGGGCCCGCTCCAACGCCGGGGTCTACAGCGAGTTCTCGGGCGTGAGCGCCGGCGTGCCGGTCTTCATCCCTTCCCAATCGGCGGCCATACCCAAGCCCTACAACTGGCCCAACCCCTTCGACCCGGCGCAGGGCCCCACCCAGATCGGGGTCTACCTCAACGAGCCGGCCACCGTGGTCCTGCGGGTCTACACCTTGACCGGCGCTTTGGTGCGCGAGATTTCCCAGTACGTGGGCGGCACCGGCAACCAGGTGGTGGCCTGGGACGGAAACAACTCGGCCGGCTCCCGGGTCCCGCCCGGGGGCTACATCATCAAGATCGAGAAGCGCTACTCCGGGAGCACCGAGGTCCAGAAGCTCAAGGTCGCCCTGCTCTACTGAGCCGGCGCAGGTGAAACTGGCGCCGGGATTTCGTAACATGCACGGAGCCCCATGAACCCCCTGCGCAGCATGACGGTCAAGCTCTCGGTGCTGACCTGTCTCTTCGTGCTGGGCGTCATCGGGCTGATGTCGCGGCGGCTGCTGCAGCGCACCGAGCAGGGCCTTTTCACCGAGATGAAAGTGCGCGCCGAGTTCTTCGCGCGCTCCTCCCGGGAGTCCATCTTCCCCAAGCTCGACCCTTTCAACCTGCACTTCAACGTCAAGGAGCTGCTCAAGGAGAAGGCCGTGACCTACGCGGCCGTGCTCGACTCATCCGGGAAGGTGCTCTCCCACTCCGACGCCTCCCAGATCGGCGAACATCCCGCCGACGCGCGCACCGCGGCGGCGCTGGCGGCCGAAGGCCTGCTGCTGCAGCCCTACCGCACCGCCTCGGGCGAGGCTGCCTACGACCTCTCCGCGCCCATCATCGTGGGCACGCGCCGCGTGGGCACAGCGCGCCTGGGCTTCGACAACTCCTCGGTGCAGGAGGCCCTGCGCCAGCCCAAGCGCCAGATCCTGGTCATCGCCGCCGGCTCCACGGCCCTGGCCGTGCTAGGCACCGTGCTCATCGTGGGCTGGATGATCCGGCCCCTGCCTCGGCTGGCCGAGGCCGTGCGCGAGGTGGGCCGCGGAAACTTCGACGTGCAGGTCGAGGTCACCAGCCGCGACGAGATCGGCGTGGTGGGCCGGGCCTTCAACGAGATGGCCGTGGCCAACAAGCTGCTCTTCGCGGCCATCAAGGAGGAGAAGGAGAAGCTGGAGCGCATCTTCCACGACACGCAGGAGGGCGTGGTGCTCACCGATCCCAAGGGCCGCGTCCTGCTCATCAACGCCGCGGCCCGCGCCTTGCTGGGCTGTCCCGACAAGCCCGGCGCCAAGGGCGCTCTGACCGTGGCCGAGGCGGCCGCGGCCTTCGAGGTGACTCCGCCTTTGGCCGAGGTGCTCAAGGGCGCCGACCGCGCCGTGACTCTGGAACTGCGCCGAGCCAAGCCCAAGCTCCTCATCCTCGACGGAGTGGCGGACAGGCTGGGAGATCCCGGCGACCACGCCGGCTTCCTCTTCATCATCCGCGACGCCACCTTGGAGAAGCGCGGCGAGACTTTGGCCCGCAACCTGCTCTCCTTAGTCTCCCACAAGCTGCGCACGCCCCTGGCCGTGGCCCTGGGATTCTTGGAGCTCATGGAGTCGGACCGCGAGAACCTCACGGACTTCCAGAAGCAGGCCCTCAAGAAGATCCAGCAGGAGGACGAGCACCTGCGCGCCTTGGTCGAGAAGCTGCTGACCTTCTCCGCGGCGCAGAGCCCGGAGACCATCGTGCTCGAGCGCGCCGAGCTCTCCCTTCCCGACGTCACGGCCGCGGCGCTCAAGTCCCTCAAGCAGCCGTTCCCGGGGGCGGCGGTCTCCTGGCCGAAGGAGGAGTTCGCCAAGCTGCCCCGTTTCGAGGGCGACCCCTTGCTGCTCAAGGAGGTCCTCTTCAACCTCCTGGAGAACGCCCTCAAGTTCAACCGCCGCGAGGACAAGAAGGCCAAGATCGCCGCCATCGCCAAGGACGGCCGCCTGCGCGTCAGCGTCCTGGACAACGGCCCCGGCGTCCCCAGCGAGGAGCGGCCCAAGCTGTTCCGGAAGTTCTATCAGATCGACGAGGACTTCACTGGGCAGATTCCGGGCATGGGGCTGGGCCTGGCCTTCGTCAAGAACGTGGTGGCGGCTCACGGCGGCGAGGTCGGCCTCGACTCCGAGGTCGGCAAGGGCAGCGAGTTCTGGTTCACCCTTCCCCTCAAATAGGTGCCACTCATAATAGGGGGACGCCTTACTTAATTCGACCAGCGAATTCAGTATGGTGTCCCCGGATTAAGCGTCGGCGGAGATCTCCAGCAGGCGCGCGGCCTCGTCGATCTCTCCCACCAGGCGGACCTTCTCGTCGCCCTCCGGAGGCAGGTTCTTGATCATCTCGAAGAACCGGTTCTGGGCCCGGTAGCGCCAGCGCGTGAGGTTGGCGGCCGGAGCCATCCCGGCCAGGGCCGCCAGACGCCGCAGCCACACCGCGGAAAAGTCCTTCTCCAGCGAGTCCAGGACCCAGACCGCGCAGGCCTCCCACTCCTCCTCCGCGGCCGCCGAGGGGCCGGAGAGCCCGGCGGCCCGGGCCCGGGCCCTGGTGGCGGAAAGGTCCGCGAGGTCCTCGTCAGGCCGCTCGCGGAAGCCCCGCGCCCGGCGCAGCAGCCAGGCGTCCAGGGCCGCCTCGGTCTGGCCGCGCAGTCCGGGCGGCATCTCCAGGCCGAGCTTGAAGTGCTGCTCGGCCAGGCCCAGGCACTCGTCCATGTTGAGCAGGGGGGAGTCTTCCCAGACCTGGCGCCGCCTCTCCACCAGGCAGCGCAGGATGCGCTCGCGCTCGTCGGCCAGAAGGTCCTCGAAGCCGAAGCGGCGGCCCTTGGCCAAGGCGCCGGCCAGGGCCTGCAGGTCGAGCGGCTGGCCCTCGCGCACGGCCTTGACCCTCTCGGCCAGCGACTCCAGGCCGCCGCTGCCCGGCTCCTCCGCCGAGACCCAGGCCGTGACCGTGTAATCGGGCAGGGCCGCGGCTAGGAAGGTCCGCTCCCAGCGCGCCCCGGTGACCGCGTCGCGCAGGGCCACGCGGCCGGAGGCCAGGCGGATGCCGTCGGTCTGAAGGCGGGCCAGGCCGGTGAACTCCGCCTGCGCGGGCTCCATGGGCCAGTCCTGCCTGCCGTCGCAGAACAGGGCCGCCACCGCGTGGTGCGCCGCGGCGCGGTCCTCGTCCATGCGGCCGGCCAGGGCCAGCTTGCGGTAGGCCCCCTCGCCACTGCCGACCTCGGCGTAGTTGCTGGGCGCGGACTTCAAGCGCGCGGCCAGCCCCTTCTCCAGCTCCACCCCGGCGACCAGGTGCGCCAGCTCCGCGGCTCGGGCCGCGTACTGCAGGTTCTGCACGGCCTCGATGCCGGAGATGTCCGAGAAGAACCAGCCGCAGCTGGTGTACATGAGCATGGCATGGCGCTGCATCTCCAGCAGGCGCAGGGCCTTGACGCGGTTGTCGGGCGAGTCCCCAGCCTTGAGCTGCTCCGCCATGAACCGGCCGACGCTCTCGTCAGAACGGTCCAGGATGACCGCGATGTAGGCGTCGCGCGCGGCCCAGGGGTCGCGCAGGACCTTGCCGCCCTCGCGCTCGAAGGTCAGGGCCAGATGGTCGCGCAGCCAGTCCAGGGCCTCGCGCATGGGCCGGCGCCAGGCCAGGCTCTTGCCCTCGCCGCCGCAGCCGCAGGCATCGGACCAGCGCGACACGCCGTGGCTGCAGCTCCAGGAGGTGCCCAGGCCGCCCTCGCCGGGCTTGACCTCGGCCTCCCACGCCGGGGCGTGCCCGGCGAGGTAGGCGGCGTAGTTGACCACCTCGATGCCGCGCTTGGGCAGTTCCTGGGCGAGCAGGTGCGCCAGTCCCATATCCCCGAACTTCTCATGGTGGCCGTAGGACTCGCCGTCCGTGCTGATGTGGACCAGTTGGTCCTCGGCCGCGTGCGGATCGAAGGCGCCCGCGATGCGCTCCGCCCAGCCCTTGGCGTTGGTCATGACCTTCTCGAAGGCCACGGCGTGGGAGAGGCCGGCGTCGTAGAAAAAGAGGGCCAAAGACTTCTTGCCCTCGGAGCCAGGTGCGGACCAGAGGTAGGGCCGGCGGGGGTCCAGGCCGCCCGCGGACACGTCGGTCCAGGCCTCGGCGCCGGTCTTGCGCACGCGGCGCGCCTGGGTGGGAGCCAGCACCGCGTACTTGAGGCCGTGCTCGGCCAGAGCCGCGAGGACCGCGTCGTTGCACGCGGTCTCCGGGATCCACATGGCCTCGGACTCGCGGCCGAAACGGTGGCGGAAGTCGGCCAGGCCCCAGAGGATCTGGGTGCGCAGGTCGCGCGGCTTGGCCAGGGGCAGGATCATATGGTTGTAGGCCTGGGCCATGGCATTGCCGTGGCCGGGAAGGCGCGCGACGCTCATCTTGTCGGCTTCGAGGACGCGGCGGTAGTCGTGGGGGTAGGCCTTCTCGAACCAGGCGAGCAAGGTGGGGCCGAAGTCGAAGCTGAGGTACTGGTAGTTGTTGACCAGCTCGCTGATGAGGTTGTGCGCGTCCATGAGGCGCGCCTGGCTGTTGGGGATGTAGCACTCGCGCGCGATGCGACGGTTCCAGTCGTGCTCGGGCCGGGCCGAGGGCTGGCGCTCGACGGTCTCGGTCCAGGGGTTCTCCCGAGGCGGCTGGTAGAAGTGTCCGTGGATGCAGAAATAGCGCTTGGCCATCGGGGACATTATAGGGTTTTGGCTCGGGAGCGTCTAGGCAAGACGGAAGGGAGCGGGGAACTTTTTGGCGGCTGAATCGTAATATGAGTGGGGCCGCGGGGTAGGTTAATGGTAAACCGGGCCTCTGTCAAAGGCACAGATACGGGTTCGAGTCCCGTCCCCGCAGACCCGTCGTCCCTGGAAAGACACCTTGAAAAAACGGCTCGCCTCTGTTACCATACCTACTGACAGAGGCTACGGAAGACCTACCCACAGCGAGGCCCCGGGAAACCGGGGCCTTTCGCTTTGGTGTCGGATGAAGATGAACCGGTCCCTCATCGCGGATCAGTTCCGCTGGTAGACGCAGCGCTGGAGGGTGACCGGGGCGGCGTCGCCTTCCTGCTCCTGATGCGTCACGGTCAAGGTCCCGCCGGCCAGCCTGAGCCTCGTGACTCTCCGGGATGTGATCGTGACCTCCGCGGATGGCCGCGTCTCACGCAGCCGCTCCGAGACGATCTCGTTGTCCGCCGTGGTCTGCGAGACCTCCCGGTAGAAATAGGACGGGTTGAAAGCGGGCTCGGGCCGAGGCTTGGGCAGCACATTGTCCCGGCAGTACCGGTAGGCGTCGCGTATCCCCATCTGCCCGTACCAGGCGATGCAACCGGCCTGGTCCAGCAGCGAGGGGTTCTCGACGTCATGCCTGGTGTACTGCATGGGTCCCTGGTCTATGTCCGAGATGAAGCTGAGGGCGTACTCTTCCGGCGTCCGGACGTTTATGGAGGCGAAATGGTCGTCGGGCGCCATGGACCTCTCGCTGACGCGGTGGTCGTATTCGAGCGTGATCGTGCCGTCGCCGGTCTTTCCGGCAATGATGCAGCCCGCGGCAGGGTCCGCCCTCTCCGCCAGCCGGTACGAGCCGTTGAACGTCGCCAGGTCGAAGCGGTGCCTGGGCTCGGACCTGCTGTGATTGCGGTTGCGCGCCGCCGCGTACGAGGACGGCATGGACCGCGCCCCGGCCTGGGCCGCCTGCAGGATCTCCGTCGGAGAGGAGAGGAACTCGACGCCCTCAGCCCAGGCCGCCCCCGCCATCCCGCACGCCAGCATTGCGACAAGCCCTGCTGTCCGGATTCTCATTTTACGATACCTCCCTGGATGATTCGAAGCGGCTTCGCGGTGCGCAAGGACCAGGAGGGCCCGGCTTACAGGCCGGAGGTCAGGTCGATGAGGAGGATGATGATGCGGGGCGTGAACGGCATGGCTCCAGTATAGCGCAGCCCCGGAGGGCCGGCCAGGGCCTTTGGGCGCAGATGAGGCCGGGCCGAACGGCCCACCTTAAATTGTAGAATCAGCGGGCCATGAGCCTGCTGTTCTGCCTTCAGCTCCTGCTTGCAGCCGCGCCGGCCGCCGAGCTCACCCTCCACGAGATCGTGGACCGCGCCAACAAGGCCACGCGCGGAGACACCAGCCACGCGCGCCTGACCATGACCATCACCACGCCCTCCTGGGAGCGCCAGCTCTCCATCGAGGGCTGGAACCGGGACCGCAAGCTGGCCTTCATCTACATCCACGCCCCGGCCAAGGACAAGGGCAACGTCACCCTGCGCCGGCACAGCGAGATGTGGGCCTGGATCCCGCGCGTGGAGCGGGTCATCAAGGTCCCGCCCACCATGATGCACAGCTCCTGGCAGGGCTCGGACTTCACCTACGAAGACATCGTCAAGGCCGACTCCATCGTCAGGGACTACGAGCACAAGCTCATCAAGAAAACCCCGGAGCAGGGCCGCACCGTCTACGAGATACAAGGCGACCCCAAGCCCGACGCCCCCGTGGTCTGGGGCAAGGTGCTGTTCTGGGCCGCGGTCTATCCGGGCGACGAGGTGGTGGGGCTCAAGGAGGAGGACTACTCCGAGCGCGGCGAGCTCGTGCGCACCATCACCCTCTCCGACATCAGGCGCATGGGGGGGCGCCTGCTGCCCGCGCGCATGGAGTGCCAGCCGCACCGCAAGCCTGGCCAGAAGACCGCCATCCAGTACCGCGACATCGAGTTCGACATCCCGCTGGCGGACTCCTTCTTCAGCCTCTCTCGTCTTCAGAAAGGCGTAAAATGACCGGCGATAATTCTGATAAGTTGAGGCCTGACACCAGATGTTGAGGCTGGCCTGGAGGAACGTGTGCCGCAACCTGCGGCGCAGCCTCATCACCGTGGCCTCCATGGCCTGCGGCCTGGCCGCCATCATGTTCGGCCAGAGCATGATCAAGAGCGTGCAGCGCCAGCTCATCGAGAAGGCCACCAGCTCCATCACCGGCCACCTCCAGGTCCAGAACCGCAGCATCAAGGAGTACAAGTTCCCGGACAAGTACATCGACGACCCCGCCCCGGTCGAGGCCGTCCTAGCCCGGCAGGCCGGCGTGCGCGCCTTCGGCAAGCGCATCAACGTCACCGGCCTGGTCTCCTCCCCGGCCGGCTCCGTGGGCGCCATGATCTGCGCCGTGGAGCCGGAGAAGGAGAAGGAGATCACCACCATCTCGAGCTACCTCACCCAGGGCCGCTACCTGGGGACCTCGGATCATGAGGCGGTCATGGGCGACAAGATCGCCCAGCGCCTGGACCTGCGCCTGGGCGAGAAGGTCGTGCTCATGGCCCAGGCCGACGACGGCAGCATGGGTGCCGAGGCCTTCCGCGTGGTGGGCATCTACCACACGGGCAGCACCACCTTCGACGGCCAGTTCATCTATGTGCCTCTGGCCGGCGGCCAGGCCCTGCTCGCCACGGGCAGGAAGGTCAACCAGATCGTGGTGCGCCTCGACGACATCGGGCTCGCCGAACGCACCCGCCAGGAGCTCATGGAGAAACTCGGCAACCGGCCGGTGCAGGTGCTGCGCTGGCTCGACATCGACCACGAGATCGTGGCCATCCAGACCTTCCAGAACGCCATCCTCGACATCGTGCTGCTCATCGTCTTCGCCATCGTGGCCCTGGGCGTGCTCAACACGCTGCTCATGAGCCTCTTCGAGCGGGTGCGCGAGTTCGGCGTGCTCATGGCCATCGGTGCGCGGCCGCGCTGGGTCATGAAGCTGGTGCTGGCCGAGTCCGTCATCCTGGGCTTCGTGGGGACTCTGCTGGGTCTGGCTTTGGGCTGCACCCTCATCACCTACTACGGCAAGGCCGGCCTGCACCTGGCCGTGGGCGACGCCCTCTCCTATTTCCTGCCCTTCCCAAAGGTCATCTATCTGCGCTTCGCCTGGATGAGCCACTGGCGGGCCCTGCTCGCGGTCCTCGTCGTCAGCATACTCGCGGCTTTGCCCCCGGCCCTGCGCGCCTGCCGCCTCAACCCCTCGGAGGCCCTGCGCCATGTCTAAGGCCCCCTTGATCAGCGCGCGGCACATCTCCAAGACCTACACGGCCAAGGGCGCGGCCAAGGTCACCGCGCTGACTTCGGTGAGCCTCGACTTCGCGGCGGGAGAGTTCTCCGCCATCGCCGGCCCCTCGGGCTCGGGCAAGTCCACCTTGCTCAACATCATCGGGACCCTGGACGCGCCCACCTCCGGCGAGGTCCTCTACGAAGGGCGCAAGGTCTCGGGCCTGCCGCCGGAGGAGGCCGCCGACTTCCGCCTGCGCGCCCTGGGCTTCATCTTCCAGGCCTACAACCTCATCCCGGTGCTCACCGCGGTGGAGAACGCGGAGTATCCCCTGGTGCTGCAGGGGGTGCCGGCCGCGGAGCGCCGCGCCCGCGCGCTGGAGGTGCTGGGCTGGGTGGGCATGGAGTCCATGGCCGACCGCCGGCCCAACCTGCTCTCCGGAGGGCAGCAGCAGAGGGTGGCCGTGGCGCGCTCCATCGTGCACCGGCCCATGGTGGTGCTGGCCGACGAGCCCACGGCCAACCTCGACTCCAAGACCGCGGCCTCCCTGCTCGACGTCATGGAGTCGCTCAACAAAGAGCGCGCCGTCACCTTCGTCTTCTCCAGCCACGACCCGGCCGTGCTCTCCCGGGCCCGGCGCGTGCTGCACCTGCACGACGGCAAGCTCGCTCCGGCATGATGCGCTCCGCCGTCTTCTGCCTCCTGCTGGCCCTGCCCGTTGAGGCCCGGGAGTTCAAGACCGGTCCCGTGTCCGTCGACGCCTCGGGCTATCTCAAGGAGCTCTGGCAGTACTCCCATTCCGGGCTCGACGGCCGGCCCTTCTTCCTCAACCTCGACCGCGCCCGGCTGACCTTGGAGGCCAAGGCCGCCTTCTTCAAGGCGCACGCGGACTACGACCACGAGGTCTACGCCGGCAGCTACTTCCGAACCTCGGAGTACCAAGCCTTCGGCCTGGCCGGACCGCGGACTTGGCTGGAGATGGAGCAGAGCATATCCACCTCGGCCACCTCCTCCTGGCGCCACCGCCTCTACCGCGGCTGGCTGGGCTTCGAGAACGAGAGCACCGCGCTCCGTTTCGGCCGTCAGCGCGTGGCCTGGGGCACGGGCAAGCTCTGGAACCCGACCGACGTGCTCAACCCCTACCGGCCCGCGGCCGTGGAGCGCGAGGAGCGCGCCGGCGTCGACGCCCTCTACCTGCGCCAGGGCTTGGGCGAGCTCTCCCAGGCGGAGCTGGCCTACGCCCCGCAGGACCGCTGGCCCGACAGCGCTTTGCTGGCCAGGGGCAGATCCAACTACAGGGACTACGACTTCTCGGCCATGGGCGGCAAGCTGGCCGGCTCGACTGCGAGCTGGATCGTCGGGGGGGATTTCGCGGGCAACCTCTGGGAGGGCTCCTTGCACGGGGAATGGTCCTACACGGACCCGGAGACCGGGCGGCCCTACTGGCGCGGCCTGATCGGCTACGAGTACACCTTCAGCTCCGAGCCCCGGTGGAAATGGCTCAAGGATTCCCAGTGGCTCTTCGAGTACTACCACAACGGACGCGGCACGACCAACCCGGACCGCTACGACCGGAGCGTGCTGCTCTCCGGCAAGGACACCGCCCTGGGCAAGGACTACGCGGGCCTGACCCTCTCCAAGGACCTGCACCCCCTGCTCAAGCTCGAGGCCGTATTCCTGGGCAACATCGACGACGGCAGCGCGCTGCTTTCCCCGAGCCTGCAGTACAATCCCGTCGCGGACCTCTACCTCACCGGAGGCTGGCAGCGCTTCGGCGGCGGCCGCCGCACCGAGTTCGGCTTCCAGCCCAACCTGTCGTATCTGCAGCTGCAGTACTTCTTCTGATGCGCCAGAGCATGCCGGCGGGCGAGGCGGCGGCGGGATTGGCGCGGCTCTGGCTCGGCAGAGCCCTCAAGGCCGCCGGGGGGCTCCGGAGCGGGAAGGACGCGCAGGCCCTGCACGACCTGCGCACCTCCCTGCGCCGGCTGCGCGTGGTCCTGGCCGCCTACCGCGGCCAGCTGGGTCCGGCCGCGGCCCGGCCCCTGCGCCGCCGGCTGCAGAAGGTCTCCCGCATGACGGGGCCGGCGCGCGACGCCCAGGTCTGGGCGGCCTGGCTGAGGGGAGGCGGCGCCCCCTGCCACATCACGAGCCGGCTCATCATCCACCTCGGCGCCGTGTCCGAGCACTGCCGCAAGGAGTTCCTGCGCCAGGGCCTGCCCGAGCTCAAGGCCGCGGCCCGCGGGCTCAAGGAGCGCCTGGAGAGGGTCCGGCCGGGGACGGAGCCTTTCGCCGAGGCGGCCCGGAGGGCGGCGGCGAAGGCCGCCGTGGAGCTCGACTGCAGCCTGGCGGCCGCGCGCCGGGGCGGGACGCCGGCGCAGTCCCACGCGGCGCGCATCAAGGTCAAACGCCTGCGCTATATCCTGGAGCCTTGCCCCGGGACCAAGGCTCTGGCCAAGCGCCTGCGCGGCCTGCAGGAGCTGCTGGGCCGGCTGCACGACGCGCAGCAGCTCATGACCTGCGCCGTGCCGCCGGCCTCGGAACCCGCCCGGCAGGAGGCGCTGCGGCTGGAGGCCGAGCTGCGCCGCGGCTGGCTGAGGAGCGGCAAGGCCGGCCGCCTGGCCCGCGCCTGCCTGGAGTGGGCCTTCCGGCCCATATCCTCCTAGGACCATCGCTCCATATCCGCCGGCCCGCTTGGAGGTAGAATTATATCCGTGGCCGACGCTCTGAAGACCCTCGCTCTGGCCGTCCTCTTCGCCGCTCCCGCCTCGGCCCAATACGCGCCGGTCTCTCCCGCGGCCTGGGACAAGGCCGCCCTGGACGGGCTCTTCGACGGCTCTTTGGCCATGCCGCCCCTGTCTCTGGCGGCGCCGAAGCGGGGCCCGGCCCTGAACTACATCATCCGCCAGGAGGATGAGAAGCTGCCGCCCGCGCCGCGCTACGCCTTGAACCTCTCCGGCGTGCCCCCGGAGTTCCGCCATACGGTGGCCGGCTTCGACCAGCTCTTCCACAAGAACCAGGAAGAGACGAAAGAGTGGACCGACCGCACCAACGCGCTCATCCGCCAGCGCAACAAGGGCCGGCTCTTCAAGATGGGCGAGTGGAAATACGACGGCCGGCCCAACGAGCCGCCCTACACCTGCCTCTCCGACGCGGCCGGCACGGTCAACGACTGGTGGGCCCTGCAGCTCGGCCGGTCCCTGCCCAGCCACCGGAACGCCAACAACGGCAGCACCGAGCTGGGCCTGCTCGACCCGCGCCTGCTGGAGCTCAAGTACGTGGAGCGGGGCTACGCGGGCGGGGGCCCGCACTACTTCCTGCTCCCGAGGCTCATAGACAAGGACCCGGTGCGCGACCAGGCCGCGCCCATCCAGCCCCTGGGCTATGCGGACCTGCTCATCGAGCCCGAGGCCTACACGGTCGAGGACCCCTACACCGGCGAGAGATATTCCTACGACCCATCCCAGTCCGCGATGGAAGGCCAGTACAAGGAACTCTTCTCAGGCAGCATCTTCCAGGGCCGCACCCCGGACAAGTACGCCAAGGTGCTGGCCGACGGCGTCGAGAAGTTCGGCATCGCCTACGTCCAGCTGGAGCAGACCTCGCGGCCGCGCATGATGGGCGCCCACGCCGTGGCCGTGGTGGGCTACTTCTGCATGGAGCCGGGGCAGAAGCTCGCGGACTGCGCCGCCAACGCCTCGGAGAAGGACTGGGGGGAGAAGACCTATTTCATCGTGCACGACTCCTTCGGCGACTTCCCGGCGGACAAGACCCGCGACGCTTCGGGCGGCTCGGCCTACCGGGCCGTGCGCATCGAGTCCATAGACCAGGCCATCGTGTTCCCGCACTCCCTGCTCGTGACGGCCAGGCCCTACGAAGCCGCAGCCAACACCTGGCAGGTCTTCACGGCCAACAAGGGCGGCAAGCCGGTGGAGCTGGTGGCCGTGCACGCGCAGAAGAAGGACGGCTCGCCCGTGCTGGTGGTGCCGGGCCCCGACGGCAGCATGCTCATCGCGGGCGCCCAGGGCGACCAGGTGCTCCTGGCCGTGGAAGCGCGGCACTACTACGAGCCTGACGGCAAGGCCCGGGTGTTCTCGCTGGAGCTCGCCAAGGGCGCGGTCTCGGCGCTGGAGCTTCGGCGCACCCGCCCGACCCAGCCGCAGCGCGCTCTGCCGGCCCAGCTCCCCTAGCAGGCAGCCCAGAAGCTCCTACCCGCAAGCAGCGATAAGACCGCCCACGACTTATCCACCGACTTAGCCCTGGGCTAATTTTGTGGATAAGTCCGGCCGCCGAAGCAGCTCCAGCCAGCAAGGATCGCCGGAACGGAGGCGGTCAGCCTTTCGACAAGGCGGCGAAGGGATCCTTGCGGTCCAACGCCTTCAATGCCGCGATGGTCTTGCGCCAATCCTTGCCATTGCGCTCGTAGAGGGCCTTGAAGGGGGAGAGGTCGCGGATGTAGAGCCGGTGCGCCAGCACCACCGCGTTATTGAGCTTCTCCGAGATCGGCTGCCCTATCTCCTTGAGCCGTTGTTCTCCCTTCGAAAAGACCGAATCACGCCCGTTTAGTTTCTCAGTCTCGCCGACCTTTCCGCCATACAGCTCGCCGAGTTCTTTATAAAGGTCCTCCATCACGCCGGCGAATCGGCTTTGTCTGGAGAGTCCGTCGAGGTAGTCCTTCAGCTGGGGCGAATCAGCTCCGTACCTCCACGCCAAGAACTCCTTGGCTCCTTCCTGGCCCGCGAATGTGGCGGCGGCCTCGTCGAACTCGACCTGGTCCTTGAACCAGACCGTGCCGTGGAACAGCTCGTGGATGAGCAGGTCGGCCAGGTCTCCGGGCAGGTAGTCGAGGGTGCTGGAGGGCAGGGGGTCGCGGAAGGGCAGGGGAGTCTTGTAGGCGGCGACTCCGCCCACGCGCGTATCGAAGCCGAGATCCTCCATGCGCTTCATCTCTTTGAGCGCGTCAGCCTTGTGGAAGTAGCCTTTGTACGGGACCTTGCCTAAAAAAGGAAACCACCACTGGTAAGGCGTCAGACTCGTCTTCGGGCAGGCGGAGACGACATAGGTAACCGCGCCGCGGACCGGGGAATAGGTGGAGTAATCCTTGGTCTTCCTGAGGCCCATGCGCTCGAAGGCGAAGGCGCGCACGTCGAGCGCGAACTGCAGCTTGGCTTTGAGGTCCTGGGGGGTCTTGGGGTCGCGCAGGGCGGACTCCATGCCGCGGCTGTGCCAGAGCAGGCTCGCGTGGCCCGCCGCCGCCTTTGTGACGTAGACGGGCGAACAACCGCAGAGCAACACCGCGAACAAAACGACTAAGGTGTCAGGCCTCAACTTGTCGGAGTTATGATATCAAAGGCTGAGGGTCAGATCTTGAGACTTGAGATTCTCAAATCTCAAGACCTGACCCCCTGTCCTTGACAGACGGGGGACGCCGCATTACACTAGCGGTATGCGCATCCCGCCCGCCCGGGGACCCCTCCCGCGCTGGCCCTGGCTGCTCCTGACCGCCATGGCCATGATGGTCTCCGGCCTGCAGACGGCATTCTCCAACGAGTCGACGGGCTTGCTGGGCAAAGCGCGCACGCAAGCCAAAAGCGCGAACAACAAAGCCGGGACCGCCCTGGCCTCGGCGCCGGGACAGGCTGGCGCCTCCACCTGGGTCTTCATCGTGAGCGTGCTGGAGTGGCGGGACTCCAAGTCCTACGTCTCCTTCCCGAAGGAGAACCGGCGCGACGCTTTGCTCGTGAAGTTCTTCCGCCAGAAGAAGGGCGTGCCGGACGACCACATCCTCTGGTTCAAGGACTCGGACGCCGCGCTCGACAAGATCCGCGGCCGATTCTCCGGGCTCATCAAGCGCGCCAAGCCGGGCGACACCTTGTTCTTCTACTACGCGGGCCACGGCAGTCTCAAGGCGCCGGGCATAGCCTATCTCATCCCTTACGACGCCAAGGGGGGAGACGCCGTCCCCAAGACGGCCTGGGCCATGCCGGACGTGATCAAGGCCATCGCGGCCGAGTTCAAGGGCGCCGTCGCCTTCGTCACCGCGGACTGCTGCTACTCCGGGGCGCTGTGCGACGCGGCCAGGATCCAGGGCGGCAAGGTCTCCTTCGCCTGCCTGACCTCGGCGCAGTCGGGCACGCCTTCCACCGGCGGCTGGACCTTCAGCGACACCTTGCTGCGGGGGCTCACCGGCAGCTCGCGCGTGGACATGAACAACGACAAGCAGATACTCTTCCACGAACTGGCGCTGTACATCGAGCAGGAGATGTCCTTCGAAGGCCAGCTCTCCGCCTATGGGGCCACGGGGGAGTTCGACCCGAGGACCAAGATCGCCGACGTCTCCTACCAGGACTCTCCGGCGCCGCCCAAGGTCACGGTGCGCTGGCGCGACGGCAAGACCTACAGGGCGGCGGTGCTGGGCGACTGCAGGACCTCCGACGGCAAGCCGGGCAAGAAGGTGGACTACATCGGCTGGAGCGACTCGTCCAACGAGTGCGTGGCCGCGGACACCGTGGGCCCTTACCGCCCGGAGCCGCAGAAGTGGGCGCTGAACTCCTCGGTCTTCGTGCAGTCGGACGAGAAGTGGTACGCGTCTACGGTGCTGGACTACAAGCTGGGGCTCTACCAGGTGCGCTACGACGGCTGGGCGCCTTACTGGACGGAGTGGGTGGCCCCGGACCGCGTCAAGGATACCAAACCCTGAAGTGCCGGCGCGCAGCGCCGGCACTCGCCCCGACGCGCAGCGTCGGGGCCATTCATAGTTCCCGCCACTTGCCTTTGCTTTTTATCAGGTCCTTCAGCGCCTGCACAGCCGACCTCTCCGGCACCCCTTTCTTCAGGCATTCCTTCCCGACGTAGAGGTTGATCTTGCCAGGCGCCCCTCCGACGTAGCCGAAGTCGGCGTCAGCCATCTCGCCGGGGCCGTTGACGATGCAGCCCATGACCGCGATCTTGAGGCCCTTGAGGTGGCTGAACTGCTTCTTGACCCGGGCCGTGGCGGCCTGGAGGTCATAGAGGGTCCGGCCGCAGCCTGGGCAGGAGACGAACTCGGTCTTGGTCAGGCGCGCTCCGGCGGCCTGGAGGATGTTGTAGGCAAGCGAGAGCTCCTTGCGAGGCTCCCAGCCTGTGTCTATCTCCACGGAGTCGCCGATGCCGTCGCAGAGCAGGGCGCCTATCAACGTCGCGGACTCGAGGACTTGGCGCTGGGGATTGGAGGCGCGGGGGGCGCGGATGTGAATGGCGAGGTTCTTGGCTTTTGCGGCTAAGAGGCGGTATTCGCGGAGGAGAACGGCGGGGTCCGAGCCGGTGAGGCCGACAACGGCAACGGAACCGTTTTGGTCGGCGAGACTGAGAATTTGGCGGGCCGTCTCTGCCGTTCTGAAGGATGGGGATGCTATAAGAGTCGAAGCAGCGAGCTCCATTCCTTTCGCCTTCACGGGCCGGCTGACGACGCGGATGGGGGAGTCTGCGCCGATGGTGAAACCGCCGATGGTTGTCTTGTGGCTATCCCGTCGGGAGTAGCTGTAGAAGTCCGCGCAGTAGGCGCCCTGCCCTTTCACCGCGAACGACTTGCGGCGGTTGAAGGGGGCGGCCAGCGTCTTGCAGACCGGGATCTCAGCCTCGGGCTCCTCGGTCAGAGAGACACGCAGGGTGTCGCCGATGCCGTCCTCCAGCAAGCTGCCGATTCCTATGGCTGACTTGATGCGGCCGTCCTCGCCTTCGCCGGCCTCGGTGACTCCGAGGTGGAAGGGATAGTCCATGCCGAGCTGGGCCATGCGCGCGGCCAATAGGCGATAGGCGGCGATCATGACCTTGACGTTGGACGACTTCATGGAGAAGACAAGGTCTTGGTAGCCGAATCGTTCGCAGAGGCGGGCGTATTCGAGGGCGCTTTCGACCATGCCTTTGGGCGTGTCGCCGTATCGGTCGAGGATGCGCTGAGATAGAGACCCGTGGTTGACGCCGATGCGCAGGCAACGCTTGAGGCGCTTGAGCTTGTCGAGGAGTGGGAAGAGTTTGGCTTGGATGTCGCCGCCTTGGGCGAAGTTGCCGGGGTTGATGCGGATCTTCTCCACGTAGTCGGCGGCGGCCATGGCGGCTTCGGGCTGGAAGTGGATGTCGGCGACGAGGGGCACGACGATGCCGCGGGTGTAGAGGCCGGCCTTGATGCCTTCCAGGGCCCGGGCGGCTGCGACGGTGGGGGCGGTGAGGCGGACAAGCTCGCAGCCGGCTTCGGCCAGGCGGGTGATCTGGGCGACCGAGGCTTCGACGTCCATGGTGTCGGTGGTGGTCATGGACTGGATGCGCAGGGGGTTGGCGCCGCCGATGCCGAGGCTGCCGACGCGGACCGTACGGGTCTTGCGGCGTTTGTAGGCTAAGGAGTTGGGGGTGTACGGCGGGAGGGGCATCGGGGGAATTATACCAATTGGCCCGGCTGGGGCTGGGTTGGAAGGGGGGTGCAGGGTGATACGCTGCGTGGGTCGCAGGGTATCCCGGAAAGTGGAGCTTGTTTTCCGTTGCTACATGGGATCCGCCCCCGGAGGAAGGAAAGGAATTTGAATGGATTCCGAATGAGCAGCACGAGTTCTCCTTCTCTTTGCGCAACAAGACCATGATGTGATGTCTCAATGCGATTGTCGCGGCGGACCCTCCATCGGGATGGCTTGCAAGACCCGACGGCGGCAAAATCCTCGTCTTGGCAACCCCGGGCCATGGTCACGGCTATCATCAACGACAGTTCACTGAAGATGAGATTCAAGGCATGAAGAAGGGCATCTATCCGGACTGGCATCCGCGATCACCAAAGTAGCAGAAACGGACGACCCAAGAGGGGCCGCATTGAGTATTCCGGGGTTTGGATCGGCCACACGGTTCTGCATAACATCGGGCGCTACGGGCGCGGGTACTGCGGTCGCGCGCAAGCGCGCGGAACGTCGACGTGCGGCGGGCCCCTGCGGCACGCGCTAAATAGCGCGCGCCGCAGGCCGTCGCGTTGATGCCCGTCATCAGGTCGGGCTTGACAATCATGGCTACACATGTTATACACAATAGCAGAGGTTTCCCATGACAAGGATGCAGATACTGCTGGCAGAAAAGGAAGTTAAGGCGCTTCGCCGCGTGTCCGAGCAGAGCGGCAAGAGCTATTCCATGCTAGTCCGAGAAGCGATTGATAATGCTTACCTCTCGCGCTTCACCGAAGACGAGATCGCTGGAATGGCCAAAGAGGCGAAGCAGGGCAAGGGCGCCCGGAAATTCCAGAAACTGCAGGATGCCCGGCGCCATTTATGGTCGCTCTAGGGCGAGCCAAAGCCCGTGCTTCAATTCGCATTTGCCCGCAGCTTCCAGAGAAGCCTTAAAGGTCTCCACCCCCGAGATAAGGTCGCTATCCAGCGGCAATTGGACTCCTTCATGCTTGCCGCCGATGTCCGCCGAATTCCAGCGGGCTATGGTCTCACGAAGCTAGGCGAGCAGCTCTGGGGATTCCGCACAGACTTGGCGCTCCGCGTCTTGTTCCATTGGGACAAGAGTGTCATCACATTCCTCTTTGTCGGCAATCACAACGAAGTCCATCGTTTCGGCAAGTATTATCGCTAGGGCACAACATAGGGCTCTACCGCCGCGCTTTCAAGTCGACGGAACCAAGCGATGGTCTACCGAAGCCGCGCGCATAGCAAGGGGTGAATATTAAGTCCGGCGTTCGGGGATTCGCCGCGCAACCCTGTGGCTGGGATTTGACATGATGCGATTGCGTGTACCAGTTTGGGTGGCGGCCGTCATCCTCATCGGATCCATATGCGGCGCTCGTTGGCTGAATTCCGGATTCCTGAGCGGCACCCCCTATGAGATCGTCGTCTGCAACATCCCGCCCTTGTGGCAGATGGATCTCGCGCGATGGACTGAGCATCTCGTCAATTTCGGCAAAGCCATCTGGTTGGCCATGGCGCTCTGCGGGACAGGGTATTTCCTGTTGCGCCGATCCGCGCTGTCCAGAGACAGGAAACCAAATCCCGGACGAAAACTTGAGGAAGAGCCCTTCCCGCAAGCCATTAGTCGGGCTGGTCAGAGAACCGCTGAAGAAAAATGAACCCCATCACGCATCTGCTGGCCGGCTGGGCTGTCGGCCTGCCCGCCGACCTCTCCCGCCGGGACCGCGGCCTCATCGTCCTGGCCTCCATCAGCCCCGACCTCGACGCCGCGCCCGCCTTGATAGACTTGGCCAAAGGCCGCTCGCTCCAGGACCTCGAGCTCGGCAGCCGCTTCCACCACAGCGCCCACACCCTCGCTTTCGCGGCCGCCTTCTCCCTCGCCTGCCTCCTGGTCGCACGCAGGCGCTTCGCCGCGGCCGCCCTGGCCTTCGCCGCCATCAACCTCCATTACCTCTGCGACATCGCCGGCTCCCGCGGCCCGGACGGCTATCATTGGCCCATCCCTTATCTCATGCCCCTCTCCGCCTCATGGCAGCTCAGCGTACCCTGGCAATGGGGACTCAACGCCTGGCCCAATGTCCTAATCACGGCCGCCCTGCTGGCCCTGACCATCTATTACGCCTGGCTGCGCGGCTGCTCGCCGGTAGGCTTGCTCTTGACACATGCCGACCGAGCCTTCGTAGACACGCTCCGGAACCGATTCGGCATGCCTGCCGACTCAAGCCCCCGATGACCGACCGCTTCGAGACGACGGGCAACTCCGACACCGGCTGCTGCCCCGGATGCGGCGGCCCGGTCGAAGAGATCGGCATCGACCAGGGCATCTGCTCGCGCTGCGGCGCCGAGCTCAAGGCCGCCGGCGTCGACGAGCAAGACCTCCCGCCCGACGCCTACTTCAAGAGGGACATCGCGACCAAGCTTCAGGCCGGCATGCCTCTGGACAAAGCCGTCGAGAGCAGCTATGCCGACATGCCCTCCGAAGTCGAGCCCGAGCCCCCGCCGACGCGCCCGGCGCCCACGGGACAAGCCGCCCTGGACGGCAGGTTCGGCCCGGCCGGGCCGCGTTCGCTCCTGCATAGACTGGCATGGACTAGGATGACAGGGCCGCATCGCGTCTTGATGATGGCGAGCATCGCCCTCGTCCCGGTCTGCCTCTGGTTCGGGCTGCCCGATCCCCTCAAAGGCTGGCTCGAAGCCCGCTTCTCCATGCCCTTAGCCTGGGCGGCCTTCGGCGTGATCATCGCCGATGTCATCGCGCTGCGCACCCTCCCCAGGAGATCCGAAGCGTCCTTCTGGGCCTTCATGCTCCTTTTGGCCGCCTTCCTGGTCCTTGCGGGCTCATGGCGAAAGATGCTTGATTTCTCATCATGGACTCTGCCGCTCATGATCGCCATCTACATCGTCTGCCGTTTTTATTCTCTGGGACGGGAGCTTTACCGCTCAGCCTCCAAAGGCATGATGCGCAGGGTCCGCAGGAAGCTCGCCAAGATCCGTCAGGAAGAGCCGGAATCATGAAGGGGGGAGAATGAACACAGAACTGCTGGTCGGCATCGGCGTCATCGTCTTCTTGTTCCTGGTCTTCGGCATCCGCATCGTGCGGCCCACCCGCCGAGGCCTCGTCGAGCGCCTGGGCAAATACCACGCCTTCGCCCAACCCGGCTTCCACTGGATCATCCCCGTCATAGACTGCATGTACCAGGTCAACGTCACCGAGCAGATGATTGACGCCGAGCCCCAGGAGATCATCACCAACGACAACCTCAACGCCATGGTCGACGCCCAGGTCTACTTCAAGATCAAGTGCGACGAAGACTGCGTCAAGAACTCCCAATACAACGTCAACGACGTCACCCTCCAGATCGTCAACCTGGCCCGCACCACCCTGCGCAACATCATCGGCACGCTGACCCTCAAGTCGGCCAACAGCGAGCGCGGCAAGATCAACGACGAACTGCTCAAGGTCCTGGTCAAGGAGACCACCAAGTGGGGCATCGACATCGTGCGCGCCGAGCTCAAGGAGATCGACCCGCCCAAGGACGTCCAGGAGACGATGAACAAGATCGTCAAGGCGGAGAACGAGAAGATCGCCGCCGTGGACTTCGCCACCGCCGCGGAGACCGTCGCCGACGGCAAGAAGCGGGCCGCCATCAAGGAAGCCGAAGGCATCCGTCAGGCCCGCATACTGCAGGCCGGCGGCGAGGCCGAGGCCATCAAGCTCGTCAACGAGGCCGCCGACCGCTATTTCATCGGCAACGCCCAGCTCCTCAAGAAGCTCGAGACCGTCCAGCACTCCCTCGAGGACAACGCCAAGATCGTCATCCCTGCGAACACCGAGTTGGTCAACGTCATCGGGGAACTGGCCGGGGTCTTGCCCTTGAAGAAGTGATCGATGAGACCATGACAGCCCACTTCATCCTCTACGTCTCCGACCAAGACGCCAGCACCGCCTTCTACGCCGAGGTCCTCGCCGCCAAGCCCCGGCTCCACGTGCCCGGCATGACCGAGTTCGCCCTCAACGACGGCGCCGTGCTCGGCCTCATGCCCCAGGCCGGCATCAAGCGCCTGCTCGGCGACAGGCTCCCCGACCCGGCCGAAGCCTCAGGCATCCCCAGAGCCGAGCTCTACCTCATCACGGACGACGCCGGCGGCTGCCACCAGAGGGCCCTGCGCAGCGGCGCCCAAGAGCTCAGCCCCCTCCTGCTGCGCGACTGGGGACACCAGGCCGCCTACAGCCTCGACCCCGACGGCCACGTCCTCGCCTTCGCCCAGGTCTAAAGACCCAGGCGGGAAGGACCGGAAGTCCCAGGAAAAAGGGCCGGAAATCCGTGATATAATGGATATCCGCACGGAGGAATTCTGATGATCATCCATGCCCTCTGCCTCATCGCCGCGCTCGCCGGCGCCGCTCCGCTCGAATCCGTCTCCGCCGCAGGCGCCGGCGGCTTCGCCTTCCGGTCCTTCAAGTTCACGCCCAGCGCCGCCGTCGCCGCCGCGCCCCAGGCCGCGGCCCTGCCCCGCGTCGGCACCATCACGGGCGGCATGAACCACTCCCCCGTCGACCTCAGCTTCGACCGCCGCGCCGGCCGCATCACCGGCGGCATGAACCTCTCGCCCCTCGACGTCACCATCGACCATGAGGCCGGCACCATCAAGGGCGGCGCCAACCTCAGCCCCGTGGACCTCGTCTTCAAATGGTCCCCGGAGAAGGTCCTCATGGAAGGCGGCGCCAACCACAGCCCGGTCAAACTCCTGGTCGACTGGAAGGCCGGCGTGCTCGAAGGCTACGCCAACCACAGCCCCGTGCGCGTCGAGTTCGACCTGGAGACCGGCAAGCTCGCCGGCTACGCCAACCACTCGCCCATCGACCTCCAGTACGACAAGGTATCCGGCAAGCTCACCGGCGGGATGAACCACTCCCCCGTGGACATCACGCTGGTCGACCTCGACCTCTACGACTTCCTCACCTACTTCTTCCTGTTCCTGAAGTGAGCCCCCGACTGCGCGCGGCCGCCAGCCTCCTGGCGACCGCCGCTATGAGCCTCTGCCTCGGAGCCTGCGAAGGCTCCGGCTGCGGCGAGCCCCCCAAGGACAACAAGCCCAGCTCCAGCAGCGCCGGCACCAGCGGCGCCAGTTCCGGCGGCGGCACCGTCTCCATGGGCGACAGGGGCGAAAGCGCCCTCAACGCCCCGCTCAAGGACGACTCCGCCAAGCCCAGGGCCGGCGGGGGGGAGCAGACCCAGGCCAGGGCGCCCGCCGGGGCCGTCTTCGCCGAGGTCGACCGCAACACCTACGAGACCAAGGTGCTCAAGGCCCTGGGCGCCGTGCTCGTCGTCTCCTACACGCCCCGCTGCAAAGGCTGGCAGGACCTCCAGGCCGCGCTCGAACTCCTCTCCCAGGACTTGGCCGGCCGGGTCGCCATCTACCGCCTCAACGTCATGGACCCGGCCCAGGCCAAGGTCCTGCCTCCCGGCATGACCCCTTTGCCCGTGCCGGGGCTTGCCTACTACGAGAGCGGGCAGGTCCTGGCCCAGCGCCAGGGCCTGCCCTTCGACCGCAGGACCGGCAAGCGCGGCGAGCCCATCGAGGACCCGGCGGAGTACCAGCAGCGCCTGCGCCTCTGGCTGCGCAGCGCCGTCGCCGACAAGGACTTCAACCTCCCCGCGCCCAAGTGAGGCCCTCATGAAGATCATCGTGCGCAAGCCCAGCGAGGCCGAGAAGAAGACCGCTGCCGCCTGGCCGGTCTGGGCCAAGGAAGCCTCCGCCTTCCCCTGGCACTACGACGACCAGGAGACCTGCTACATCCTCGAAGGCGCGGTCACGGTCGAGGCCGGGGCCGAGAAAGCCTCCTTCGGCGCCGGCGACTGGGTCGTCTTCCCCAAAGGCCTCGACTGCCGCTGGACCATCCAGAAGGCCGTGCGCAAGCACTACAAGTTCGGTTAGGATGCCCAAGCACTGGACGCTGAGCCGGAGGCTCCTGGCCGCGGCCTCGGCCCTGCTCATCGCCTTCACCTGGGAACTGGCTTACTACTACCGCTTCGTCGGGCTCATGGCCACGCGGCCCAAGGTGATCTGGGCGCTGGAAGGGCTCTGCCTGGTCGCCGTCCTGGTCGTCGTCTTCGGCGGAAGGCTCCTGCACCGGCTGGCCCTCTCCCTCATATACTGCTTCCTATGCGTGGAGGCGGCCCTGCAGCTCGCGGCGCTGGCCGGCGTCCTGCCCAACATCGGGACCTACGACTTCGCGCCCTACAGCCGCGTCTATTCCAAGACCGGCAACTCCATCACCAACCGCTGGGGCTGGTACGCGCCCCGCTTCAAGCTCGCGGCCGGCGATCGGAAGATCGCGGTCATCGGAGACAGCTATATCCACGCCCCCGACATCCAGCCGCGCCAGCACCTAGCCGTCGCCCTGCAGGGGCTCATGGGGGACGGGACCGAGGTCCTGCCCCTGGGCATCAGCGGGGCCGGCCCCGCCTACTATCTGGAGCTGCTACGCTACGCCCGGACGAAGCTCAAGGCCGACGAGGCCGTCATCTTCTTCACCGTGGTCAACGACTTCATGAACTCGGACTCGGCCCTCAACACCTCCTGGTACACGCCCGGCCTCTACATCTACTACACCCTCGGCCCGGACGGCCGCGTCGCCTTCGACCCGGCCAGCCAGCCGGCCCTGACCCGGCTGACCCGGGAGCTCGAGCTCACCCACCGCGGGCTCTGGCTCAACTTGGCGCGCACCCTGCGCAGCCACATCCTCAGCGAGAAATGCCTCAAGCTGCCCCTGGACCGCTGGCGCCAGGCCCGCGCGCTCAAAGGCCCGCCCGGACCGGTACCGGAGATCGAGGTCCCCATGGGCGGAGACGGGGGGATCTTCCGCGAGCCCATGAGCCCCGAGGTGAAGAGGAGCGTGGACATAGGCCTGGGCGTGCTGCGCCTGTGCGCGGACTACGCCCGCGGCCAGGGCATGAAGCTGAGGATCGTCACCATCCCCCAGTTCCCGCCCAAGTTCTACGAGACCTACGAGGCCAAGGGCGCCAAGGACTGGGGGCTGAGGTTCGGCAGATACGATTTCTTCAAGCCCGAGAAGATCGTGCTCGAATTCGCGGAACGGGAGGGCATCCCGGCCTTCTCGCTGAGCGAGTACATGCGCGGCCAGGGCATGACCCCGGCGCAGATCAGGCCCCTGTTCTTCGACGGCTCGGGGCACTTCACCCCCGCCGGGCACCGCTTCGCCGCCGAGGCCCTGCAAAAGAGCTTCTGATGTGGCACTGGAAGTTCCCTTTTGTGCTATACTCCTCCTAGGCCCAAAGGCCCAGGAGGAGAAGATGAGATTCGTCCTCGTTCTGCTCGCCGCGACGCTTCCCGCCCGCCTCGTTTCCGCCCAGGAGAGCCTCGGCTCCATCGGCTTCGAATACATGGGCTTCCAGCACATGAAAGCCGCCCTGCCGCCGAGCGCCGCCATCCTGCCCGGCCAGGCCGAAGGCGTCGCCCTGACCGCGCCGGAGAAGGTCACGGAGCCCTACCTCCTGCCCCGGGCCAGCAAGAGCCACCTCTACGCATTCCCGAAGGACGCGGAGCAGAACAAGGCCTTCGTGGACAAGTGGAACAGGATCCTGGTCCACAACGGCTTCCTGCCGGGCGCCTATGACTTCAAGGACGGCATCTCGGTGCTGCCCTACACGGGCAACGACGGCCTGGTCATCCGCGAGTTCATGGCCGAGCCCATGCAGTTCAAGCCCAAGGACCCGGTCGACCTGCAGGCCAACATGGAGAAGATCTCCGCGGCCGTGAAGGCCGCCGGCCTGCCCGTCATCGCCTCCTTCACCTCGGACTTCGACTTCTACCTGCCCACCTACCACCTCTACTACCTGACCAAGCGCGCGGAGAAGGACAACGACGAGACGCAGGCGCGCATCCTCAAGAAGGAGGGCGTCGACGCCAGTATCCTGGCGAAGGCCGGCGTGCAGGTCCTGCAGCAGGCCAAGGACTTCTCCGGTGAGATCGACATCATCACGGTCTACATCGGCCGCGAGGTCGGCATGGTGACCCGCTCCGCGGACAAGCGCGAGGACATCGACACGCGGATCGCCGATTTCAAGAAGTTCCTGGCCGAGCAGGGCGGGACCTTCATCGAGGCCGTGGTGCGCGAGCTGCCGCCCGGCTCGTACCGCAACTTCGAGGCGGACCTCTACTTCTTCCAGGTCGGCGAGAAGAAGTAGCCTAGGCGTCGGCCGCCGAACGCCCCGCGTCCCCCTCGGACGCGGGGCTCTTCTTTTCCAGGAGCCTCCACCACGACGCCGCGCAGGTGAGCGCGATGATTCCGGCCAGGGCCATCATCACCGCGGTCAGCCCGGCCTGGAACCGGCCGTTGAAGTCGCCGCGGGGCAGGTAGTTGGTGGTGATGTTGAGCCAGCCCGCGGCCGCGGTGGTGGCCAGCATGAACAGGAAGGGCAGGAAGGTGGTCAGGGCGTAGGCCGGCTTGGCCGCGCGCCTGAGGATGAAGGTGGTGCCCACGGCCAGGGCGATGGCGGAGAGCAGCTGGTTGGCCACGCCGAACATGGGCCAGATGGTGGTGATGTTGCCCGCGTAGACCATGGAGCCCCAGGCCGCGCTGATGAGCGCGCCGGTGAGCAGCATCCCGGGCAGCCAGTCCGTGCGCCCCAGCGGCGCCCAGGCCTTGCCCAGCACCTCCTGCAGCAGGTAGCGCGCCACGCAGGTGCCCGCGTCGATGGTGGTGAGGATGAAGAGCGCCTCGAACATGATCGCGAAGTGATACCAGTACGAGAGCAGGCCCTTCATGCCGGGCATGGCCGAGAAGATCTGCGCCATGCCCACGGCCAGGGAGACCGCCCCGCCCGTGCGGCCGGCCAGGCTCTCGCCCACGGCGGCGCCGAGCTCCCCCAGGCGCGCGGTGGCCAGGCCGAGCTTGGCGAAGACCGCGGGGGGGACGTTGATGGCGAAGTAGTCCCCCGGGGCCAGGGAGGTGGCGGCGATGAGGGCCATGATGGAGACGAAACCCTCAGTGAGCATGGCCCCGTAGCCGATGAAGCGCGCGTCGGACTCGCGGTCCACCATCTTGGGCGTGGTGCCCGAGCCGATGAGGCTGTGGAAGCCCGAGATGGCGCCGCAGGCGATGGTGATGCACACGAAGGGCCAGACCTTGCCCGGCACGATGGGGCCGCCCCCGCCCACGAAGGTCGAGAAGGCCGGGGCCGTGACCTCGGGCCGCACCCAGAGGATGCCCAGGGCCAGCAGGGCCACGGTGCCCACCTTCATGTATGAGGAAAGGTAGTCGCGCGGCACGAGCAGCAGCCACACCGGCAGCACCGAGGCCAGGAAGCCGTAGACCGCCAGGATGACCACGAGCTGGTGCTTGGAGAAGACGAACCAGGAGGCCCACTGGCTCTGGGCGAGCGGCCGGCCCAGCGCCACGGCCGCCAGCACCAGGGCCACGCCGATGACGGATGACTCCGTCACCTGACCCGGCCGCAGGCGGTCCATGTAGAGGCCCACGAACACGGCGATCGGGATGGTGGCCGCGATGGTGAAGGTCGCCCAGGCGCTCTCCGCCAAAGCGTTGACCACGACGAGGCTCAGGCCTGCCAGCGCCGTGATGATGATGAAGAGCACGGCCGCGGCCGTGGCCCCGCCCGCGACCCGCCCCACCTCCCGGCGCGCGATCTCGGTCAGGGAGAGCCCGTCGTAGCGCAGGGAGGCGAAGAGCACCACCAGGTCGTGCACGCCCCCGGCCAGCACGCTGCCGATGAGGATCCAGAGATAGCCGGGCAGGTAGCCGAACTGGGCGGCCAGCACCGGACCCACCAGGGGCCCGGCGCCCGCGATGGCCGCGAAATGGTGCCCGAAGAGGACCCAGCGGTTGGTGGGCTTGTAGTCGTAGCCGTTCTCGAGGGAGTGGGCCGGGGTGGTCCGGGAGTCGTCGGCGCAGAGCACCTTGGCCATGAGGAAGGCGGAGTAGAAGCGGTAGGCCAAGGCGTAGACCAGCAGGGCGGCGACCAGCAAGGTCAGCGCGTTCACGCATCCATGCTACAAAATCTCCGGCCGGGGCCGCTGACGGCGGGGGCCGGGAAAAGAGGTAGAATAGCGGCCGGAGAACGCGACCATGATAGACCCCATCCCCGTGGGTCTCGACGTCGTCCTCCTCTCGCGGCTGCAGTTCGCGCTCACCATCGCCTTCCACTACATCTTCCCGCCGCTCTCCATCGGCCTGGGCGCCCTGCTGGTCTGCATGGAGGGCGCCTGCCACGTCACCGGAGACAAGGACTGGGAGCGCCTGGCCCGCTTCTGGACCCGCATATTCGCGGTCAACTTCGCCATGGGCGTGGCCACCGGCATCGTGATGGAGTTCCAGTTCGGCACCAACTGGTCGACCTACTCGCGCTTCGTGGGCGACGTGTTCGGCTCGGCCCTGGCGGCCGAGGGCATCTTCGCCTTCTTCCTGGAATCGGGCTTTTTGGCCGTGCTGGTCTTCGGCTGGGACCGCGTCTCGCCGCGCCTGCACCTGCTCGCCACCGTCCTGGTGGCCCTGGGCGCCACCTTCTCAGCGGTCTGGATCATCGTGGCCAACTCCTGGCAGCAGACCCCGGCCGGCTACGCCTTGGTCAGCCACCACGGCGTCCTGCGCGCCGAGATCACGGACTTCTGGGCCGTGGTCTTCAACCCCTCCAGCCTCCAGCGCCTGACCCACACCTTGCTGGGCGCCTACCTCGTGGGCGGGGCCTTCGTGGCCAGCGTCTCGGCCTGGCACGTGCTCATGGGCCGCCACGTCGAGCTCATGCGCAAGGCTTTGGGCCTCTCCGTGCTCTTCGCCGCGGCCGCGGCCCTGGCCCTGCCGCTGTCGGGAGACCTGCAGGCGCGGGTCGTGGCGCGCACCCAGCCCGCCAAGCTCGCGGCCTTCGAGGGCCTCTACCGCACCACGCAGCGCGCGCCGCTCTCCTTGGCCGGCCTGCCGGACGACTCCCGCCAGGAGACCCGGTTCAACATAGCCGTGCCCGGCCTGCTGAGCCTGCTCGTGCACCACCGCCTGGGCGCCGCCGTCACCGGCCTGGACGCCTTTGCGCCCGCGGACCGGCCGCCCGTCGCCCTCTCCTACTTCCTCTATCACGGCATGATCGGCGCGGGCCTGGCCCTGGCCGGCCTCTTCGTTCTGGCCGCCTGGCGACTGCGCCAGGGCCGCCTGCACCAGGACCGGCTCATCCTCTGGGGCCTGGTGGGCTCCGTGGTCGCGGCTTCTGCGGCCGGGCAGCTGGGCTGGGGCGCGGCCGAGGTGGGCCGCCAGCCCTGGATCGTCTACGGCCTGCTGCGCACCGCCGACGCGGTCTCGCGCTCCGTGCCCGCCTCGCACATGCTGGCCTCCATGAGCCTCTTCGCCGTGGTCTACCTGCTGCTGGGCGCGGTCTGGCTGCGGGTGCTCGACTCCAAGATCCGCCGCGGCCCGGACGAGAGCGACGAGCCGCGGGAGGGCGGCTGGCTGGGCGCCGCGGCCGAGCTGGCCGACCCGGCGGGCCGCTCCTTCACCGAGCCGAGGCCGGAGGGCTGATGGACCTGCGCGTGCTGTGGTTCATCCTGCTGGGCGTGCTGCTGGCCGGCTACGCCATCCTCGACGGCTTCGACCTGGGCGTGGGCATCCTGCACCTGGGCGCGCGCGACGACCGCGAGCGGCGCGTGTTCCTCAACTCCATCGGCCCGCTCTGGGACGGCAACGAGGTCTGGCTGGTGACCTTCGGCGGCGCGCTCTTCGCCGCCTTCCCCGAGGCCTATGCCACCGCCTTCTCCGGCTTCTACCTGGCCTTCATGCTCCTGCTCTTCGCCCTCATCATGCGCGCGGTGTCCATGGAGTTCCGAGGCAAGAGCGACTCTCCGGCCTGGCGCCGGTTCTGGGACGCGTCATTCTTCGGGGCCAGCCTGGCCGCGGCTCTGCTCTTCGGCGTGGCCGTGGGCGACTCCATGCTGGGCATCCCCATAAGCCCGGACCGCGAGTACGCCGGGGGCTTCTTCGACCTGCTGCGGCCCTACGCCCTGCTGGTGGGCGCGCTCAACGTCTCCTTGCTTGCCCTGCACGGCTCGCTCTACCTGCAGCTCAAGACCGAGGGAGAGCTGCAGGCCCGCATCAACCGCTGGAGCTGGCACTGCTTCGGCATCTTCCTGACCCTCTACCTCTTCACCACCATCATCACTTTGGCGCGCGTGCCCCAGGCCCTGTCCAACTTCGAGCGCTTCCCCTGGCTCTGGGGCGTGGTGGCGGCCAGCGTCCTGGCCCTGGCCAACATCCCGCGCCAGCTCTACCTGGGACGGCCGGGCCGGGCCTTCCTCTCCTCGGCCGCGGCCATCGCCTCTTTGATCGCGCTCTTCGGCGCGGCCCTCTACCCCAACCTCATCGTCTCCAGCCTCGACCCGGCCTGGAGCCTGACCACGGCCAACGCCGCCTCCTCGCCCAAGACCTTGGGCATCATGGCCCTCATCGCGGCCCTGGGCCTGCCCTTCGTGCTCTCCTACACCGCGGCCATCTACTGGGTCTTCCGCGGCAAGGTGGAGCTGGGCCGGCTGAGCTACTAGCGCGCCGGCGTGCTAGGATGTAAGTGTGAGCTGTCCTCTGGCCCAGCGGGAATGCATCCCATGCCGCGGCGGCGTGCCGCCGCTGGAAGGCGAAGCCTTGCGCCGGCTGCTCGCCGAGCTGGGCGGGGGCTGGGACTGCGCCGACGGCAAGCGCCTCGTCAAGGAGTTCAAGTTCCCGGACTTCAAGTCCGCCTTGGCCTTCGCGGACAGGGTCGGCGAGCTGGCCGAGCGAGTCAACCACCACCCGGAGCTCACCGTCGCCTGGGGCCGCGCCGCGGTCTCGCTCTGGACCCACAAGATCGGCGGGCTCACCGAGGCGGACTTCGTGTTCGCGGCCAAGGTCGACGCCTTGACCGTTTGTTGACGCACGCGGGCTAAGCTATGGTCGGCGGGGGGGAGTTGACGTACGGAGGTTCTATGGCTCTTCCCAAGACCATCCTCGTGACCGGCGCCACCGGCAAACAGGGCTCGGCCGTGGCGCAGGCCCTCCTCAGGAGGGGGCAGAGGGTGCGCGCCCTGACGCGCCATCCGGAGGCCGCCGGGGCGCTGGCCGCGGCCGGGGCCGAGATCGCGCGCGGGGACTTCGACGACCGCGCCAGCCTCGAGGCGGCCATGCGCGGCTGCCAGGGCGTCTTCGCCATGTCCACGCCCTTCGAGGCCGGCATGGGGGCGGAGGTCCGGCAGGGCCTGCAGCTGGCCCTGGCCGCCAAGATCGCCGACGTGCGGCACTTCGTCTACGCGTCGGCGGCCGGCGCCGAGCGGCACAGCGGGGTCCCGCACTTCGAGACCAAGCGCCGCGTCGAGCGGCGCGTCCAGGAGCTGGCCCTGCCCTGGACCATCCTGCGCCCGGTCTGGTTCATGGAGAACTTCGGGACCTGGCTGCTGCCCGGGATACGGATGGGCAGCCTGGCCGCGCCGCTGTGGCCGCAGACCGTGATGCACATGGTCTGCCTGCGCGACATCGGCGAGTTCGCCGCCATGGCCTTCCTCGACCCGGAGCGCTTCCTGAACCGCGAGATCACGCTGGCCGGAGACGCGCTGACCTTCCCCCAGGTGGCGGAGATGCTCTCCAAAGCCATGGGCCACTCGGTCTACTTCCGGCACATCCCGGACAGCGGGGCCGAGAAGGCGGTCGGGCCGGACATGGCCCTGATGTACCGCTGGATCAACCAGGTCGGCCAGGACGTGGACATCCACGCGCTGGAGCAGACCTACGGCCTGCGCATGACCCGCTTCTCCGAGGTCCTGGCCAACGAGGCGTGGGCCCAGCCGCCCCTGGTGGGCGGCCGCAGCTGAAATAGAATTTGTACTATAGGCGGCGTGAAGGTGGTCCTCGGCCTCAACGCCGTCTTCCACGACTCCTCCGCGGCCCTGCTGGTGGACGGCCGCCTGCGCGTCATCGCCGAGGAAGAGCGCCCCTCCCGGGTCCGCCACGCCAAGCGCGCCGGCGTGGACAACACCCCGATCCTGCCTTACCTGGCCATCGACGAGGCCCTGCGCGAAGCGGGACTGGACTTCTCCCGGGTGGACGAGGTCGCCTACAGCTTCGACCCGGCGGCCCGCTTCGCGGCCCTGGGCCGCGTCCCCGGCGACCCGGACATCCCGGCGGGGGACTACGGAACGCCGGAGGGCGAGCGGCGCTTCCGGGACTTCATCCTTCTGACCGGCAGCCTGCTGGAGGCCCGCTACGGCCGCAAGGTCCCGGTGCGCTTCATCCCGCACCACGACTGCCACATGGCCGCCGCCTACCATTCCTGCCCCTGGGATGAGGCGGCTCTGCTCTGCGTCGACGGCATCGGCGAGGACGACACCTGCACCTGGGGCCGCTGGCGCGGCGGCGCGCTGGAGAAGCTGGGGCGGCTGGAGTACCCGCACTCCCTGGGCTTCCTCTGGGAGCGGGTCACGCAGTGGGCCGGCCTGACCCCGAACCTCGACGAGGGCACCACCATGGCCATGGCCGCCTACGGCGACCCGGCGCGCTTCCGCGCCGCCCTGCGCCGGGTCATGGAGCCCCTTCCTGACGGGACCTTCCGCGTGGACCCGGCTTTAGCCCGCTTCCGGGCCCCGGACGTGAAGGGCTTCGAAGAGCTGCTGGGCCCGCGCCGCAGAGCGCAGGAGCCCTTGCTCTGGCAGGGGACGGACCGCCGGCACGCCGACGCGGCCGCGGCCCTGCAGGAGCTCACCGAGGAGCTCCTCTGCGGCCTGGCCCGCCGCGTGCGCCGGGAAGCGGGGCTCCCCAACCTGGCCCTGGCCGGCGGGGTCACGCTCAACTGCCTGGGCAACAACGCGGTGGCCCGCAGCGGCGCCTTCGACGGGGTCTGGGCCTTCCCCGCGGCCAAGGACTGCGGCACGGCCTTCGGCGCGGCCTGCCTGGCCGACGGCAAGGCCAGGCGCGAGGAGTGGCTGCACGCCTACCGCGGGCCGGCCCCGGCGGCCGGCGCGACGGCCAAGGCCCTGGCCGAGGCCCGCCTCGAGGCCCCGGCTCAGGGAGACGGAGCGCTCATCGCGCGGAGCGCCGAGCTCCTGGAGCAGGGCAAGGTCGTGGCCTGGTTCGAGGGGGCTCCGGAGACCGGGCCGCGGGCCCTGTGCCACCGCAGCCTGCTCGCCGACCCGCGCGACGCGGCCATGCGCGACCGGCTCAACCGCGAGGTCAAGCACCGCCAGCTCTTCCGGCCCTACGGCCCGGTGGCCCGCGAGGAGGACGCCGACGAGTTCTTCGACATCCCGCCCGGCCTGCGCCGGGCCTGCCGCTTCATGCTGGCCGCGGTGCCGGTCAAGGCCCGCGCCAAGAGCCGCATCGCGGCCGTGGTGCACGGGGACGGCACCACGCGGCCCCAGCTCGTCACCAAGAGCTCCCATCCGCGCCTGCACGCCCTGCTCGGGGAGTTCGGCAAGAGGACCGGGACCCCGGTCCTGGTCAACACCTCCTTCAACGACCGCGAGCCCATCGTGGACAGCCCGGCCCACGCGCTGGCGACCTTCCAGCGCACCGCCATCGACGCCCTGGTCCTCGAAGACCGGCTCCTGGTCAAGGGATGAAGGACCGCGCCGCCCACGACCCGCGCCGGCCCATCGACCACCACGTCCAGGACACGCCCCAGGGCCGCGAGCTCGTGCTCGCCCTCTACACCAAGGGCTGCCAGTACCGCAAATGCTCTTTCTGCGCCCTGCCCCTGCTCTCCGCTCTCGACGCGGATGTGTCCGCGGCGGACATCAAGGCCCAGATCGACGCGGCGGTGGACTCCTGCCCCGAAGCCGAGCGCGCCGCCGTGCGCCGGGTCACGGTGTTCAACTCCGGCTCCACCGTGGACCAGCGCACGCTGCCCACCGAGGCCCTGTGGCACCTCTTCGAGAGGCTCGCCGCCTTCCCGGCCCTGGCGGAGGTCTGCCTGGACACCCGCGCGGAATTCGTGGAGGACTGGGAGCTCGAGGGGATCCAGGCCCGCCTGGGCGGCCGGCGCCTGACGCTGGCCATCGGCTACGAGACCGCCGACGAGCGCATCCGCAACGGGGTGCTCAACAAGGGGCTCTCCGAGGAGACCTTCCAGAAGACCGCCGAGCTGCTCGCGGCCAAAGGGGTGCGCCTCAAGGCCTACGTGCTGGTCAAGCCCGACGCGGAGCTCTCCGAGACCGAGGCCGTCGACGAGGCCGCGGCCACCCTGGAGCACCTGCGCGCCACGGGGCTGCGCCTGGGCCTGGAGGTGGAGGCGCACCTCAACCCCACCTACGTGGCGCGCGGCTCGCGGCTGGAAGAGGAGTTCCGGGCCAAGGAGTACCGCCCGCCGCGGCTGTGGTCCGTGGTGGACATCATCCTGAGGATGGAGGGCAAAGGGCTGCCCATACACGTCGGGCTGCGCACCGAGGGCCTGGCCGTGAAAGGGGGGACCTTCCGCAACTGCGGCCGCTGCGACGAGCGCGTGGCCGCGGCCCTGCGGGCCTTCTCCGGCAGCCAGGACTACGACCCGCTCAAGGGCCTGGACTGCCCCTGCCGCCGCGAGACTTGACGGCCCTTTGACCTCCGGGGGTTAGAGTATCAGCGGGGGAGGAGGCGCCATGTCCACCGCGCAGAAAGAGCTCAGCGAGCTGGCCGACCTGGAGTTCACCCCCTACCACCCGGGAAGCCCCGTCCCCGAGGAGGAAGGCCTCAGCATCATCCTCGACCAGCTCGGAGGCGGCTGGCGCATCGACGAGAACAAGCGCCTGGTGAAAGAGTTCCGGTTCCCGGACGTCCGGCAGGCCCTGGCCTTCGCCGATCGGGTCGGGGAGTTCTCCGAGAGCGTCAAGCACCACCCGGAGCTCACGGTCGGCTGGGGCTTTGCGAGGGTGTCGGTCTGGACGCACGCGATCGACGGGCTCTGCGAGTCGGACTTCATCTTCGCCGCCAAGGTCGACGCGCTGGAGTAGCGCGGCCCGGGCTAGTCGCTGAGCAAGGACGGCTCGGAGAAGCGCTCTTTGAGCTTGGCTGCCTCGGACAGGCCGGCGTCCGCGTTGCTCTTGTTGAGGAAGTAGCGCTCGTTGACGTCCTTCTCGCCCTTCTCCTTCTTGTCCGTGCGCACGGAGAAGTCACCGTAGAGGTCGGCGGGATCGGCGAGCTGGACGATGACCTTCATGACCGAGTCGTAGACCAGACCGGAACTGCCCCGGCCGGAAACGATGTCGACCAGAGCCTTGCAGCGCTTGCCCCAGTCGCCCGAGCGCGCCGCGGCGAGGTCTCCGACCAGCTCAGCGGCCTGCTTCGAGAGCGCGGCCACGGTCTGCATGGGATCCGTCCCGCCCCGCTCCCGGTCCGGGAAGGGGTCGATCTGCTCGCGCAGCTTGTGATAATCGTAATCCACGGTGCCGTCGGGTCGGACGCTGCCCAGAGCCAAGGCCTTCTCCATGTGCGAGCGGTCCTCGCCGGAGAGGGAGTTGACGAAGGCGCGCACCACGACGTCAGCCGGCGCCCAGAGCACGTCGGTGATGGCCTTCTGGTCGAAAGCCAAAGTGAAGGCCGTGACCACGGAGCGGTAGGTCGGGCCGGACGGCGGGCCCGCGGGCGCCGTCTCGTCGCCGACCCACTGGGCCGGGGGCGGCTGCGGCGGAAGGGGGAAGAGCTTGTCCGCGGGCAAGACCGTGCGGTCGTTGGTGCCCACGCCGCGCGTGCCGGCCAAGCGCATGATGCCGTTGACCGAGTCCACCATCTCGTGGGCCTGCCGGGCGCTGTGGCGCACGAAGCCCTCCTGCCGGATGAAGACCACGGTCGGGGTATCCGGGAAGCCCTTGCCGTCGACCTTGGCGAAGCTCTGCACCGTGACCTGGGTGTCGTGCTTGGTGATCTGCCCCAGGAAGGGGACGTTGAGGAAGTGGGCGCTGCGGTGGCGGCTGGCCTGGTTCATCTGCAGCTCGACGTCCTTCTCCTCGCCGATGATGCGGTCGTAGTCCCAGCTCTTGGTGGTCTCCGCGCCCACGATCACGGGCACCTGGACGTTGAAGCGCCGCCCTTTGCGCGTGTAGTCGTCCGCGCCGGAATAGGAGGGCGCCACCCCCAGCTTCTCCGAGTACTTCTCTTCCATCCCCTTGAGGGCGTCGAGCTTGCCCTTCTCGTGGAGGAACGGCCGGGCCGTGGCCAGGGCGATGCGGTGCAGGAGGAAGAGCGCGTCGAGGTCGCCCTTGAGGAAACGGGCCAGGGACTCCATGTGCTCGGGCTGGCGGGGGTCGAGGACGAACTCGACGAGGGCCTTGCGGCCGCCGCCCCGGTAGGCGGAGAAGCCCAGGGCGCCTTCGAGGTAGCGCCGGATCTGGCGCCAAGCCAGGCGGTCGGTCTGCTTCTCGAGGAAGGAGCCGCCGTCGTCGAGGCCCATGTACTCCTGGAAGGGGACGTTGAGCACGACCTGCCCGCCGCCGCTCCAGATCTTGGCGTGGTCGATGCGGATGCGCATGCGGGTCGCGCTCTCGGAGAGCCGGTAGACCGTGACGCTGGCCGTCTCGGGCTGGCTGTAGCCGAAGGAGATCCCCACGCTGACCGGGCCCACGGGCCCGCCGACCCCGGCCGAGATGGAGCCGTTGAGGACCAGGGGCAGCTTCCAGATCTCGCCCACCGCCATGGCGGAGAGCCGCTCCGCCTTGACCGGGACCACGGTCTTGAAGTCCCAGACCTTGAGCAGCCGGTCGAGCTCGCTGCAGGAGGGCACGGCGCCCAGGGGGCGGATGACGTAGGCCCGGCCCTCGGCCCGGCCCTCCACGCGCACGGAGAAGGGGATGTCCTTGGCCGCGTCGAGGACCTTCTGGGTGTAGCCCAAAGTCACGCCGAGCTTGACCTGGTCGATGAGGGCCAGCTTCTTGTCCGGATAGCGCGCCAGGGCCCGCTCGACGCCGACCTTCACTCCGCCGAAGTCCGAAAGGTCGATGTCGCCGTCGATGGGGAGCTTGATGTTGCGGCAGAGGTCGTCGAAAGCCTTGGCCTGCAGACGGTCCCAGAAGCGCTGCTGCTCAGGCTCCGAAGGGCTGGGCGCGGTCCCGGTCGGGGGCGCGACTTCCTCCAGTTCCCAGTCCGAGTCCGGCGCCGGGGACGCCGGGGCCCCGGCCACGGAGGCGCCGGCCTCGGGCAGGACCCCGGAGGAGCCTTCGAAGACGGAAGGAGCATCCGCCGCGCGGAGCGGCTGGACGCCCAGGAAGACGGAGAAAACAGCGGCGGAGAAGAGGACTCTGTCTCGGCGGGATGGTATCATGATTCCAACACGAATGGTACCACCGCGATCCCCCAGGGACCAGAGTCATAAGCCCCTGCGGGTCCTGGGCCCTTGGACCCAGCATGTGGTAAGATAGCGAGGCGTCGTCCGGGAGGAATCGTGGGAGACAAGAAGAAGGTCGTCATCGGACTGGTCGTGGCCGCCTCCGCCCTGGCCAGCGGCCTGCTGATCTGGCAGATGTCCCGGGGGACAGCCCCGGCCGAGGCCCCGTCCCTCGACGGGACGGCCGCCGTCCCGGGAGGGGTGCCGGCCTCCCAGCCGCTGGTCATCCCGATGCCGGCGGACGTGGACCTCGGCAAGAGCGACGAGCTGGTCCGGGAGAAGGCGGGGGGACTCTCGAGCCTGCCCCTCTTCGCCGGGTGGCTCAAGACCGAGGACCTCCTGCGCCGGGTCACCGCCGCGGTCTTCTGCGTCGCCGACGGCGCCAGCCCGAGCGAAAGCCTGAGCTTCATGTCTCCCCGCAAGAGGTTCTCGGTGAAGAAGATCGGCGGCCGCCTCTGCGTCGACCCCAAGAGCTACGCCCGCTACGACGCCGCGGCCGCGGTGGTGGAGTCCTTCGACGCGAAAGCCGCCGCCGCCCTGGTCCAGGCGCTCGCCCCCTGGTTCCAGGCCGCCTCGCGGGAGCTGAGCTCGCCGCCCCGGGACTTCCAGGCCACCCTGGGCAAGGCCATCGTCTCCCTGCTCCAGACCCCGGTGGTGGAGCGCGACATCCCGCTCAAGGAGAAGGTCGTGTCCTTCGCCATGGCGCCCATGCCCGACCTCGGGCTCGAGGAGCTCCCCGCCGCGCAGAAGCACCTTCTGCGCATGGGGCCCAAGAACACGGTCAAGGTCCAGGCCAAACTGCGCGAGCTGGCCCTGGCCCTGGGGATGCCGGCGGCCCAGTTGCCCCAGCAGCGCGTCTACTCCGCCCAGTAGCGCCGGGATGCTCTACGCCGCCCTGACACTGGCCGCCGGCTGGCTGGCCTGGCGTCTGCTGCGTATCGCCGAGGTCGGGGCGGGCTACAAGGCCAAGGTCCTGGGATCGGCGCTCTTCATCTCGGGCCGCCCGCTGGAGGCGGTGCTGGCCGAGGACACCGGCGCGGAAAAATATCGCGTCATGCGCCTGTTCCGCGCCGCGGTGGACGAGAAGGCCCGGAGCGTGACGGGCTCCCTGCTGGGCCTGAGCGCGCGCCGCGCCGTGTTCCGGCCCGGGATGGGCGTGACCTTGGTGTCCGCGAAGCGGCCGCCCCGCCTCGAACCGTCCTCCCTTCCAGAGGCGGCGCCTCTGCCGCCCGAGGACTGGCCGGCGGGAGAGCCGACTGTCCCCGTCGCGGGCTCGGAGCGGCTGTCCGCCGTTCTGGCCCGGAGCCTGACCGAACCGGCGCCGGACAAGCCCCGCCGCACCCGGGCCGCGCTCGTGGTCCAAGGCGGGCGACTGCTGGGCGAGGCCTACGCTCCGGGCTACGGGCCGGACAGCCGCCTGTGCGGCTGGTCCATGACCAAGTGCGTGATGAGCGCCCTGGTCGGGATCCTGGTCGGCGAGGGGCGGCTCTCCCTGAAGGCCCGGGCCCTGCTGCCCGAGTGGCGGGGGCAGGACGACCCCCGGGCGGACATCACCCTGGAGGACCTGCTGCGCATGCGCGGCGGCCTGGCCTTCTCCGAGGTCTACAGCGACCCGCTCTCGGACGTGACGCGGATGCTCTTCACCCTCGATGACGCGGCCGGCTTCGCGGCGGCCAAGCCTCTGCGCGCCCCGCCGGGCTCGTGCTGGGCCTACTCCAGCGGCACCACGAACATCATCTCGCGCGTCGTGCGGGGCGCCTTTTCGAGCCACGGGGACTACCTGGCCTTCCCGCGGCGGGCGCTCTTCGGCCCGCTGGGCATGAGCGGCGCGGTCATGGAAGCGGACGCGGCCGGCGACTTCGTGGCTTCCTCCTTCATGTACGCCGCGGCCCGGGACTGGGCCCGCTTCGGACTGCTCTACGCCCGGGACGGCGTGTGGGATGGCCGGCGCGTCCTGCCCGAAGGCTGGGTGGGATTCTGCCGGACCCCGACCCCGCAGTCGCCGGACGGCCGCTACGGCGCGCACTGGTGGCTGAGGCTCTCCAAAGACTTCGGGGGGGAGGGCGAAGCGGCGGCGCGCCTGCCGGCCGACGCCTTCCACGCGCAAGGCCACGAGGGCCAGGTGGTGACGGTGGTCCCGTCGCTGGACCTGGTGGTCGTGCGCCTGGGCATGTCCATCCACGCCGACGCCTGGGACCACGCCGCGTTCCTGGCGGAAGTCCTGGAGGCGTTGTAGAGCCGCGCCTGGCGCTGCGCGCCTGCGCCGCCGCGGCCCTCCTGGCCTGCGCCCTGGGCGTGCTGGCCGGCAAGTTCGCCGGCCGGGCGGCGGAGGGCGACGCCTGGATCGGCTCCTCCGGGGATTACTACGTCCCCAGCGGCGAAGCCCTCCTGCACGGGATAAGCCTCGAGGGGGTCTCCGCCGCCATGCCCGGCTATTCGGTACCCAACGCCCTGCTCAGCCATGCCGGCGCCGGGACGCGGCTGCTGGTCCATGCCCTGAGCCTGCTGGCCGGGGCAGCGCTGGTCTTCGCCCTGGGCCTCCTGCTGCATGGCGCGGTCTGCGGCGGCGCGGCGGCGCTCCTCTACGCGTGGGTCCTCCCGTCCCACCTCTCTTCGGACCGCTGGCTCTACACCCTGCTGGTCCTGGCCGCCGCCGTGGCCCTCGTCGCGCGCGCCCGGGCCCCGACCCTGTGGCGCAGCCTGGTCCTGGGGCTCTGCCTCGGCATGAGCCTGCTGACCCTGTCGCCCCTCTTCCTGTTCCCTCCGGCCCTGGCCCTCTACGAGCGGCTCCGGCCGCCGCAAGGCTGGGCGCGGCAGAGCGCGGTCATCGCCCTGGCCGCCTTCCTGCCCCTGACCCTCTGGGCCGCTATGAACTGGCGGACGCAGCACCGCTTGGTCCTCTTCGAAGATGGACGAGCCGACAACAACATCACCATCGGGGCCCTGGGCTTCGTGTCGACCGCCCTGGGGCCCGCGGTGGTCGCCGAGGGCGTTGCCGACGGACGGCGCCTGCTGCCCTGGGCGGCGGGAGAAGCGCTGCGCCACCCGCTGCGCACTCTGCGCGCCTGCGCGCTGCGCCTGGCCTACGGGGCGTCCTCCCAGCCGCT
>JACRDS010000001.1 GCA_016212825.1 Elusimicrobiota bacterium | reverse complement strand
TGCTCAAGACCTTGGCCACGGCCTTTATGATGTCTAGTCTATTCATCGTCTTTTTCTTCCTCGGACCCGGGGCCTTCGCCTTGGGGTCCGGGCTCCTCTTTGGAGGGTTTCTTCCCTTTCTTGGGTTCCTTCTTGAGGTCCGCTTTGAACTTGCTGACCTCGTCCTCGGTGATGGGCTTGCTCAGGGTCTGGCAGTTGGCGAAGACCTTCTCCTCGACGAAGATCGGGCAGCCGGCGCGCACCGCCACGGCGATGGCGTCGGAGGGCCGGCTGTCGAGGTCCGCGGCCTGGCCTTCCTTGTTGACCACCCGGACGCGCGCGTAGAAGGTGTTGTCCTTGATGTCGCAGACCACCACCTTCTGGACCGTGTAGCCCAGCTGGGTGATCGTGCCCAGGAGCAGGTCGTGGGTCAGGGGGCGGGGCAGCACGATGCCCGAGAAGCGGATGGCGATGGCCTGGCCCTCGGTGATGCCGATCCAGATGGGCAGCAGGCGGTTGCCGGTGAGCTCCTCCAGGAAGATGATGCACTCGTTGGCCGTGGTGGCCAAAGAGTAGATGCGGACCTCCTTCTCCGGGGTCGGCGGGGCCGGGTCCGGGGGACCGCCGCTTCCGTTCTTAGCCATGGGCTTGGATGCGCTCCGCGCGCAGGCGCTTGATGTTGGGGATGTGCTTGTAGACGATGAGCGCGGACGCGGCCAGCGCCCCGGCCGTGTAGGGGCGCGGCGTCCCGTCGAGCAGGCAGAGGACGGGCAGGACCGCGGCCGCGCACAGCGAGCCCATGGAGATGTGCCCGCCGCCCCAGAGGCCGCCGAGGAAGGAGAGCAAGGTCAGGGCCAGGGGGAATGGGGTCAGGGCCGCGAAGACCCCGGCGGAGGTCGCCACTCCCTTGCCGCCCTTGAAGCCGAGGAAGGGCGTCCAGTCGTGGCCCACGACGGCCGCGGCGCCGCAGAGCAGGACGTACCAGGGCTGGTCCGGGTGGAGGCGGTGCGCGAAGAGCACGGGCAGGAACCCCTTGAGCGCGTCGACGCACAGGGTGATGGCTCCGGCCTGGGCTCCGGCCACGCGGTAGACGTTGGCCGTCCCCGGGTTGCCCGACCCGTGCTCGCGGATGTCGATGCCCTTGAGCCAGCGCGCGGCGAGGTAGCCGGTGGGGATGCCCCCGGCCAGATAGCTCAGCGCGACGAGTCCGGCTTGGACGAAGAGTTCGGTCCTCATGGCGGCCCGCGACGACAGGCCCAGAAGTGTAGCAAAACCTGGGCGGCTTTTCTAGGAGTTTCCCTTTGTGGAGGCGAGCTTTTTTTGAAGGCGGTCCCAGTTCTCCCGGGTCAGCCGCAGGCGCAGGCGGATGCGGTCGCGCACCGCGTCCTGGGCCAGGATCTGGCTGGACTGGCGCACCAGGGCCGCGAGGCTGAAGGCCCGCGCCGCGGGCAGGTCGAGCTCGCGCAGCAGCCAGCGCCGGGAGAGGCTGTCCTGCACCGCGGCCAGGACCTCGTCGACGCCTTCCCCCGTGGCCGCGGACACGAAGACGGCGCCCGGGTGGCGGCCCTCCAGGTCGAGCCGGGCCGCGGCGCCGAGGAGGTCCGCCTTGTTGAAGACCAGGACCTGGGGCAGGGAGTCGGCCCCCAGCTCGCGCAGGGTCTCGGCCACGGCCGCCTGCTGGGCGTCGGTCTCCGGCGAGGAGGCGTCCGCGACTACGAGCAGGCAGTCGGCCAGGGCGGCCTCCTCCAGGGTGGCGCGGAAGGCGGCGATGAGGGTGGTGGGCAGGCGCCGGATGAAGCCGACCGTGTCGGTCACCACGGCCCAAGAGTCCTCGGGCAGGCGCACGCGGCGCGCCGTCGGGTCGAGCGTGGCGAAGAGCTTGTCGTCGGCGTAGACGCCGGCGGAACCGCGCGTGAAGGCGTTGAGCAAAGACGACTTGCCCACGTTGGTGTAGCCGATGAGCGCGGCCTGGGGCACGGGCACGGCCGAGCGCCGCTGGCGGCGCAGCAGGCGCGCCGAGCGGATGCCCTCGAGCTGGCCGCGCAGATGCTGTATGCGCCGGGAGATGTGCCGCCGCTCGTACTCGAGCTTGCGCTCTCCGGGACCGCGCGTGCCGATGCCGCCGACCTGCTGGGAGAAGCCGCGCCAGGCGCCGGTCAGGCGCGGCAGCATGTAGGAGAGCTGCGCCAGCTCGACCTGCAGGCGGCCCTCGCTGGTGCGCGCGCGCCGGGCGAATATGTCGAGGATGAGGCGCGTGCGGTCGATGATCTTGGCCCGGATGGCGGCCTCCAGAGACTTCTGCTGGGCGGGCGAGGTCTCCTGGTCGAAGACCACGGTGTCCGCCTTGCGCGCGCGGACGCTTTCCGCGATCTCGGCGATCTTGCCCGTCCCGATGAGCGTGCCGGGGTGGTACTTGCCGAGCGCCTGGGAGGACTCGCCCACCACAACCCCCCCCGCCGTCTCGACGAGACGGCGCAGCTCCCCGAGGCTCGACGCCATGGCCTCGGCCTCGGCCTTGAGCCCGACCCCGACGAGGATGACCCGGTCCCTCATGCGGGGGTCAGTAGAGCATGACCGCGGGGATGCTGCCCTGCAGGCTGCGGCGCCAGAGCTTCGCGGTCCGGGCCAGGAGGGATTCCAGCGGCGCGAAGTCGTCGCGCAGCTCGCGGGCGCGCGCCTGGTCCCCGGGCGCCGGGACGAGCTCGCGCGCGAGCATGGAGCGGATGTCGGCCGCCGCCGCCGCCGGGGCCCGTCGCGACGCGCCGTCGTCTTGCAGCGGCGCGTCGGAGGCGAAGAGCAGGACGTTGGCCAGGCCCTGGTACTCGTCGCTGGCCGCGAAGGCCCGCACCTCGGGGAAGACGGTCCGGAGGGTCCTGTGGACGGAGAGCCAGGCCTCGTCGCCGGGGGCGCGCAGGAGGCTGACGATGTTGACGGCGAGCATCCCGCCGGGCTCCAGGCGCCGGCGCATGGCCGAGAGCGCCTCGCGGCTGAAGAGGTGGTAGGGCGGCGACTCGCTGGAGAAGGCGTCCAGGGCGATGAGGCCGTAGCGGTCCCCCCTCCTTTCCAGGAAGAGGCGTCCGTCCTCGATGAAGACCTGGCCGCGCGGGCGGTAGGCGAAGTGCTCGCGGGCCGCGGCCACGATGTCCGGGTCGATGTCCACGGCGTCGACGGTCAGCCCGTGGCGGCGCTCCCAGGCCGAGGGCAGCAGGCCCGCGCCCACGCCGATGACCAGGGCCCGGCGCGCCCGCGGACGCGCCAGCGGCGCCCATTCCAGGGCGCGGATGTACTGGGACTCGCTCTCCATGTCCGGCAGGCGGGCCACGGACTGGCTGGTGCCGTTGACCAAGAGGTAGCGCTGGGACTGCCCCAGGTCCACCACCTTGATCTGGCCGTAGGCCGACTCGCGGTTGACCAGGACGTTGGTGCGCGGGAGGGTCCGGGGCCAGAAGCCGGCCAGCGCCACGGCCGCGGCCAGGAGGACGGCTCCCGCGCTCCTCCCGGAGAGGCGGCGGGCCAGGGCGCTCAAGAGGAAGAGCAGGACGGCGGTGCCGTAGAAGACCCGGCTCATGGGCAGGCGCGGGATGAGCACGAAGCCGGAGAGGATGGCCCCCGCCACGCTGCCCACGGTGGACACCGCGTAGACCCCCCCGGCCCGGCGGCCGACCGTGTCGAGGCCGGCGGCGGTGAGGCGTATGGCCAGCGGCCCCAGCATGCTCAGCAGGACCAGGGCCGGGGCGATGAGGACCGCGGCGCTGGCCAGGGCGCCGGCCTGCACGCCCAGGGGGGCCGAGAGCCGCAGGACCGCGGAGCGCAGCAGGGGCACGGCGAGGACCGCGGCGCCGGCCCAGAAGAGCAGGCGGGAGAAGAGCGCCAGGCCCGCCCCCCGGTCCGCGGCCCGCCCGCCCAGCTCGTAGCCGGCGGCCAGGGCCACGAGGGTGACCGTGATGAGCGCGGACCAGGTGGCGATGGAGGAGCCGTAGAACGGGCTGATGACGCGGGTGCCCACGATCTCCAGGGTCAGAGTGACGGCTCCGGTCATGAACAGGCACGCCATGACGAAGCGGTGCTGGGCGCCGCCGAGGGCGCTAGCGGTCGGTCGGGGCATGGTCAGGATGGCGGCCTCCTTGATGAGACGGGATGAGAGAGACGGCCTGGCGGAGCATCTCCTCGGCGCCGCCTCCGGCCACGGAGCGGGCCGGGAGCTGGTGCCGGAACCAGGTGCGCTGGCGCCGGGCGTAGGCGTTGGTCGCGCTGACGAGGCGCGCCAGCCCCGCTTCGGGCGGGAGCTCGCCGCGCGCGCAGGCCACGGCCTCGGGATAGCCGAGGCTCTGGAAGCCCGGCTCATCCCCGCGGAAGCGGCGCAGGAGGCCGCGGACCTCGTCGAGCATCTTGGGCCACATGAGCTCGGCGCGCGCTTTGATGCGCTGGCGCAGTGACTCGGGAGACCAGTCTATCCTGAGGATGGCTGATGCGGAGATCCGCCCCCCAGGCGGCTCCTCGCTCCAGTGGCTGGAGATGGGCTTGCCGGTGAGCTCGAAGACCTCCAGGGCCCGCACGAGGCGCTGGATGTTGTTGGCCGGGATCTCCGCCGCGGCCGCAGGGTCCACGCGGGCGAGCCTCTCGTGCAGCCAGGTCCGGCCGCGGACGCGCGCCTCATCCTCCAGCTCGCGGCGCAGGGCCTCGTCGCGCCGGGGCAGGGGGCAGAGCCCCTCCAGGAAGGCGCGCGCGTAGAGCCCGGTGCCGCCGGCGAGGATGGGGAGCTGGCCGCGGCCCTGGATCTCGGCCGCCTTCTCCCGCGCCAGGGCCGCGAAGCGGCCGGCGTCGAAAGGCTCGTCGACCGGCACGAAGTCCACCAGATGGTACGGGATGCCGGCGACGCGGCCCTGCGCGTCGCGCTCGGGCTTGGCCGTGCCCGCGTCGAGCTCTTGGTAGACCTGCCGGGAGTCCGCGGAGACGACCTCGCCGCCCAGGACGCGGGCCAGGGCGACGGCGAGCTCGGTCTTCCCGGAGGCCGTGGGGCCGACGAGGACGATGGGCATGGGCCCATCGTCCCCGGAGGGAGGTCGTCCTCCTTCCCCGGAGGGGGCGAGAGGCGCTATCTCTTCGGCCAGAAGGGCATCTTCTGCGGCTTGGCGCAGAGGGCGTGGAAGGTGCAGGTCTTGACGCAGACCTCGGGGAGCTTCAGACCGACGCGGGTCTCGCAGTCTCCGTGGTCCTCGGCCATCTTGCTGATCTGGTCCTGGTGCTTCTTGCTGATCTGCATGAAAGAGATCCCGACGTTGTAGGTGGGCCCTCTCTGGTGGACCCGCACGACCCGGCCCGCGATGGCCACGCGGTCGAGGCCTGGGATGCTGAGCACCATGTCCAGGCGCTTGGCGTGCGGCGGCTCGAGGAACATGAGCAGGGACATCCCCCCCGCGGAGAGGTTGGTCAGGATGGCGGGCTGGCCGGCGGCGGACTGGGCGGCGCTGCCCTCGCTGCCGAACTGCACGGTGATGGGCTCGATCATCCCCTCCACCACGGGCAGACGGGCGTGCTGGCGCCGCTCCGCGCCGGTCTTCTCGTGCTTATGGGTCGTGTGGCTCATGGATATCTCCTAGCAAGGTGCGGCGCGTCGCGGCGGTCACGCGCAGCGGCGCGAGCCGGCCGGCCGCGACCGGACTCTTCCATCTCGCCTTGAAGCCGGTCCGGGTGCGTCCGAAGGTCGGGGTCTCGGCCAGGACCTCGACCATGCTGCCCACAGCTTCCTGCAAAGCCTGCGCCGTGTGGCGGTCGACCACGGCGTTGACGGCGGCCAAGCGTGCTTCCTTCACCGCTGCGGGCACGTCGTCTGCGAGCTCCGCGGCCGGCGTGCCTTCGCGCCCCGAGTACTTGAAGCAGAAGGCCGTCGCGGGACGGAGCTCCGAAACGAGGCCCAGGGTCTCCGCGAACTCGGCCTCCGTCTCCGAGGGAAATCCTACTATAATGTCGGTGGAAACGACAACGCCGCGGACCGCGGCGCGCAGGCGCCGCGCGGTGTCCAGGAACTGCCCCCGCGTGTAGCCGCGGCCCATCAGCCCCAGCAGGCGGTCGCTGCCCGACTGGACCGGCAGGTGCAGCCACTCGCAGGCCGTGCGGCAGCCGGCCAGGGCCGCGAAGAGGCGCTCGTCGCACAGGGCCGGGTGCGGGCTCATGAAGCGCAGGCGGGCGAGCCCCGGCAGGGAGTCGAGCTCGCGCAGCAGACCCGCGAGGTCCCGGTCCCCGTCCCGCCAGGCGTTGACGCGCTGGCCCAGCAGGATGAGCTCGCGCGCGCCGCCCGCCAGGCGCGCGCGGGCTTCGGCGAGGATCTCGTCGGCCGGCCGGCAGAGCTCCGGGCCGCGCACCGAGGGCACGATGCAGTAGGAGCAGGCGCAGGAGCAGCCGCGCATGATGGTGAGGCTTTGGACAACGGAATCGCCCCCCGCCGGATTCCGAATCGCCTTCGGCGATTCGGAATTCCTGACGGCAAAGGCTTCGGCAACGAGGTCCGCGTAGCTGCCCGCTTTCTTGGACCCGAGCACGAGGTCCACGTGCGGGAAGCGCTTGGCCAGGCGCTGGCCCAGGCGCTCGGCCACGCAGCCGGCCACGACCAGGAAGCGCTTGGGGTCCTTGGCCTTCCACTCGCGCAGGCGGCCGATGAGCGAGAGGGCGCGCTGCTCCGCGTGGTCCCGCACCGAGCAGGTGGTCAGGAAGATGGCGTCGGCGTCCTCCGGCGATTCGGCGGCGGCCCAGCCCCGCTCCCGCAGGCGGGCGAGGGTCTCGGAACCGTCGGCGGCGGACATCTGGCAGCCGAGGGTGATGGCGTGGAGCTTCATCTGAATCCCATTATAGCACGCGGGGCGGGGCCTATTCCGCGACGGCTTCCGCGGCGGTGTAGACGAGGGGGATGCGCCGGGCCAGGTACGGGAGCGGGTAGAAGCCGGAGGGGCGGTCGTCGGTGTCCGGGGCCAGGGCGGCCGCGTCCGGCGGCAGGGAGTCCATGTCGTCCCAGCGCAGGTCCTGCAGGCCTTCCTCCAGGTCCAGGTCGTCGGCCTGGAGCCAGACGCTGTTCTTGAACCGGGCCAGGATGCCGGCGGGAGCCAGGGGCCGGTCGGAGCAGACCAGCAGGTAGCCGGCGGGGAGTTCGTAGCCTCCGACGTGCGCGAACACGCTGCGCGCCGTGCGCAGGGCCCGGGACAGGCGGTGCGGCGGGTAGGGCGCGGGCAGGCGCAGGGCCGCCACGCCGGCCGGGGTCAGGCGCGCGCGCAGTTCCCGGAAGGCCTCCTGCGTGACCAGGCGGGCGTGCTCGGGAGCGGTCGCCGGGAAGGGGAGGTCCTCCAGGATGGCGTCGAAGGCCGGGCCGGAGGCGCGCAGAGAACGGCGCAGGTCCGCGCGGACCCAGCTGATGGTCGCCCCGTTGACCGCCGGAGAGGCCGGAGGCCAGGAAGCGGCTTCTTCCGGGAGGATGGGCGTCTTGCCGCCCGGCGTGTCCCGGAGCGCCGCGGCCTGGGCGGCCAGGACCTCGCCGGCGGCCGGATGCGGGTCGACGGAGACGACCTTCACCCCGTAGGCCATGGCGGAAGCCACGGCGACGGGGCTGCGCACGTTGAGCAGCAGGATGCTCTGCGGCGAGCCCTGGAGGAGCAGGGGCAGGTGGACCTCGCGCTTGGCCTCGAGGGCGGACTGGACCCAGGCGCCGCCGTCGCGCAGGAGCGCGCAGACTCCGGAGGAGAACCGATACGCGCCCAGGACCTCGCGGCCGTCGTCCCGGAGGGCGAGATACTGGCCTCCGGCCAGGGCGGCGTCGAGGCGGTAGAGCCAGATGTCGGACAGCAGCCGGCGGCTCTGCCAGCCCATGACGAGGCCCAGGGCCAGGGCCGCGGCGGCGACCTTGGAGAAGATGGGCCGGTCCGGGAGGGCTCCGGGGGCCCGGCTGAGGCAGGCGGCGGCGGCCAGCGCCAGGTGGGCGGCGGCGGCGGTCTCGGCGGGGCCCAGCCGGGGACCGAGGGCCCAGGCGGCCAGGGGGCCGGCGGCGGCCAGCGCGGCGCGGCCCAGGGACCGCAGCCGGCCCGTCGGGGCCGGCTCGGCCGGCTCCCAGGCCAGGGCCAGCACGGCGCACCACAGCCCCGACGCCAGGGCGGATTGTCCGACGATGAAGGCCAGGTCTTCAGGCCCCTGCAGGGGCGCGATGAGGTATTCGGGAGCGCCGGCGTTGAAGCCGATGAAGCGCAGCCAGCACAAGCCCGCCAAGCCGGCCAGGGCCGAGGCCGCGACGAGACCGCGCCGCGGCCAGTCCGCCAGCAGCGGGAGCATCCGGGCCCTCAGCCAGAGGCCGAGGGCGAGTCCCGCGGCCGACGCGGCCGCCATGACGCAGAGACCGGAGAGCGAGTTCCCCCAGAGCAGCCCGAGGCAGCGGGCCCAGGCCGCGGCCGCGGCGCCGACGAGAGCTAGGAGCCAACTGGGAGGGGACGGCGCGTCCTGATGCTCGGGAGGCGTCCGGGATGAGAGTCCCCACCCGGCCGCGGCCAGCGCCGCGCCGGCCAGGGCCGTCAGGCGCAGCCCCAGCAGAGGCTGGAGCGCCGCGACCCCGAGGATGGCCCCCGCGGGCAGAGCCAGGAGAGGCAGAGGCCTGCGGGGGAGTTCGGCGGCCGGCCTCCAGCCTCCGGCCAGCAGGAGCAGGAGGGCCGCGCTCAGGGCCGCCGCGCCGGCGCCGGCCCCGAAGCCCTCCCGGATGGCGAAGCCGGCTGCTGCGGGGATCGCCAGCCCCACACCGGCCCAGAGCGTCGCGGCGGCATAGACGGGTGCCATGAAACCACGCGGATTCTAACATTTTTCTCCCGCCGCAATATTTATGTAGCATGGAATCGGTATAATCTCTTCGCCATGCTTTGGGCGATGCTGTCTCTGGCTCTCGCGGTCTGCCCGGCGCGCGCTCAGGACGAAGAAGTCCCCGGCGCCGACGAGGTCCCGGCCGCCGCTCCCCAGCCCGCGCCCGAGCCGGCCTCGGGAGACGAGGCCCCCGCCGAGGCCAAGCCCGCCGATGAGCATCCGGCCGAGGGCTCATCCTCGGGCGAGGCCGTGGTCAGCGAGGAGTCCGCTCCCGCGGGCGGGGACACCTACACCGCCGAGGAGCTCTCCGGTCCTGCCGCGGCCGCGGACAAGGGCGAGGGGCAGGCCCAGGCTCCGCAGGAGAAGCCGCAGGCCCCCGCGGCCGTCGAGAAGAAGGCGGCGGCCAAGAAGCCGGCCAAGGCTCAGAGCAAGAAGGGCGCGGGGCCCGCCGCCAAGAAGGGCGCGGCTCCGGCCAAGAAGGAACCCGCGGCCTTGGTCAAGGCCCCGGCCAAGCCCGCCTCCCAGATCCCTCCCGTGCCGCTCACTCCGGTGGCGCCGTTCAACCCGTAGTCAGATCTCCTCGACCGCGGACGCCGGGAGCCAGCCTTTGACCCCTTCCTTGACGAGGCCCAGCTCGAGCCAGGCGCCGTTGGCGGAGAGGACCTGCACGCGGCGGCCTTCCGGGACCGTGAAGCTGACGCTGAAGCTCTCCCCGGGTCCGCTGCGCAGCTCGGCCGAAGAGGCGACGATGACGCCGCGCCGCGGCGGGGAGATCCCCCCCCGCACCGCCAGCCACCAGCCGCCCAGTCCCAGCCAGAGGGCCAGGGCCGTCGCGGTCCCGGGCAGGAGGGCCTCGCGCAGGGACTCGCGGCGCAGGCACAGCCCCGCCAGGATCAGCGCCAGCCAGCAGGCCAGCCACTGCAGCCCGGCCAGCTCCCTCTCGCTGAACAGGTGGAAGGCCAGGAACAGGAGCGGCGGCGCGCCCGCCGGCACCAGCTCCTCCCCGGCGCGGCGCAGGGCATAGTCCAGGTTGTGCCGCATGTCCGCGTCGCGCGGGCACATGTCGAAGGCCCGCTGGTACGAGGCGATGGCCCGTCCGGTCTTGCCGTCCTTGAACAGGGCGTTGCCCAGGTCGTAGCGCAGGGCCGCGTCGCGCGGGTCCGCGGCGGCGGCCTGGGCGTACCAGGCGGCCGCGCCCGGGTAGTCGCCCTGGTCGTAGAGCTTCTGCCCCTGGGGGACGTCCGCGCGGGCGGAGGGCCACAGCGGCGCGGCCAGCAGGGCGGCGGCCAGGAGCGCGGGGGTCATCGCTTGAGCTCCTTCTCCAGGTCCCGGAAGAGCGCGGCGAGCTCATCGTGCACGGAGGCGCCCTCCCCCCCGGGACCGGCCGACGGGGGCGCGAAGCGGCGGGAATCGAGCTCCCCCCAGACCGCGCGGATGCGCTCTATGGTCGGGCCCGGGATCCCGGGCTGGCGGGACTGGAGGAGTTCGGCGACCCGGCGCATGGTCAGGCCCGCGGCCGGCTCGGCGAGCTTGTCCGCGAGGAAATTCACCAGGGCCTCCGACATCAGGCCGGCGGCCTGCCGGTGGTCGGCCGCCCGCTGCGCCTGGTGCAGGCGCGAGCGGGCCCGCTTGAGGGCCGCGCGGAAGCGGGCGCCCTGCGGGTCCGAGGCCAGGCGTCCGCGGTAGAAGGCCGAGCCCGCGGCCCAGCCGAGGAAGAGGAAGGGCAGGGCGTGGACGGGCCCGGCCGCGGCCGCGGCCTCCAGCAGGCGCGTGGCCGCCGGGGCCGCCGTCCCGCTCTTGAGGTAGGCGATGTCTTCGTTGACCCGGGTCAGGCCCGGGGCGGCGGGAGCCGCGGGCGCGCCGTAGCCCGGGCTGGAGGCTGGCCCGGGGTCGCCCGGCGCCACCGAGACGCTCAGGGGCGCGCTCCGGGCCTGGACGTATTCCCGGCGCGCCGGGTCGAAGTAGGTGAACGGGATGGCGGGGACGGCCAGGTCGCCCGAGACGCGCGGGACGAGCACCGTGCGGATGACCTTCGACCCCTGGACCAGGTCCCCCTGCTTCTGCTGGTTCACCGAGGTCGCCGGTTCGAAGACCCGCCAGGACGGCAGGGCGGGCAGGGCCAGTTCGCCCATGGCCTTGAGGTTCCCCGTCCCCTGGACGCTGACCGAGAGGTTGACGGCGTCGCCCACCTTGGCCCGGTCCTTGTCGACCGCGGCGGAGACCGAGAAGCGCCCGACCGCGCCCGCGAAGCCGGCCGGCCGGCCCTGCGGCGGCAGGGGCAGGACCTCCAGGACCAGGGGCTGGGAGGCGACGGTGCGGGCCTGCGGCGCGGTGATGCCCTGCGAGAAGAACCGTTCGAAGAAGTCGGGCGAGAAGGGGTCCACGGAGGGATCCACCTGGACGTGGCAGCGCACCACCGCGCTGCCGATGCGCAGCCTGCCGGCCTGCAGGGGGAAGAGGGCGGTCTTGATCTCGGTGACGCCATAGGACCTGCCCTTGACCTCGGCGTCGTAGTGGCGCAGGGGCGGCAGGTCCTCTCCCAGGAAGCCCTCCAGCTTGGGCGGCACGTACTCGGGGTTGCCCATCAGGGGGACGGCGGCGTAGAACTTCACGGAGAGCGTGACCTGCTCGTTGACGAAGGCCCTGGGCTTGTCGAGCTCCGCGACGACCATCACGTCCGGCGCTCCGGCTCCCGCGGGGGCCGGACGGGGCCGGGCCGGGGCCGTTCCCGGGGCTCCCGCCGGGGCGGCCGCGGCGGCGCCGGCCGGAGGCACCACCTGGATCTCGATGGGCTCGGTCTGCGCGCTGGCGCCCTGGGCCGAGACCGCGATGGGCGGGATGAGCCCTTTGCCCACGGCCCGGGGCACCAGGACGAAGGTGTGGGTGACCGAGCTCGAGACCCGGCCGTTGACGAAGGAGATGTTCTGGCTGCGGCCGGAGGAGTAGACGCTGAAGTTGGACAGGGCCGGCAGCTGGGGGTCGGGCAAAGAGGCCTGGGGGCCCGAGACGGTGACCGCGAGGACCACCTGGTCGTCCAGCCCGACCTGGGTCCTGTTGACCTGCGCGCTGACTGAGAGCTGGGCCGCGGCCGGCGCCGCGGCGCCCAGGGCCAGGGCCAGGGCCAGGGCCAGGGCCGTCGCGAGCCGGAGCCTCACCAGTCCTCCTCGGACGGCGGCCGCTTCTGCTGCTGCGGCGAGAACTGCTGGACGGACTGCTTGGCCGCCTTCTCCTTCTCGGCCACCGCGCGCATGATGCGCGCCGCGTCTTCCTTGGACATCCCGTCCTGGGGACGGGGCGCCGGGGTCGGAGGCTGGGAGTCCTTCTTGTCGCCTCCCCCCCCGCCCTTGCCTTCTTTCTTCTTGTCGTCGGGCTTGTCGCACTTCTTCCGGGGGGGCGGCGGGTTCTTGAGCAGGCGCAGGGCCACGGCCAGGTTCTCCCGGGCGTCGCGGTCCTCCGGCCCCAGGACCACGGCCCGGCGGTAGGCGGACACGGCCCCGGCGTAGTCTCCCTTGCGCACCAGGGCGCCGCCCAGGTTGTAGTAGGCGGCGGCGCGCAGCTCCCGGGGGGTCTTGGGGTCCTCGGCCAGACCCTGGAACCGGCGGGCCGACTCCTCGAAATCCTCCAGGCGGTAGAGGGCGTCGCCGGCGTTGAAGTCCGGCCGCGCGTCGCCCGGGCGCTGCGCGGCGCGGTAGCGCTCCAGGGCGTCCTCGAAGCGGCGCTTCTGGTAGAGGCTGTTGCCGGCGCGCAGCTCGGACTCGCGGACGGCGGCCCGTCCCGGCAGTGGGAGCAGGCAGAGCAGCAGCAGCGCCGCCCCCTGCGGGAGAGGAGGACGGCCGCCCTCCGGGGACGGCGGCCCCTTGGCCGCCGCCCGGGCCCGCCTCAGGGGGACGAGAGGCTCGGCCAGGAGCAGGAGGAAGGCCGCGGCCAGGGGATAGAGGAAGCGGTTGCGGTACTGCTGGGAGGCTCCGGTCTCGCCCTGCGACCGCTCCAGGCCCTTGATGCGGCGGGCGATGTCTGCGACCTCGTCCTCGGCCGGGCTGGCGCGGTAGTAGGCGCCGCCGGTCTGCGCGGCCATCTCCGCGAGGGTCTTCTCGCCCAGGCGGCTGATGACCGTGGCGCCCTTGCGGTCCTTCTTGTAGCCGGTCAGAGCTCCGCTGCCGGCTTCCTTGACCGGCAGGGGATTGCCCTGCGGCGTGCCGATGCCGATGGCGAAGATCCTCACCCCGGACGCCGCCGCTTCGGCCGCGGCCCCGGCCGGGTCGCTGCGATGGTCCTCTCCGTCGGTCAGCAGCACCACGGCCTTGCCGCCGGGATAGCGCTGCAGGGTCCCGGCGGCCAGGCGCACCGCGGTCCCGACGGCCGTCCCCGGCACCGGTATGGCGTCCGCGGAGACCCCCGCGAGGATCTGCTTGGCGGCCGCGACGTCGCTGGTGAGCGGGCAGAGGATGCCGGCGTCCCCCGCGAAGGCGATGACCCCGACGCGCTCGCCCTGGAGCGCGTCGAGCAGGCCGGAGAGCTCCCGCTTGGCCTTCTCCAGCCGGTTCGGCGAGGCGTCCTCCGCGGTCATGGAGAGCGAGGTGTCGACCGCGACGAAGACCTGGCGCATGTCGGAGCGGGTGGCGACGAGCTCGACGCCCCACTGCGGGCCGGCCAGCGCCGCGAAGGCCAGGGCCAGCCCGCAGAGCAGCAGGGCGGCCTTGAGCCGGCGCCGGGGGCCGGCCTCCGGGGGCAGCAGGCGCGCGATGGTCTCCGGGTCGCCCAAAGACCGGGCCAGCTCGCGCCGGCGCCGCGCCGCCCAGAGGTGCAGGGCGGCCGCGGCTCCCGCCGCCACCGCCAGCCACATCAGGTACAATGGGTTCCTGAACATGTCGTTCTGGTTATAGTCTAGGAAATCTCATGGCCATCGCAGCAGGAGTCCCTGCGCCAGCAGGACCTCCAGCAGCAGCAGCAGCGCCGCGGCCAGGACCGGGACGCGGTAGAGGTCGGCGCGCGAGACGGTCTCCGGCAGCTTGACCTTGGTCTTCTCCAGCCGGTCGATCTCGTCGTAGACGGCGCGCAGCTCTTTGAGGTTGGTGGCGCGCCAGTACTTGCCGCCGGTGAGCCGGGCCACCTGCAGGAGCCCTTCCTCGTCGAGATCCTCGCCCACGCGCACCATGACCCGTCCCAGGGCGGGGTCTTCGACCGGCATGACGCTGTCGCCGCGCTTGGCCGTGCCGATGGCGTAGATCTTGACCCCTTCGGCCGCCGCCGTCTTGGCCGCGGTCGGCGCGTCGAGCCCCACGTTGCCGCGCCCGTCCGTGAGCAGGATGATGATCCGGGTCTTGGCCGCGCCGGCCTTGAGATGGTTGAGCGCGGAGACGATCCCGTCGCCCAGGGCCGTCCCTTCGACGCCGGTCATGCCCGCGCCGAGCTCCGCCAGGCGCCCCAGCAGCGCGTCGTAGTCGAGGGTCAGGGGGCAGGCCAGCAGGGGGGCCCCGCCGAAGACGGTCAGGCCGATGCGGTCCTCCACGCGCCCGCGCACGAAGCGCGCGGCCGTGTCCTTGGCCGCGTCGATGCGGTTGAAGGGCTGGAAGTCGAGCGCGTTCATGGACAGGGAGGTGTCCAGGGCCAGCATGATGTCGACGCCCTGGCCCCAGCCCTTGAGCTGGCGCGTCACCTTCTGGGGCCGGGCCAGCCCGGCGACCAGGAGCAGCAGCGCCGCCAGGCGCAGGCCCAGCGGCAGCCAGAGCGCCAGCCGGGCGCGCGGGGTCGGCCCGCCCGCGAAGGCGTCCAGGGCCGGGAAGGGCAGGGTGGGCCGCCGCCCCGGCTCCAGGCGCGCCGCGCTCCACCAGGCGGCGGCCAGCGCCGGCAGGGCCAGGAGCAGGAGCCAGGGGTGGGCGAACCTCATGAGGGGCCGCCGGCGGCGAGTTCGGCGGGCTTGGGCGTCGTGTCGTGCACCAGGCGTCGCGCCGCCGCCAGGTCCGCCTCCTTCCAGCGGTCATCTGTCGCGGTCTTGGAGAACTTGACCAGGTCGGCCCGTTCGAAGAGCTCCTTGAACAGCGCGAGCAGCCGGCGGTCGAGGTCCCGGCCGCGCAGGCGGCGCGCGATCTCGGCCGTGGTCTCCCGCGTGGCGGGGAAGGCCCAGCGCCGCTCCAGGTAGCGGCGCAGGATGTCGGTGAGTTCGCCGTAGAACTCCTTGCGCCGACCCTCCTCCCAGAGCCGCGACGCCGCCAGCCGCTCCAGCTCGGACTCGGCGATGACCTCGGCCGGGCGGGGGTCCGGCGGCGGCCCGGCGGCGGCCCCGGCGGCGGCCGGGCGCTTCTTGCGCCAGGTCCCCCAGTACCACGCCGCTCCGGCGAGCAGGAGCATGAGCAGGAAGGGCCAGAGCCTCGGCCGGGCGGCTCGGGGCGGCTTGATGTCCTTGATGTCCTGGGCCTTCTCGGCTCCCGGCGGCTCGCGGACCTCCAGGCGCAGAGTCGAGCTCAGCGTGCGCGTGGACCCGCCCGCGGCAAGGGTCCAGAGGATGGGGAAGGCGCGCGGGCCGAGGTCCAGCGGGATGAGCTGGAGCTCGAAGCGGCGCTCCGCGCTGCCGGCCGGGGACTCCAGCTCCCGGGCCCCGGTGATGGCGAAGGTCTCCGTCGCGGAGGCCTGCAGGTCCAGGGCCAGAGCGGCGCCGGGTTCCAGCGCGGCGGCTGCCTGCACGGTGACCGGCTCGCCCAGGACCGCCGAGGTGCTGGGGACGGAGAGCTTGACCTCGGTCCCCCACCCCGAGCCGGCCAGGAGCAGCGCCGCCCACGGGAGCGTCATCGCCGCGTCCCCCGCACGCGGTGATGGGCGCGCTCGGGATTTGCGCAAGCGCTCATCGCTTCAGCCTCCGGGCGCGCTGGCGGAAGAAGCGGATGATGGGGTCGAGGTAGGGGCGGTCCGTGCTGATGCGGATGAAGTCCAGGCCGCAGCGGCCGAAGAAATCCTCCAGCCGGCGTAGCCGCTCGGCCTCCCGGCCGCGGTGGCGCTCGCGCAGGCCGGCGGCCCCCGCGTCCACCAGGAGGCGGCGGCCGGTCTCCGGGTCCTCCAGGTCGAGGAAGGCGCTCAGGGCGGGCAGGGCCTCCTCGCGCGGGTCCGAGACCACCACCGGGATGACGTCGTGCTTGAGGGCGGCCAGGCGCAGGGGCCGCTCGAAGTCCTGGTCCCGGAAGTCGGAGATGAGGAACAGGATGCAGCGCCGCTTGAGCACCTGCACCATGGTCTCCAGGGAGCGGCCGATGCGGGTGCCGTGATGGGCCGGTTGAAAAGCCAATACTTCACGGATGATGTGCAGGACGTGGCGCCGGCCTTTCTTGGGCGGGATGTACTCCTCCACGTCCTCGGTGAACACGAAGAGTCCGGCCTTGTCGTTGTTGTTCAGGGCGGAGAGGGCCAGCACGGCGGAGAGCTCGGCGGCGACCTCTTTCTTGAGCCGGCGCGAGGTCCCGAAGGACTGCGAGCCCGAGAGGTCGCAGGCGATGGCCACGGTGAGCTCGCGCTCCTCGGCGTACTGGCGCACGTGGGGCCGGCCGGTCCGGGCCGTGACGTTCCAATCGATGGCCCGGACGTCGTCGCCGGGGACGTATTCGCGCACCTCGGCGAACTCCATGCCCCGGCCCTTGAAGACGCTGAGATACTCCCCGGCCAGGGTCTCGGTGACCAGCCGGCCGGTCATGATCTCGATGCGCCGGACCTGGGCCAGCAACTCGGGGGAGATCATGGGATCATGGGGTCAGGTCTTGAAATTTGACATTCGGACCCCGGAGCAATGGGCGCAGGCCTGTCGGAACTTCAAATTTCAAGACCTGACCCCCTAGGGGACTTCGACGCCTTCGAAGAGGCTTTGGACGATCTCCTCGGAGGTGACGTTCTCGGCCTCGGCCTCGTAGCTCACGAGTATGCGGTGGCGCAGGACGTCGGGTCCGATGGACTTGACGTCTTCCGGGGTGACGTAGCCGCGGCCGTTGAGGAAGGCGAAGGCCTTGGCCGCCTGCGCGAGGCAGATGGTGGCGCGGGGGCTGGCCCCGTAGCTGATGAGGGGCTTGAGCTTGGCGAGCCTGTGGCGCTCGGGGTCGCGGGTGGCGAAGACCAGCTCGATGATGTAGTTCTTGATCTTCTCGTCGAGGTAGATCTCGGAGACGATCTGGCGCGCCCGCACGAGCTGGGCGGGCTTGGCGACGCGGGAGCATTGCGGCGCGGCCGGCGCGGTCATGCGCTCCAGGATGGACTTCTCCTCGGCCTTGTTGGGATAGGTGATGCGGATCTTGAGCATGAACCGGTCCACCTGGGCCTCGGGCAGGGGATAGGTCCCTTCCTGCTCGATGGGGTTCTGGGTGGCCAGGACGATGAAGGGCTCGGGCAGGGGATAGGTGTGCCGCCCGATCGTGACGTGGCGCTCCTGCATGGCCTCCAGCAGGGCGCTCTGGACCTTGGCCGGGGCCCGGTTGATCTCGTCGGCGAGGACGATGTTGGCGAAGAGGGGTCCCTGATGCACGGAGAAGTTCGAGTCCTTGGGGTTGAAGATGAGCGTCCCGGTGAGGTCGGCGGGCAGCAGGTCCGGGGTGAACTGGATGCGCGAGAAGGCGCACTCCACGCAATGGGCCAGGGTCTTGATGGTCAGGGTCTTGGCCAGGCCGGGCACGCCCTCGATGAGGATGTGCCCGTTGGCGAGCAGCCCGGTCAGGATGCGGCCGACGACCTCGTCCTGGCCGACGATGACTCGGGCGATCTCGCGCTTGAGTTCCGCCACGAACACGCTCTCGTCGGAGACCTTCTTGTTGATTTCCTTTATGCCGAGTTCCATGGGTGTCCTCTTATGCCGAGCGGGGCCGGTTCAGCGCTGCAGGGGCAGCCCGCTCTTGGCGGATTCTTCGGCCTTGCGGCGCAGCTCTTCCTGGCGCCTGCGCTCCGCCTCGATGAGCGCCGCCTTCTTGTCCTGCAGGGTGTTGAGCGTGCGCAGGGCCTGCAGGCGGACCTTCTCGTCCGGGTCCTTCAGGGAGTCCGTGACCGCCGAGGCCACGGAGTAGTCGCCCATGACCTCCAGCGCCTGCAGGGCCGCGATGCGGATCTCGGGGATCGAGTCTTTGGCCGCGGCCACCAGGTGCTGGGAGATCTCGCTGACGCGCTGCTCCCGGGAGGTGGGGTCCGCCGAGTAGGTCGGGCTGAGCGGGTCGTTGGAGTTCGCCGTCACGGTGACCTTCTGCGCCCCCCGCTGCCCGAGCAGGCCGATGATCTTGATGCGCAGCTCCACGTCCGGGTCCTTGCGCATCTTCTCGAACATGACGTCGAAGGCGACCGGGACCTTCATCTTGTCGAGGAAGATGATCGCCTGCCAGCGGACCTCGGAGTTCTGGTCGCTGGCGGACCTGACGACCTTGGCCTGCTCGTCCGGCGAGATGAGCGGGGCAGGCTCGGTGAGGATGGCCGGCGGCGGCGGCGGCGGCGGCGGCGCCTGCCTGGGCTTGAACTGGTTCCAGGCGAAGTAGCCCGCCACGCCGAGCACGACCGTCATGAGCAGGTATCTCATCGCCGTCCAGCCAGAATTAAAACAAATAGGGACGGGGCGTTCAACTGGGACCCGCGGCCCCCATGACGGTCAACGCGCATCCAGATGACCGTCAGGACGGCTGCGCTGCCGCGCTGCCGGCGGCGGAGAGGGTCTCCAGGAGGGCCCGGGCCTTCTGCACGTTCTCGACCGCGACGAGGATGCGGGAGATGCCGCCGGCCCTGCCGGAGCTGCCGTAGACGGTGGTGATGTTGATCTTGCCGTCCGCCAGGGTCTTGGCGATGCGGTGCAGCTCGCCGGGCCGGCCTTCAAGCTCCACGGAGATGAGGCTGGTCTCCACGCTGGAGAACCCCGCCTGGGAGAGGATGGCCGAGACGTCGGCGTCCGCGGCCACGGCGATGCGCACCACGCCGGAGTCGTCGCGCACTTCGGAGGCCAGGCCCAGGATGTCGATGTTCTTCTCCGAGAAGACGCGGGCCAGGCCGCTGAGGGCGCCGGGCCGGTTGGGCATGAACACGCTGAACTGCTTGAGTATGTCGACTTTCACTCGCTGGCCTCCTTGGAAGTCCGTCCGCCCCGGCGCCCGGGCGGGCGCCGGGGCGGAGCCCCGAGCGGCGCGCCCGGTCACTGGAAGCTGTATTTTACAGCCTTATCCAGGGCTTTGGCAACGCTGTCGTCGTAGGCCTGGCCGAAAGGCCCGCCGATCTCCTTGAAGAGGCCGTCGCCGCGCAGGTAGTACAGGCTGCGGCCGTTGGACTCCTTGAGGACCGTGGCGATGCTCCACTTGACCAGCGGCTGCATGGCCGCCAGCGGGTCCTCCGCGGTGCCCGCGTTGGCGATGCTGGAGTCGGGGATCTCCACGCCGAGGTTGAACTTGTAGCCCCACAGCACGTCCACGGTCAGGGGCTCTATGGTGACGGCGGTGAGGTACTGGCCCTTGCCTTTGTAGTTCCCGCCGCAAGTGCGCAGGACCTGGTAGCGCACGTTGATCACGGTCGCCCCGTAGGCGTTCTTGGCGTAGAACCCGTAGACCGTGCCTTCGGGCGCCTTCCACCCGGCGAGCTGGGTCCAGTGGCTGATGCCCTGGGGCGTGGCGGTGCCGTAGGTGGTCTGGATGTTGACCACGGGCTTGTTGGCCTCGATGATCTCCCAGATCTTCTTGCCCAGGTTGATGATCTTGTCGATGACCACCAGGGGGTCCTCGCCCCCCCCGCCCGGCTCCTCGCCCCGGGGCGGGGTCTTGCCGCCGGGCTTGGGCTTCTCGGGAAGGCCGATCTGCTTGGGCGCCACCGCGGGCCCGAGCTTCACGATGCGGATCGAGCTCTCGTCGATGGTGAAGGCCTTGGGGTCGTCCTTGGCGGCCTGGATCATCAGGTCCGTGAAGGGCTGGCCCTTGGGCTTGTTCTGGGCGTAGACGGCGTTCGCGGCGAACAGCAGCAGGGCGGCCAGGGCCGCCCCTCGGCGCAGCATCGGCATGAAGGCCTCCGTCGGCTCGGGATTTCGGGGTAGGACCACGGGGTGTCTGTCTGGGACCATGGGACCTACGCTGAGTGTAGCAGAAGGGCCCAGGGGCGGCAGGGCCCCTGGGCCTATGGCCCGGTGGGTCGAAGGACCTACTTCTTCTCTGTCGTCGGAGCCGAGACCTTGCCGAGGTGCCGGGTCAGGTAGATGTAGTAGGCGGCCAGCGGGATGAGCGCCAGCGCGATGTAGATGAAGGGAGTGAAGCCGGCCACGCCCTTGAAGAGGTACTTGAGCGCCAGCAGCCCGACCGTGCTCACCGCCAGGGAGGCCGAGCCGAAGAAGCCCATGGCGTCGGCCATGTCCTTCTCCGGGACCTTGGACTGGAAGAAGCTGCGCAGCTTGAGGTAGCTGACCACCTGCGCGACGCCGAAGGGGATCAGCGCCAGGGCGGGCAAAGTCAGGCTCCCGGCCCAGGAGAGGAAGGAGGGCAGAGCGACCAGGGTCGCCAGGGCCGGCAGCGGGATGGCCATGGTGGCGATGCCCAGCAGGCCGACCGTGCCCCAGACCATCCAGCGCAGCATGGACTTGCGCAGGATCTCGTTCTCCTGCTCGTCCGTGATGGGAGCCTGGCCGTCCTTGCCTTCCTTGAGGCGCTTGATCTTCTTCTGCTCGAGCATCATGAGCAGGCCGCCCAGCAGGCCGCCCAGGCTGTAGAGCCCGGTCATGGTGCCGTAGATGCCGGCGGCGAGCTCCGGGTTGGCGGCGCCCACCAAGGCCATGCCGTAGGCCGGGGCCAGCATGGCGTAGAGGAACGGGTTGAGCATCATGTAGACCGTGAAGCCCAGGAAGGAGGTGCGCAGCACGGGGTTGTGCCACACGATCTTGGCCCCTTGGCCGATCTTGCGGAAGAACTCCTTGAAGATGGCGCCGGCCGTCATCTTCTTGCCCTCGGCCGCCTTCTTCTCGAGGTCGGCCAGGCGCATGGCCTCGACCTTCTGCGGGATCTTCAGGGTCAGGGCCAGGATGGCGATGGCGATGGCGAAGGACGCCGGGAAGGCGATGAGCGCGGGCAAAAATCCCATGCTGGCGATGATGGCGCCGGTGGCGATGGGGCCGGTCACGCCGATGATCTCGAGCAAGGTCTGCTCCCAGGTCCAGAAGCGCTCCAGCGCGGCCGGGTTCTGTCCGACCAGGGCCGGCGGGATGCTGGTCTCGGCCGTGAGGGCCACGCCCTGGAGCAGCCCGTTGATGGAATAGAAGGCCATCATCAGGGGCAAAGTCATGTGCCCGGTGGCCAGCAGCGCGCACAGGGCGGAGATGGAGATCAGGCGCGTGACCGTGGCGCCGAGGTAGGTCTTCTTGAGGCCGAACTTGGCCACGGCCACGGGCCCGATGGTGCGGCCGATGATGCCCGCGATGGAGGCGAATATGCCCAGCTGGGCCACGACCGTGAAATCGCCGAAGGTCTTCTGCACCAAAGCCGGCATGGAGGCGCCCAGGGCCTCGACGCCGATCTGGCCGACGAGCAGGGCGGCGATGAACATGACCGCGGATTTGCCCATGCCGAACCAGCCCTTGCCCCCCTCCTTCTCGTCGGCTGGCTGCGGGGCGGGCAAAGAGGACTTCTCGTCGGCCGCGGGCGCGGTTTCCGAGCTCGGGGCCAGGGACACGGCGGTCTTGCCGGAGGCCTCCGCGGCCACGGCGGGGACCTCGCCGGCATCCTTGCGGGTGGAGAAGAGGGACTTGAGCGTGCCGATGACGCCCTTGCGCATCCGGGCGGCCGGGGCGGCGAGGCGTCCCGGCTCGGCGGAGATGGACTCGGCCTGGCTCATGGCCCCGCTCTCGGGGGCCGCGGCGGTGGTCTGGGATTTCTCAGCCGGGGCCGCGGCCAGAGGAGCTGTCGGGGCCTGGAGGGTGACGGCAGCGGCGGAGACGCCCTGGACGGCCGGGGCCGCCAGGGATGTCTGGATCGGGGCTGCGGAGTTGTTCCCGGCCGTCACCGCCGGAGCGGCGAGGGCGGAGAGGCCGGTCCCGGAAAGGGTGCCCGTCAGGGCGGAGGTCCGGGTGTCGAGCGTCCCGGAGAAGGAGGTCCTGAGGAGGCCGGCGCCCGCGGGAGCGTTGACCGGGACGTCGATCTTGACCGACGAGACCACCTGCCCGACCGCCGCGTAGGCGGCGGGGCCGGGGCAGGCCAGGAGCAGGGCCCCGCAGAGGATGGAGGAGACGATCCGTGTGGAGACGGGGGTCTTGGTATCCATGACATACATTATAAGGATACGACGACATCCGCGCGCGGGTCTTGTGGCCCTCGCCCGGCGAGCATATGGCCTAGCGGGAGCTGGGACCGAGGACCTGAGGGGGAAATCGGCTTGATTCCCCCCCTGCTCCCGGTCTATACTCTTCCCATGGCAGAGAACTCCCCCCCGCTGGGCTTCGCCGCGGTGCCGCCCCGGTCCGCCGAGCTGGAACTCGCCCCGGCCAAGGTCAGCGACCGTTTCGTGGCCTTCCTCCTGGACCTGGCCCCGTTCCTGGGCGGCTACATCGCGACGATGCTCTACATCCAGCACCGGGTGCGCTCCGGCCCCCTGCTGCCGGACGACTTCGTCGCGCCCGGCGCGCTCTGGGCCGCGCTGACCCTGGCCTACCAGTTCGTCGGGAATCTCACCGGCGGCACCGCGGGCAAGAGGCTCATGAGCATCAAGGCGGTCCGCCTCGACGGGAGCCCCTTGGGGTTCGTGCGCAGCCTGCTGCGCGCCGTGGGCTGGTTCCTGAGCATGCCCCTGTGCAACCTGGGCTTCCTCATCGCCTTCGTGCATCCGCAGTCGCGCACCTTGCACGACCTGCTCTCCGGGGCCCTGGTGGTGGAGAGCCGCGCCAAGAACCCGGCCGAGGCGTTCATCCTGTTCCTGGCCGCGGCCTGCGCCGTCTGCGCGCTGTTCTTCGGGAACGTCTACTACAACCTCCATTACAAGCCCTTCCCCTCCGACCTGCTGGCCGTGGAGAAGGCCCGCGCGGGCCTGCGCATCATGGCCCAGATCGAGGAAGCCTACAAGGCCAGGAACGGCTCCTACACCCGATCCCTGCAGGACCTGGTCGACGCCAGCGGCGACCCCAAGGAGTTCACGAAGGCCATGGCGGAGATCTTCGACCCGCACCTGTTCCGTCTCGAGGCGAGCTTGGGACGCTACCGCATCTCGGGCGTGGCCAAGGACCGGGCCCGGACCCGGGTCTCCATCGACGGTCCCTTGTCCGAGCCGGCCCGCTAATACTCCAGGAGGACCCAGCGGCCGACGCTCCGCGCGAAGCGGACGTGCTCCACGGGGATCCGGCTCGCGACGAAAGCCCCGTCCCGCCGCCGGCACGCCACGAAGACGCGCCGGTCCGGCAGGGGCAGGGCGAGGAGGCGCTCCGTCCCGCCGAAGCGCTCCCTCTGGATGCGCTCGTCGCGCGCCGCGTATTCCAGCTCTCCTTTCCAGTAGAGCATCCGCTCCACGCGCTGGCCGGTATAGAAGGGGAGGCCCTGCAGGTAGGTGCTGAAGGTGTAGACGAGGTCGCCTCGGCCGCGGCGGCTGGAGATCTCCGCCGCGATGTCCCGGGCGCTCACGGCCGGACCGGCCGCGCGCGCGGCGAAGAGCCCCAGGGCGCCGGCGAGGAGTCCCGCGGCGCAGCCGGCGGCCAGGGGCTGCCAGCCGCGACTCCAGCACCACAAAGCCGCCGCCAGCAGGGCCAGCACCACCGCAGCCAGCGCCGTCGCGCCGGTGAAGGGGAGCGCTCCCCCCGGGATGAAGTGCGAGGCGGGCGTGGCCACGGCCGCCGCGAAGACGAGCAGGGCCGCGAGCCCCTGGGCCAGGCGCCTGGCCCAGGGCGGCTTCTCCTCGAGGGAGCCGGCCGCCAGCAGGGCCAGGTGCGGGAACACGGGCAGGATGTAGGTGATGAGCTTGGAATGCGATTTGGAGAAGAAGGCGGTCACCAGGACGACCCAGGCGGCCAGGGCCGCGGCGCGCTTGTCCCCCCGCCGCCAGTCCGGCCGGACCCGGGCCAGGGCCGCGGCCGCGGCCGGGGTCCAGGGCAGGAAGGCGGCGGGCAGCACGAGCAGGAAGACGAACCCGGGCTGGTCGCGGACGAACTTCTGCGTGGCGACGCGCAGGACGTGGTGCTCATAGAAGAAGAAGCGCAGGAATCCCGGGTGGCGCTTCTCCATGAGCAGGAACCAGGGCGCGGTGATGAGCAGGAAGACCAGCGGGCCGGCCGGCCGCAGCAAGGCCCGCAGGCGCGGGCGCAGCTCGCCGTCGAGCAGGGCCAAAGACGCCCAAGCCGCGGGGAAGACCAGCCCCACGAGGCCCTTGCTCAGGAAGGCCAGGGCGGCGCAGGCCCAGGCCGCGGGCGCGGCCCAGCCCGCGTCCTCGGGCCGCAGCAGGGCGCGCAGGAGGAAGGCGGTGCACCAGAGCAGCCAGACCGTGAGCCCGGAGTCCGGGGTGATGCAGTGGGAGAGGCCGAAGAAGAGCAAAGACGAGCCCAGCAGGACCGCCGCGGTCCAGCCCCGGCGCGGGTCGTAGAGCCAGGAGCCCAGCCACGCCGTGCCCAGCAAAGACAGCAGGGCGATGAGGGCCAAGGGCAGGCGCGCCGCGGCTTCGCCGACGCCGAAGGCCTTGTAGGAGGCGGCGCAGAGCCAGTACCAGAGGGGCGGCTTCTCGATGTATTCGAGGCCGTTGAGCCGGGGCGTGGCCCAATCCCCCCCCAGCGCCATCTCGCGCGGGATCTGGGCGTAGCGCGCGTCGTCGACCTCGAGCAGGGGGTGTCCCAGGTCCCAGAACGGGGCGGTCAGGGCCAGGGCGGCGAGCAGCCAGAACCAGCGCGGCACGCCGGAGAGTGTACAATTTTGAGGTTCCGACACGAAGTGTCGGAACCCGCGCACGCCCTTTCCTCAAGCGTGCGCAACTTCATGAAAGGCCGTGAGGCCCTCCGAGGAATGACCCAGATGCGCTTTGCGCATCTGGGCGGGTCCCGGCGCTTCGCGCCGGGACCTCGTTACGGCTCCTTCTTGAGCATCCCCTGGAAGGTGGACGAGAGCATGGAGATCATCT
>JACRDS010000020.1 GCA_016212825.1 Elusimicrobiota bacterium | reverse complement strand
GCTAGTCCATCCGGCGGAACCTCTCCGGCGCCAGGCCGCAGGTCGGGCACTTGCCGGCCGGCTGGCCCAGCTCGATGTGCCCGCAGGCCGGGCACAAGTATACCTCGGCCGCCTCCAGGTCCTTGCCCGTCCGCACGGCTTCCAGGGCCTCGCGGTAGAGCTCGGCGTGCACCGCCTCGGCCTTGACCGCCCAGCCGAACATGGTCTTGGCGCGGTGGTTATCCTTCTGGGCCTGCTCCAGCATGGGCGGGTACATCTCCGTGAACTCGTATGTCTCGCCCGCGACCGCGGCCTTGAGGTTCTCGGCCGTGGTCCCGATGCCGTCCATGGCCGCGAGGTGGCCGAGGGCGTGGATGGTCTCGGCCTCGGCCGCGGCGCGGAAGAGCCGGGCCACCTTGGGGAAACCGTCCTTCTCGGCCTTCCGGCTGAAGGCGGTGTACTTGCGGTTGGCCTGGCTCTCGCCGGCGAAAGCGGTCTTGAGGTTCTCCTGCGTGTCGGTCACGGTGGGCATCGCGCTCCTCCTTGAGAAAGTGTCCCGTCATTATAGCCTTTGTGTCCGGGGGCTGGGAAATTTCGTAGGATAGACCTCCCTTATGAAAGACCGCATCACCCCCGAGTTCATCCGCCGCATCCCCAAGTCCGACCTGCACCTGCACCTCGACGGCTCCCTGCGCCTGGGCACGCTCATCGACCTGGCCCGCCGGGAGAAGGTCAAACTCCCGTCCTATTCCGAGGCGGGCATGCGCAAGCTGGTCTTCAAGGATTCCTACCGCGACCTGCCCGAATACCTGCACGGCTTCGCCTACACCTGCGCCGTGCTGCGCCGCGCCGAGAACCTCGAGCGGGTGGCGGCCGAGCTCGTGGAGGACAACGCGGCCGAGGGCGTGCGCTACATCGAGGTGCGCTTCGCGCCCCAGCTGCACGTCTGCGACGGGCTCACCGCCACCGACGCGGTGCGCGCCGTGTCCAAGGGGCTCTGGGCCGCGGCCAAGGCCCACAACCGGCGTCCCGCCGTGCGCTCCGGCGCCGACCTGCCCTTCCACTACGCCATCATCGTCTGCGGCATGCGCAAGTTCAAGAAGGGCATGTCGCAGTACTTCGCCAGCCTGCTCAGCATCATGGAGCACGCGGACAAGGACGACGTCTACGCCGCGGCGTCTTTGGAGCTGGCGCGCTCGGCCGTGGCCTGGTCGCGGGAGGGACTCCCCGTCGTCGGCTTCGACCTGGCCGGCGAGGAGGCGGGCTATCCTCCGGAAGACCATAAGGAGGCCTACCAGTACGCCCACGACCACTTCATCCGCAAGACCGTGCACGCGGGGGAGGCCTACGGACCGGAGTCCATCTGGCAGGCCATCACCCAGTGCCACGCCAACCGCATCGGGCACGGGACCTTCCTCTTCGCGCACGAGATGATCAAGGCGCCGGACATCCCGGACCACCGCCGCTACGTCGAGGACCTGGCCAGCTACATCGCCAGCCAGCGCATCGGCATCGAGGCCTGCGTCACCAGCAATCTGCAGACCACGCCCACCATCAAGGCCATCGCGGCCCATCCCATCAAGAGGATGATCGACTACGGCCTCTCGGTGAGCATCTGCACGGACAACCGCCTGGTCTCCAACACCACGGTCTCGCGCGAGCTGGAGCTGGTGGTCCGCCACGCGGACCTGACGCGCAAGCAGCTGCGCAACCTGGTCATCGCGGGCTTCAAGGGCAGCTTCTTCCCGGGCTCCTACAACGCCAAGCGCGAGTTCGTCTCGGCGGTCGTGGCGCACTACCGCCGCGTCGAGGCGGAGCTCCTGGGCTAGTCGGGACTGGCCGGGCTCAGAGCCCGGCGTAGATGAAGGAGACGGCCACGGCCGGCCCGACGTGGTAGGCCAGCAGGGTCAGCAAGGCCAGCGCGACCAGGATGGGCAGGAGGAAGTAGAACTTGTGCTTCCTGACCAGGTGCAGGGTCTCCTTGAGGATGTAGATGAAGCTTTTCATCGGCTTGTCCCTATTATAGCAAGCTGAGGGCGCTTAGGAACTGGGCCAGGAACTCGTCGACGCTGGGCGCTGCGGACATGACGCGCCCAAGAATAACAAATTGCGGGACCGGGCATCGTCTGGTATCATACAGGCAGGCATGAACGTCCCCCGCTGGCTGTTCCTGGTCAGCATCGCCGTGTCCATCGCTCTGGCCCTGCGCCTTTGGGTCTGCGAGGCCATCGTGGTGGCCTCGGGCTCCATGGAGCCGACCCTGGCCGTGGGCACGCACCTCTTCGTGGACAAGCTCACCCTGCGCTGGCGCGAGCCGCGCCGGGGCGACATCGTGATCTTCCCCTCCCCGGTGTCGTGGGACATGGAACTGGCCAAGCGGGTCGTGGCCCTGCCGGGCGAGACCGTGGAGCTGCGCCGCAAGAAGGTCTTCATCGACGGCCGCGAGCTCGACGAGCCCTATGCCGTGCACAAGCGGGCCGCGGAGCGCCTTGAGGGCGACGACCTGGGCCCCCTGGAGGTCCCGCCGGGGCAGGTCTTCGTGCTCGGCGACAACCGCGACGAGTCGGACGACGCGACCGTCTGGAAGGACGCCGGCGGCCGGCCCATCTACTTCATCCCCCGCGCCGGCCTCAAGGGCGTGGTGCGGGGCGTCTACTGAGGAGGACCGTATGACCATTCGGGGACGCATCCTTCTGGCGGCGCTGCTCCTGGCCGCGGGCGGCGCCCGGGCCGAGACCTTCCTCATGAAGGGCGGGACCCGCTTCGACGGCCGCATCCTCTCCGCCACCACCGACTACCTCGGCGTAGAGGTCCGGGGCCGCGTCCTCGACATCCGCCGCGACAGCATCCGGCGCATCGACTACGAATCCGACTGGGACGGCCGCTCCGTGCGCCTCGGCGAGCGGGTCATCAAGGCCGGCCTGGGCGGGGCCCTGGCCCTGCCCGCATACGGCTTCAACCGCGCGGCCAACGGCGGCCTGGCCGCGGGCTTCGAGTTCCTCGTCCACGTCAAGCCGCAGTGGGACCTGGGGCTGCGCCTCGACGAGATGAGCTTCACCGAGGCCCGGCCCATGAGCGCCAGCCTCGACGGCACCTCCCAGGTGCAGGCCGCCGCGCTCCTGCTGGAGGGACGCTGGCTGGCCCGGCCCGGCCGCCGGGTCAGCCCGTTCGCGGCCGCCGGGCTGGGCTTCAACATCTACTCCCAGGAGACGGAGATGACGCCCCGGCAGGGATACGCCTGGGCCGACACGGGCACGCGCGAGATGCGCGAGGTCGAGGACGCCTCCACCGGCCTGGCGGTCCTGCTGGCCGGCGGGGTGCAGGTCCTGTTGACCCGGGACTACCTGGCCGACTTCGAGGCCGGCTGGCACTATTGGAGGATCGACGGGGCCAAGCTCGGCACCCCCCTGCAGTCCTCGAGCCATGTGCAGGCCGTCAGCCTGCTGGCCCGCCTGGGCTGGAGGTTTTGATAGGATGTCAGCATGAGCGAGCTCCCCGACATCCTCAAAGCCGCGGTCGCGCAGAAGGCCTCCGACATATTCCTCGTCCCCAGCCAGCCGCCCATGATCCGCCTCGCCGGGGTCCTCGCGGCCCTGCAGGGATTCCCGGCGCTGGACGCCAAGGAGGTCTGCCGGCTCATCCTGTCGAACCTGTACGAGGAGCAGAGGAAGCTCCTGCAGGACAACCTGGAGCTCGACTGCTCCGTGACCCTGCCCCAGGTCGCCCGCTTCCGCATGAACGTCACGACCACGCGGCAGGGGCTCCACGCCGTGCTGCACATGATCCCTTCCGCCGTCCCGCACCCGGAGGACATCGATCTGCCCGAGGCGGTGTCCAACCTGGCGTCCCTGTCCCGGGGCTTGGTGCTCGTGACCGGACCGACCGGCTCCGGGAAGTCCACGACTTTGGTCTGCCTGCTCGAGCAGATCAACCAGAAGCGGGACGTCCACATCGTGACCATCGAGGACCTGATCGAATACCATTTCGTCCCCAAGAACTCGCTCATCTGCCAGCGGGAGATGGGCACCCACGCGCGGTCGTACGCCGCGGCGCTGAAGTCCGTCTTGAAGCAGAACGCGGACGTCGTGCTGGTCGGCGAGATCCGGGACAAGGAGACCGCGGAGGCGGCGCTCCACATCGCGGAGTCCGGGCCCCTGGTCTTCAGCACCCTGCCCACGACGGATTCCATGCATACGGTCGAGCGCATCGTGAACCTGTTCCCCCTGGACCGGCACCGGCAGATCCAGCTGCGGCTGGCGGCCGCCCTCAAGGCCGCCGTCTCCCAGATCCTCCTGCCCCGGGCCGACGGCAAGGGGCTCATCGCGGCCCGCGAGGTCCTCATCATGAACCCGACCATCGAGAACGCCATCCGGGAAGGGAAGACCACCCAGGTCTACTCCGCCATCGAGGCCGGGGCGAAGCTGGGCATGGTCAACATGGACAAGGCCATCCTGCGGCTGGTCCGCAACAAGCTGGTGTCCCCCCAGGCGGCCCTGGAGAGATGCCATCACCCCGAGGACCTGCAGGCGGCCATGGCCGCGCTGAGATAGGGCCGAACGGTCAGGGCTTGATGACCACCATGCGCAGGCTGGTCATCTCCTCCACGGCGTAGCGCACGCCTTCGCGGCCGATGCCGCTGGCCTTGTTGCCGCCGTAGGGCATGTTGTCGGCGCGGAAGATGGGCGTGTCGTTGATCATCACGCCGCCGAAGTCGAGCCGGCGCACCGCTTCCAGGGCCTTGGCGATGTCGTGCGTGTAGATGCCCGCCTGCAGCCCATAGGGGGTGTCGGCGAGCTGAGCCAGGGCCTCCGGGAAGTCCCGGTAGGAGACCGCGGAGACCACCGGGGCGAAGACCTCCTGGCACATGACCTTCATGTCCGGTTGCACGCGGTCCAGGACCGTGGGCTCCATGAGCGCGCCTTTGCGGCCGCCTCCGGCCAGCAGGCGCGCCCCGGCCGAGACCGCCTCCTTCACCCAGGCTTCGGCGCGCTCGGCCTCGGCCGCGCTGATCATGGGCCCTACGTCGCAGTCCCGGTCCAGGGGGTTGCCGGTCTTCAGGCCGGCTACGGCCGAGAGGAGCCTCTCCATGAAGGGCGCGGCGATGGACTCGTGCACGTAGAGTCTCTGCAGGCTCAGGCAGACCTGCCCGGAGTTGGCGAAGGCGCTCATGACGCAGCGGGGCACCGCCGCCTCCCAGTCCGAGTCCGGCTCGATGATGACGCCGCCGTTGTTGCCCAGCTCCAGGGCGACCTTCTTGAGGCCCGCCTGGCGGGTGATCTCCAGGCCCACGGCCGGGCTGCCGGTGAAGGTCACCGCGGCCGGCCGCGGGTCCGAGACCAGCCAGGTCCCGACCGTGGCGCCGCCGCCCACCACGAGCTCCAGGGCGCCCTCCGGCAGGCCGGCCTCGCGCAGGATGTCTTGCAGGGCGAAGGCGGTCAGGGGCGTGGCCGTGGCGGGCTTGAGGACCACGGCGTCGCCCGCCGCGAGAGCGGGGGCGACCTTGTGGGCCACGAGGTTGAGCGGGAAGTTGAAGGGGGTGATGGCCGCCACCACGCCGACCGGCACGCGCAGATAGAAGCCCAGCCGGCCCTCCCCGGCGGTCGAGGCGTCGAGGGGCACGGTCTCGCCGTGGATGCGCTTGGTCTCCTCGGCCGCGAACTTGAAGGTCTCCACGGCGCGGTCCGTCTCGATGAGGGAGTATTTCCAGGACTTGCCCGCCTCGCGGCAGATGGTCTTGGCGAGTCCTTCGCGGCGCTCGGAGATGAGGCGGGAAGCTTTCTCCAATACAGCGGCGCGCCGGTGCGCCGGCCACAGGGAGTATTCCGCGAAAGCCTTTTGCGCGCGTTCCACGGCGCGGCGCACGTCCGCCTGCGAGGCCGCGGGCACGCGGGAGATGGTCTCTCCCGTGAACTTGTCCAGGACGGCGATGGTGTCTTGAGCCATGATCCCTCCTTCAGCGCTGCGCGAGCCCGGCTGCCATGACCGCCAGTCCCTCGGCCAGGTCCTCGTCCGTTATGCACAGGGGCACGAGCAGGCGGATGACATTGCCGAAGGTGCCGGCCGTGAGCACCACGAGGCCGTGCTCCCAGCACCAGCGCGCCAGGCCCGAGGCGGCCTCCTTGTCCGGCTCCTTCGAGGCGCGGTCGCGTACGAGCTCCAGGGCGCGCATGGGACCCAGGCCGCGCGCGTCGCCGATGCGGGGGAAGCGCTGCTTCCAGGCCTCGAGTGCAACGGTCAGGATCTCGCCGATGACCCGGGCGCGCTTGAGCAAAGAACCGTCCTGGAACAGGTCGAGCACGGCCAGGGCCGCGGCGCAGGCCACGGGGTTGCCGCCGTAGGTCCCGCCGATGCCGCCGACGACCGGGGCGTCCATGAGCTCGGCCCGGCCGACCACCGCGGCCAGAGGCAGTCCGCCGGCCAGCCCCTTGGCCAGGGTCATGAGGTCGGGTTCGACGTCCAACTGCTCGCAGGCGAAGAGCGTGCCGGTGCGGCCGAAGCCGCTCTGGATCTCGTCGGCCACCAGGACGATGCCGTGCTCGGAGCAGTAGGCGCGCAGCTTCTTGAGGAACGCGGCCGGGGCGGGCACGAAGCCGCCTTCGCCCAGGACCGGCTCGATGATGACCGCCGCGGTCTTCTCCGGGGCGATGGCCGCGGTCATGGCCGCGAAGCACTCCTGGGCGACCCTTTCCGGGTCGCTGGTCCCGGGCCAGCGGTAGCAATAGGGGAAGGGCACGCGCGTGACCTCGGCGCAGAAAGGCCCGAAGCCTTCCTTGTAGGGCTTCTCCTTGGCGGTGAGGGTCATGGCCATGTAGGTGCGGCCGTGGAAGCCGTGCTCGAAGCAGACCACCCGGGGCCGGCCTGTGGCCGCGCGCGCGATCTTGACCGCGTTCTCCACGGCCTCGGCCCCGCTGTTGACCAGGAGGGTCTTCCGGGGCCCGGCGCAGGGCACGACCGCGGCGAGCCGCTCCGCCAGGCGCACGTAGCCCTCGTAGGGCGTCACGTTGAAGCCCGCGTGCAGTATGCGGCCGGCCTGCTCGGAGGCGGCCTTGACCACGGAGGGCGGGGCGTGGCCCGCGTTGACCACTCCGATGCCGGAGGCGAAGTCGATGAGGGTGTTGCCGTCCACGTCTTCGATGAGGGCGCCTTGGGCGCGGGCCGCGAAGACCGGCGTGGCGTGGAACGGACCGCGCGCCACGAAGCGCTCGCGCAGGGCCATGAGCTCGCGGCTGCGCGGGCCCGGCAGCGGCGTCTGGAGTCGGATCGGCATGGCTCTTGCTCCTGACTTGAACTGAAGTACCCTATGTTATCTAATTGATGGTCATGAAGCGTGAAAAGATACTGCTGGGCGGCAGATGGGTGGAGGCCGCCTCCCGGCGCGCCTTCGACGTGCGCAGCCCCGCGACCCTCGAGCTGTTGGGCCGGGTCCCGGACTGCGGCCGCCGGGACGTGGACCGCGCCGTGGCCGCGGCGCGCGCCGCGCAGAAGGACTGGTGGCGGCTGCCCGGCGTGGAGAAGGCCAGGCTGCTGCGCGAGACCGGCGGGCGCATCCGCGGCCGGACGCGTGAGCTCGCCCGGCTCATGGCCCGGGAGACGGGCAAGCCGCTCATCGAGGCGGTCGACTGCATCGAGTGGGTGGCGGCGGTCTTCGAGTACTACGCCGAGGTCGGCCGCTCCAGCTACGGCAACTCGGTCCCGCCGGTGGCCCCGCACCAGCTCAACTTCACCATCAAGGAGCCTTACGGCGTGGTCGCGGCCATCGTGCCCTTCAACTTCCCGCTCCTCCTGATGGCCTGGAAAGTGGCCCCGGCCCTGGCCGCGGGCAACACGGTGGTCTGCAAGCCGCCGAGCCTCAACCCGCTGTCCAACCTCCTCATGGGGCGCTGCTGCGGCGCCCTGCCCCCCGGCGTGGTCAACATCATCACCGGGGGCGGGGAGCTCCTGGTCCGCCATCCCGGGGTGGACCTCATCGCCTTCACCGGCTCCACGGAGTCGGGCCGGCGCATCGCCGCGCAAGCGGGACGGGACCTCAAGAAGGTCAACCTGGAGCTGGGCGGCATCGACCCCTTCATCGTGTTTGCGGACGCGGACCTCGACGTGGCCGTGCGCGGCGTGGCCTGGGCGCGGCTGCTCAATGCCGGGCAGGTCTGCACCTCCTCCAAGCGCGTCATCCTCGTCGAGCCCATCGTGGAGGAGTTCACCCGCCGTCTGGTCTCCCATGTGCGGTCCTTGCGCGTGGGCGACCCCATGAGGCCGGATACGGACATCGGCCCGCTGATCTCGGCCGAGGCCGCGGCCGAAGTGGAGCGGCAGGTGGCGCGCGCCGTCAAGCAGGGCGCGCGGCTGCTGCTGGGCGGCCGGAGGCTCCGGCTCAAGGGCCTCAAGGGGCACTTCTTCGAGCCCACCATCCTCTCCGGGGTGCGGCCCGGGACCTTGCCCTGCACCGAGGAGATCTTCGGCCCGGTCCTGGCCCTCATGACGGCCCGGGACGCGGACGAGGCCCTCTTCATGGCCAACGACTCCGAGTACGGCCTGGGCGCCAGCGTCTACACCCACTCCCTGAACCTGGCCATGCGCGCGGCCTTGGAGATCAAGGCCGGGACCTTCTGGATCAACGACCCGCTCACGGACAACGACGCGGCGCCTTTCGGCGGCATGCGCCACAGCGGCATCGGCCGGGAGCTGGGCGCCGAAGGGCTCGACGCTTTCCGGGAGTCCAAGCACGTGCATCTCGACTACGTCCTGGAAGCCAAGCCGTTCTGGTACCCTTACAAGGACCGGGAGCTCCCCGCCCATGGCTAGGGGCCTGCGCTACAGCGTCCTGGGCGGAGCGGGGGCCATGGGCCGCATCACGGTCCGGGACCTGGCCGAGACCGCGGGTCCGCGCGACGAGATCCTGGTCGCGGACTGCGACCTCGCCAAAGCCCGGGCCGTGGCCGCCGTCCTGCGCGACCGCCGGGTGCGCGCCGTGCGCGTGGATGTGCGGGACCGGGCCGCGGCGGCGCGGGCCCTGGCCGGGACCTTCGCCCTGATCAACGACGCGCAGTACCAGCTCAATTGCGCGGCGATGGAGCTGGCCCTGGCCCTGCGCTGCCACTACGTGGACCTGGGCGGCCTCTTCCATGTGACGCGCCGCCAGCTCGGGTATCACTCCCGCTTCCGGGCCGCCGGGCGCACGGCCCTGCTGGGCATGGGCGCGGCCCCGGGCATCACCAACATCCTGGCGCGCGCCGCCGCGGAGGGGCTCGACACGGTGCGCGAGATCCATACGCGAGTGGGCTCCATGGACGACACGCGCTACGAGCCCGCTCCGGCCCTGGCCCTCTCCTATTCCCTCAAGACCATCCTGGAGGAGTTCTCCTTCCGGCCGGTCGTGTTCACCAAGGGACGCTTCGTCTTCGTCGAGCCGATGTCCGGAGACGTCCCGCACCGCTTCCCGGCCCCGGTCGGCCTGCGCCGGCCCATGTACACCCTGCATTCCGAGCTGGCGACCTTGGTGCCCTCCTTCCGGAGCCGGGGCCTGCGCGAGGCGAGCTTCAAGATCGCCTTCGACCCGGAGTTCACGGACCGGGTGCTCTTCCTGCGCGACCTGGGACTGGCCGCCCACGAGCCCGTGGAAGTGCCTTCGGCCGACGGGCGGGCGACCGTGAAGGTCGCGCCCGTGGACCTGGTCAACAAGGTGGCCATGTCCCAGCCGGCCGGCGTCCAGAAGGGGCCCCTGCGCCAGTACGAGGTCATCCGCGCGGTGGTCAAGGGCACGGCGCGCGGCCGCCAGGTCACCCGCGTGGCGGATTGCCACACCGCGGGGATGCCGGCCTGGGGCGTGGGCCTGGACATCGACACGGGCGCGCCGCCCTCCATCGCGGCGCAGATGCTGGCCTCCGGTGAGATCCTGGCGCGCGGCGCCGTGGCGCCCGAGCGGGCGGTGCCTCATGAGGCGTTCTTCAGGCAGCTCCGGAGGCGGGGCATGCGGGTCCGGCTGTCGCGCCGCCCGGGCTGGTCCTTTCCCGTCTGACGGCGCCATTGTTGTAGACTCTCACCATGTGGAACAAGACCAGCATCATCTGCACCCTCGGCCCGGCCACTTCCAGTAAGCCGACCCTGCTCTCGCTGATCTCCGCGGGCATGGACATCGCCCGGCTCAATTTCTCCCACGGCGACCTGGCCCAGCACCGCGGCCTCATCCGCCTCGTGCGCCAGGCTTCCCGGCAGGCCGGCCGCGCCATCGGCATCCTGCAGGACCTCCCCGGCCCCAAGCTGCGCGCCGGCGCCATCCCCGGCGGCAGCATCGACCTGCGCGCCGGCGAGCCCGTCCTGCTCTCGCCGCGCCCCCAGAAGAGCCTCAAGCACCTCCCCTTCCCGGACCGGCGGCTCATCTCTGCGCTGCGGCCGGGCCACGACATCTGGCTGGCCGACGGCATGGCGCACCTCAAGGTGCTCAAGGTCAAGGACGCCGCCGCTCTGTGCCGCTCCCTTTCCCACGCGACCTTGCGCTCGCGCTGTGGCGTCAACCTGCCCAACGCCCGGCTCGCCATCGCCGCCTTCACCCCGGCCGACCGCCGTTTCCTCAGGTTCGGCCTGGCGCAGGGCGTGGATTTCGTGGCGGTCTCCTTCGTCTGCGGCCCCGGGGACCTGCGCGCCGTGCGCCGGGCCATGTCCGGCGCCCGCCGCAAGCCGCTTCTGGTGGCCAAGATCGAGCGGGCCCAGGCCATGGAGAACCTCCCCGCCATCGTGCGCGAGGCGGACGCGGTCATGGTGGCCCGCGGCGACCTCGGAGTGGAGCTGCCCTTCACGCAGGTCCCCTTCGCCCAGAAGGAGATCACGGCCGAGTGCCGCCGGCAGGGCCGGCCGGTCATCGTGGCCACGCAGATGCTCGAGTCCATGACCTCCAGCCCCCGGCCCACCCGCGCCGAGATGACGGACGTCGCCAACGCGGTGCTCGACGGCGCGGACGCGGTCATGCTCTCCGGGGAGACCTCGGTGGGCAAGTTCCCGGAGGACGCGGTCCTGGCCCTGGCCGCCATCGCGCGCGAGGCCGAGGAGCACATGGCCCCGGAAAGCGGCCTGGACCATCCCTTCGCCACGGCCGAGGCGCGCTCCAGCGCGGCCGCGGCCGGGCTCCTGGCCGAGGGCCTCTCGGCCAAGGCCTTGGTGGTGCCCACGTTCACGGGCGAGACCGCGCGCTGCCTCTCGCATCTCAGGCCCCGCTGCCCCATCGTGGCCCTCTGCCCGCCCGGCCAGGAG
>JACRDS010000148.1 GCA_016212825.1 Elusimicrobiota bacterium | reverse complement strand
TCGTCGGCTTCGGCCGGAACACCGTGGCCTACAAGTCTCCGGCCGCGGCCAAGGCCGACCTCCTCTCCGGGGCCCGGGACAACGGCCTCGACGCGGACGCCCGGCTCGAGAAGCTCGAGGCCCTGCTGCGGAGCCGGCCCTAGCGCGCTGCTACTTGACCGCGGCCAGGATCTCCTCCAGGGACTCGGTCCAGGCTTCCTTGGCGGCGTCGCCGCTGAACTGCAGGCCGCCCGACTCCGCGAAGCGCAGCAGCTGGCCGGCCGAGAAGGAGATGTCATCCCGGGAGGCTGCCTCTATGGGACGTCCCCGCGCCGCGCGCAGGGCAAAGGACGCCAGCGTCGCCACGTCGCGGTGGTAGGCCGGCACGTTCATCTCGCCGATGCGTCGGATGATCGGGAACACGGTGTTCGTGCCCCCGGCGGTCCGGCCCAGGTAGATGTCGGTCACCCGGGCGACGGCCGCGACGAACCCGCTCTGCGGGGCCTTGACCTCCTTGGCTCCGGCGACGACCTGCGCTTCAAGCTTCTGGGCGGCGTCGGCCCAGCCTGGCTCCGCCTGGACCGCCAGCGGGGCGGCCAGCACGACGATGGCGACGATGACTGCTGATTTCATGGGACCTCCTGAGACTCGCGACGGGGGACTGCAGGGTGACGGCGGGGAGGGGACTTAGAGGCCGGACTTCAGGCCGATGAGCAGCAGGACCTGGAGGAGGGTGAAGAGGAGTTCAGCGAATAAGACCATCTATTGTATAGCATACTGCGGGACCACGCCGACTCCATGGGCCTAAGAGGGAAGCATCCCGCCGACAAAGGGCCCAGCAATTATAGGGACACCATACTCGATCCCGCGGAATCAAGTGAGGCGTCCCCGGATCAGAATCTGATGCCGGCGCTGGCGCCGGAGTAGCCGTGCTTCGGGGCGCCGCGGCCCGGGTCATAGAGGCTGTAGAAGGCCGAGACCTCCACGATGCTGATGCTGGCGCTGGCGCCCGCCGTGTAGGTGCGCGCCGCCGGCTGGTCCGCCTTGAGCGCGCGCCAGGCGAAGGTCGCGTAGGGCTTGACGATGGGGATGAGGCGGAAGGTCAAGCGGGCATCGGCGCTGGTGTCCGGGAAGCCGAAGGCCGTGGGGTTGGCTCCCGCGGCCGCGGCGGGCTGGACGGGCCGGATGAGGCGCGGCAGGTTCTGGGTGTAGACGCTCTGGGTGATGCTGGCGTCGAGGTTGAAACCGAAGAGACTGGCTCCCGCGAAGCCGGTGAGGTCGGTCTGGCCCGCGTCGAGGGCCCGGTCCGCCGTCGGGGTGCGCTGCTGCAGCTCCGCGAGGCTCTCCTTGTGGGCGATGTGGCGCACGCCCGCGCCGAAGACCAGGCGCGCCAGGCGGGCCTTGTCGTCGCCCTTGACGGGCTTGCGCGGCTCTCCGACCACGGCGTAGGCGACGTCCGCGGCGAAGGCCGTGTTCTGGTAGCCGTCCGCCTTCGGGGTGAAGGAGCCCTCCACGCCGACCCCCAGCCGCTTGCCCGCCCAGCCCACGCGGCCGGTGTAGACCTTGGTGGACTTGACGAAGTCCGAGTGGTAGAACGTCACGCTGGGCCGTGCGTAGAGCCCCTCGTCGGCGCCCGCCTCCGCGAAGGCCGAGACCGCGCCGTAGCCGTTGGCGCCGAAGCTGGCGGAGGTGCCGGCGTCCCAGTAGAGGGCCGCGGCCGGGCCGGGGATGAGCAGGCAGAACAGGAGGGCGGAGAGCTTTTTCATGGCCCGGATTCTAGCAATTATCCGGCTAGGGGAGAGGCGTGCGGTGCAGGGTTACGCCCAGCCGCTTGCCGCCGGCGGGAGCGCCGTCCCTTTCGGGAGAGGAGGACGTCTGTCCTCCAGGGACGGTGCTCCCTGGAGCACCGCAGGCGATGACGGGGAAGGGTGAGAAGTCCGCCGTGTTGAGCGAGGCCGTGCACAGGGCCGCGGCCGCGCCGGAGAGCTCCACCTGGACGCTGAAGTAGCGGCCCGGGCAATCCGGCGTCCCCTGCGGGAGAGGAGAACGGCTGCCCTGCGGGGACGGCGCGCCAGGGCGCGCCGGGCACAGGGCGTAGAAGTCCGCCTGGACCTGAAGGGTCTTCCCGGCGACCAGGACCTCGCGCCGGAGCCGGACCGAGCGGAACTCTCCGGGCTTCTCCGGCAGGGGCAGGTCCAGATCCGCCGGGTCGTTCTTGACCAAAGCCGAGGGCAGGCCGCAGGCGGGGGAGCAATCCTGGCTCCAGACCGAGAGCAGGCCCCGCAGGGGGAGCACGGCCTGGGCCGCGACCGCGGGAACAGGGATCTCAGCCATCTGGGAAATGGGTATTGTGTCCCCGAATTCCGGCAGGCCGGCGCGCGCTGGAGCCAGGAGGACCGCCGCGAGGAGGAGGGCGCGCATCTCAGGCCGCGTACTGCTCGAGCACGCGCAGGATCTCGACCATGCCCAGGGTATCCTGGCCGCAGTACTCGCGCAGGGCGGCCATGGTTTTTTTGGCCTGGGCCGCGGAGACCTTGCCGGCCATGAGGGCTTCGTAGGCCAAAAAGGCCATGACCCCGTCGCTGATGTCGAGGTGCTCGTAGTCCATGCCCGGCACCAGGGCGGGCAGGACCGCCTTCATGGAGGCGCTGCCGCGCATGTCCGGGTGCACGAAGAGGCTCCGGCGGAAGGGCACGATGAGGTCCCAGAGCCGCTTCTGGATGCCGGCCAGGGCCTTGGCCTGCTTCGGGAAGGCCGCGGCCAGCTCGGCCAGGCGGCCGCCCTCGAAGCCGATGTTGTAGGCCACCACCGAGCCCTTGGGCCCGATGCCGTCGACCAGGAACTCCACCAGGCCGGGCCGCGGGTCGGACTTCGGGTCGCCCAGGTACTCGCGGTGCTCGGCCTTGCCGCCGGGCTCGGCCTGCACATGCAGGGAGGCCTGGAAGGGCAGGGCCTGGAAGGGACGCAGGCCGTCGTAGGGGGGGACCGCGAGGTTCACGGTCTCGAAGTCGAGGAAGAAGAGAGGGTAGACCAGGCCCTGCAGGCACTTGCGGATGGCCGGGCCGTCGATATGGGGCTCGCCGGTCTTGGCCACGCGCACCTGGATCTCCTGGGCGTCGGTGAGGCCGAAGCCGGAGGGGACGTCCTCCAGGCGCATCACGCCCAGGTGGCGCAGCTCGGTGATGGTGCCGAAGTCGGCGCGCTTGAGGTCGTAGACCGAGTAGTCGGGCACGTGCTTCCAGCAGAAGTCCCGGAAGTCGCAGTCGTAGGGGGCGCTGCACTGCGCCCCGATCTCCACGTCGGGCATCTCGGAGTCCGCCAAGACCGCCTGCATGGCGGCGAGCTTCTGGGGCAGCTCCTTGAGCCAGGGCTCGAGCATCCGGGTGACGTCCTCGCTGCGGAAGAATCTTTTGGGATCCACCGCCCCCTTGCGCACGTAGGTGCTGTCCACGTGCATGAGCAGGGCCCGGCGCACCTTCAGTCCCGAGCCCCTCACGGCGAAGAGCTGCGCGGCGAGGTCCGGCAGGTAGACCTCCTTGACATCGGCGGAGGCCTTGACCTCGATGAGGTCCCAGCCGTCTTCAGCCTGGACCAGGATGTCCGGCCGGGCCAGGACGTCGTCGTGGATGAAGGCCGGCTCGAAGAGGACGCGGACGCCCTTCCCCAGAGCCGCCCCGGTCTGCACCAGGGCGTCCGGGATGTGCTCGTGGTCCGCGGCGATGAGCGTCCCGCCCGGGAAGCAGCGGCGCGCCAGTTCGCCCACGCTCCGGCCCTGGTCGAAGACCCGCTGCAGGGCCGGCGAGACCGGGGCGCGCAGGTCGGGCCGGTAATGGTCGAGCCAGAGCGACTTACGGCACTGCAGGCCGCGCAGGTAGCGGCTCTTGGAGAGACGCATGGCCTCAGCCGCCCACGGGGGGCTCGATGAGCCCGGCGCCCCGGGGCGCGGCCAGGGACACGCCGCGCTTCAGGCTGGACTCGAAGTCCTCCAGCCCCGCGCGCGCCTCGTCGAGGTTGGTCTTGGCGGTGCCCAGCTGCTTGGAGGCCTTGTCCACGCACTCGCGCACCTCGTGGAAGCGGGTGAGCAGGCCCTGTAGGCTCAGGTGCAGTTCTTGGGCCTTGTCCTGGAGCTGCTTGCCGGCCATGGCCACCATGACCAGGCGCAGGTAGGGGTAGAGGGTCTGCGGAGAGACCAGGATGACCTTCTTGGCGCGCGCGTAGCTGAACAGGTCCGGGCCGGCGTCCTCGCCGGTCTTGAACTCGGTGATCTCCAGCCAGAGGCTCTCGGCCGGCACGAAAAGGAAGGCGAAATCGTGGGTGCCGCGCTCGGGCCGGATGTACTTGGCGGAGATGTCCTCGACCGAGCCCTTGATGGCGTTGAGGAACGCGGTCTTCTCCTTGCGGCCGCCGGTCTTCTTGGCCTCCAGGAACTTGTCGATGTGGGCCTTGGAATCTATGGGCAGCCAGCGCTCGGCGATGCGCACCGCGGCCTCGACCTTCTCCGAGGCGCCGGGGTCGGGGCTGTAGGGGAACTTGAGATCCTCGTGGGGGAAGATGTTCTCCAGCAAGGACTGCAGGTGCACCTCGGACTGGGGGCCGCGGCGCTGGGGCACCAAGAACACGTCGCGCAGCTCGGAGACGGTCTGCAGGCCGGCGATGAGCTGGCCCGTGGAGTTCTGCAGGCTGTCCAAGGTGGCGCCCGCGGCCTTGAGGCGCTCGCCCAACTGGCCGGTGACGGCCTGGATGGAGGCGACGGCGGAATCGGTCTTGTTCTGGAAGTCGGTCTTGGTGGACTGCAGCTCGGCGCGCACCTGGCGCAGGGTCTCGTCCTTGTTGGCGTCGATTTTCTGGGGCAGGCTCTCGGCCGCGCGGCTGCGCTCGTCGAGTCGGACCATGGCGAGGACCAGCCACAGCACGACTCCTAGGGTCAGCAGGCTCAGAACGGCGACGGCATAGAGCATGGCAAGAGGATAATACCTAAATTGGTGTCAGGCTTTCACGAACATCACAAACTTCACACCTGGACCGGAAATAGATGAACTTCGTGAAAGCCTGACACCGAAGTCCAGCGACGCGGAAGCGGCCCGCCTGCTATAATCGGAGGCATGGAACAGTCGCCGCGACGCAGCAACGCCGGCATCGCCATCCTGGCGGCTCTGCTCATCGCGGGCTCGGCCGTGGGCGTGATGCTCTGGCAGGTCTCCCAGAGGGAGAAGACCGAGGCGTCCGGCTTCACTCTGGATTCGGTGGCGCCCCAGGAGCGAGGCCCGGCCGTCGCCCCGGCCGCGCCGCGCTCCGGCCTGGACATGATCGACCTCCAGACGGAGCCCGCACAGCGGGCTCCGTCTGAGGCACCTGCGCCTC
>JACRDS010000147.1 GCA_016212825.1 Elusimicrobiota bacterium | reverse complement strand
GCTAGGCGCTGGCGTCCTCCTCTCGCCTGGCCCCGACGAGCATGGGCGAGTCGGGGCTAGAGCTAGAACCGGTAGGACAGGGTGAAGCGGTGCGCGTCGCCCAGCAGGCCGTAGGGCGTCCAGGCGTAGTCCACGGTGAAGCGCGCCACGCCCAGCCCCGCGCCCAGGCCCAGGCCGCTGAGGGAGGAGAGGTCCGAGCCGCGGGTGCGGCCCTCCCAGCCCAGGCGCACCGCGGCGGCGAGGTTGGGCCCCACCCCCTTGCGGAACTCCGCGCCGAAGGCCGGGTAGACCCGGTTGTCGCGCGGCGCCACCACGTCGAGGCTCAGGGAGATGTTGCGCGTCGGGCGCAGGCTCTGGCTCACCGCCAGCTGCACGGGCAGGGGGTCGCTCTCCTTGTGGAACCGGAGCCGCCCGCCCAGGTTGTGCAGGCTGGCGGAGAGCACGTAGGGCACGCCCCAGGGGTGCTGGCGCAGGCGCACCCCCAGGTCCGCGGCCCCGGTGGCCGCGGTGTCCCGGATGCGCGAGGACACGTACTTGAAGCCGACCCCGGCGTCGATGGAGCGGGTCAGGGCGGCGCCCCAGGCCACGATGGCGGCGAAGTCCTGCGGGGTGAAGCTGCCGCCCGTGGCCGCGCCCGTGTTGTCCACCTCTGTGAGGCGGCCGGAGTTGAGGTAGAACACGCCCACGCCCACGGCGCCGAGCTGGTTGGTCTGCAGCTCGCGGCGGCTGCGGCCCAGGATGGAGTCGATGGGCTGGGCGTAGGCCAGGAACTCGTAGAAGGTGGATTGGTAGTAGGAGGCGTGCGTGAGGGAGGCGCTGCGGTAGCTCAGCGCGCCCAGCCCGGCCGGGTTCCAGTAGACGGCGCTGGCGTCCTCGCACAGGGCCCGGGCCGCCTGGCCCATGGCCGCGGCCCGCGCGTCGGCGCCGAGCTTGAGGAACTGCCCCGCGGCGGTCCCCGCGTCGCTGCCGCTGAAGGCGGCCCGGGCCTGCGGGACGCAGGCCAGGCCGAACGCCGCCGTCAGGAGGGCGAAGCGCCTCATCTCTCGATCGCGAACCTCAGGATCCGCCTGGAGCCTTCCGTCGAGTCGACGCGGGCGAAATAGACGCCGCTGGCCGCGGACTTGCCGGCCTCGTTGCGGCCGTCCCAGCGCTTGACGCCCGCGTCGGCGCCGGTGAAGTCGAGCTCGGCGACCCGCTCGCCGGAGAGGGTCAGGATGCGGATGCTGCCGGACTGGGGCAGGTCGGCGAAGATCAGCCAGGGGCCCCCGAAGCGGCCCTCGTCGCCCGGGAGCCAGGGCACGGGGTAGACGCGCGCCGAGGCGATGTCGGCCCCGAAGGCGGCGGCCCCGAAGAGCGCGAAGACCGAGAAGTGCGGCACCGGCGCCGAGACCCGCCGGGACACGAGGTCGATGGCGGTGGGCAGGGGCGTCCAGGTCAGCACGCCGGACTCCAGGGCGTAGAGCTGGAGCCGGGAGGCCGGGATGGGTGGGCTGGTGCCGTCGATGACCATGTCGCCGTCCGTGTCGGCGTAGGCCATGGACAGCACGGCCGAGGAGCCCAGGGGGCCGTTGTAGTAGTTCACCCCGTCGAGGGTGGGCACGATCTCCACCATGGTCGGGAAGGTCGGGGAGGGCGGGATGAGCAGCTGGCCGGTGGGCACGCGGGCCAGGGCCTGGGAGAGCAGGCTGTAGGAGATGCGCAGGGGGTGGCTGACCGGGTCGGCGCTCATGAAGAGCGTGGCCGCGGACTCGAAGGCGTTGGGCGGCAGGAGCAGTTGGATGCCGCTGTTGGACCCCGAGGGCACCAGCGCGTTGGGGGTGTAGCTGCGGTAGAGGTCGGCCGCGGCCGCGGCGTCGAGCGCCCCGTTGACCAGGCGCAGGTCGTCGAGCGCGCCCGAGTAGCCCAGGTTGTAGGCGGCGGGGATGGAGTTGTCCTTGCGGTTGCCCAGGGTGACCGGCTCGGCGTTGACCACGCGCGGGAACCCTCCCGTGGCGGCGCTGCCCACGAAGACGCCGTTGACGTAGAGCGAGGACCGCGACGCGACGGCGTCGAGGACCCCGGTGACCAGGTCCCACTCCCCGACCCGCGCCGGCATGGTGGAGACCACCGTCACGCTGGCCCCGTTGGTGTGCCGGGTCCGCCAGCGGTAGCGCGCCGCGCCCGAGACCAGGGCCAGTTCCAGGCTGAAGGACTCGTCGTTCCACGCGCCCTTCGCCGCCAGCGCCGTCCCGTCGGGCTGCACGGCGGAGGCGGGCTTGGCCCAGACGCTGACCGTGATTGAGCCGGCGAAGGCGCTGTACTGGGCCGCGTCCGGGATGCTCAGCAGGGAGTTGCGCATGCCCGAGAAGGAGACCGCGTGGCCGAGCCCCGTCAGCGCGTCGCTGGTCAGCGTCGGGGTGGAGTTGGACGTGTTGCACAGCGCGGGGATGTCCAGGCAGAGGGTCCGCCCCGGGTTGTGCCACGGCGTGGAGTCCCCGACCCAGGTCCCGGAGGACTCGTCGAGGTGCCAGAGCCCGACCAGGCCGGGCGCCGTCACGTAGGGCGAGACCGGGGCCGTGGAGCGGCTCACGTAGGGGTCGGTGCCCGTGGTCCCGGAGCCGGCGTAGGTGAACGTGGTGATCTGCTGGGCGCCGTTGATGGCGCGCACGCGGGCGTAGTAGGTGGTGCCCGGGAAGAGGCCGCCGACCACGGTCCAGGTGCTCTGGGCGCTCACCGTGGCCGCGACCACGCCGAAGGCCGAGTCCGTGGCCACGACGATCTCATAGAAGGTGTAGGCGGAGTTGTTGTTGGGGCTCCAGGAGACGGTCACCGCGCTGGAACTCACCCCGGTGATCCCGTTGACGCCGGGGGTGACCACGGGCGTGGTGGCCAGAGTGAAGGCGTAGACCATGGCGGAGTAGGGGCCCAGTCCGCGCAGGGAGTTGTAGGCGGCGATCTTGGCGCCGCGCCCCGTGTTGGGCGGGAAGGTGCTCGACGACAGCGTGATCTGGCCGGTGTCCCAGTTGTCGACCATGGTCTCGCCCAGGGAGCTGACCAGCTTGTAGCCGCGGGTCCCGGTGGCGCCCTGCCAGTCCCAGCGCACGGTGAAGGAGGACGTCCCCGCGCCCGTCAGCGACGGCGGCGCCGGGCCCGTGATGGTGGAGGACAGGACGGCGAAGTTGCTCAGCAGTCCGCCGTAGCCGTCCTCGGCGCGGCCGCTGGCCGCGCGCACCCGGAAGTAGTAGGTGCTGCCCGCGCCGAGGCCGTTGACCTGGAGGCTCTTGGCGGTCCAGTTGTTGCTGATGTAGGTGAGCGTGGAGAAGGAGAAGGGCTGGCCCAGGTCGTTGACCGGGGACATGGACACCTCGAAGCGGGTGTAGTTCGGGTTGGTGCTGTCCCACTGCAGGAGCAGGGAGGTCGTGGAGACGGAGGCGGCCCGCAGGTTGGCGGGCGTGTCGGCCAAAGTGTAGGCGCTGGCCGAGGCGGAGAGGCCGCTGGGGGCGCTGACCGTGTCGATGGCCACGACCCGGATGGAGTAGAGGGTGTTGGTGGCCAGGGGGGTGTTGGCCACGTCGCGCAGTTGGAAGTAGGTGGGGGCCGGGTAGGAGTTGGTCACGGTCAGGTCGCCGAGCCTGCCGTTGGGCAGCATGGTGCTGGTCGCCGCGTCGTAGACGTCGTACTGGAAGGAGACGCAGATGTTGGTGGGCCGGGTCCAGTTCCAGGTGATCATGTTGCTGCCCGGCGTCGGGGTGATGGCGGTGGGCGGGTCCGTGTAGTCCCCGGCGGTCACGACGTTGGCGATGGTCGAGGTGTCGCTCCAGACCGCGGCCGGCCAGGAGGCGCCGGCGTCGTAGGCCTGCACCACGCGGGCGTAAGCGGTGCCGGGCAGGAGGTTCTGCTCGGTGCAGGTGGTGGCTCCGGCGGGGTTGGGGGTGCACTTGGCGGCGCCCAAAGTCCCGCCGTCGGCGCTGATCTGCGAAACGCGGTAGGGGGTGTCGGCCGAGTCGGGCGTGGGGTAGTCGCTGCCCTGGTTCACCGCGCCCCAGTTCCAGACGATGGCGGTCTTGGGGCAGACCGCGGGGTCCGTCGTGGCGTTGCCGCTGAAGCCCGAGGGCGTGCCGGGCTGGGAGACGAAGGTGGGGGTGGGCAGGGAGTCCAGGCGGCTGCGGGGGCCGGCGATGCCGTCGTCGTTGCGGCAGTTGACGGCGAAGGTGTAGTTGGACGACTTGGGCAGGCCGGTGACGGAGCGGACCGCCCCGTCGTTGGTGGCCAGGTAGGAGCTCACCGTGGTGTAGACGCCGTTGCGCTTGGCCCAGATCCGGCACTGCGTGCCGTCGGGGTTCGGCCGGATGGCCATCGCGACGTCGACCGACGTGGCGCCCGTGACGGTCGCGGTGGAGAACCCCTCGGGTTCGGCGGCCAGGGTCCGGGTGTTGGCCGTGGGCGAGGCGCCCGACGGCCCGATGGAGGCGCCCGAGCCGCCGGTGTCCACGTAGAGGGCCTTGATGAAGAGGGTGTAGAGCGTGTTGGGCGTCAGGCCGCCGGCGCTGTAGCTCGTGCTGTTGCTGGGAGCGCCCGGCGTGCCGGCGGTGGTGGTGAGGTCGTAGGTCGTGTAGGGGCTGTTGCAGTAGTAGCCCGACCAGTCCCAGGTGATCGAGGAGGCCCCCACCGACGAGGGCGCGGGCTGGGGCGGCAGCATCAGGTCCGACTGGTTGACGGTGACGGAGAGGCCGTAGTTGGCGGGCCGGTTCTCGTTGGCGTCCTGCACCGAATGGGAGAGGGCGTTGACGCCGAGGGGCATCGTGCCGAGGCCGCTGTTGCCGAGGTTGATCTTGAACGAGGCGGTGGAGTTGCCCAGGCCCCAGTTCGTGCCCCAGACCGCCGGGTAGCCGTGCCAGGTCCCGACGACGTCGCCGTTCGGGTCGTAGAAGTAGGCCTGCCCCGCGTAGTCCGTGGCCACCTGGCTGCCGGTCATCTCGTAGTTGAGGACGCGCAGGTCGTCCATCAGCCCGCCGAAGCTGTCGCCTGCGGAGACGTTGGGGGCCATGCCGAGATAGGTGCTGCCGGAGTTCCCTTCGTAGTGGCCTGCGGTGCCCCGTCCGATGGCCCTGACCCCGTCCACGTAGACGGTCTGCCACTTGGTGGACGCGTCGTAGGTGAAGGCCACATGGTGCCAGCCGGCCCAGCTCCGCACCGTGCTGCTCGCCACGTCCACGCCGTCGAACTGGAAGTAGGCCCGGTTGTTGCGGATGCTCAGGAGCAGGCAGCGGCGGGCCCCGCCGCCGGGGCACTGCTCCAGGATGGGCGCGTCGTTGTTGCCCGAGGCGTTGACCGGCGAGCCCGCGTCCTTGATCCACAACTCCACGGAGAAGGATTTGTTGGTGAACGCCGAGGTCATGTTCGCCATGGGGGAATAGGCGACGGAATAGGCGTAGCCGTAGACGGCCGGGGTGTAGCTGGTGCCGCAGGCGGTTCCGGTCCAGCCCCCCACGCAGCACTGGGCGCTGTAGTTGGCGTTGTAGTCCAAAGCCCCGCTGAATATCCCGGCGACCGAGGCTGTCGAGGAGCCGACTGGGGTCGGCGTGCCGTCCTGGCAGGGATTGCCCGTGTAGGGCGCGGCGGTGGTGCCGAGGGTCCGTCCGTTGCCCGAGGAATCCGCGCCCGGGCTCGCGGCGTCCATGTGCAGCAGGGCCCAGGTCCCGGTGAGGTTGCTGCGCGCGGTGGGGCCGCCCATCAGGCCCGGCGCGGTCGCGTTGACGCTGAGGTACCAGGTCGGGGTCGTGGTGTAGATGGTGGGGGTCTGCCCTCCCGTGGGCGCCGGGGTCGCGCCGTTGCAGTAGGTGATGCTCGAGAAGGCGAAGGTGACCGCCGCCTGCGTCCGGGCGGCGGCGGCCAAGACGAGGCAGAAAACCGCCGCGGCCGTTCTCCCGAGTCTCATTCCGCGCTCCCCGCCATTAAAGGCTAGCGTATACCCGGATTGTTAAAGAGTTATTTCGCTCTTTTGAGGAATTCCAAGGCCTCTTTCTTGGTGCGGACCTTGCCCTCGGCCTGGGCCTCCCGGAGCTTCTCCAGGGCCCGGCCCACCTCGGGGCCCGGCGGGATGCCCAGGGCCTTCATGACCGCGTGGCCGTCGAGGATGCGCTCGGGCACGGGCCGGCGCCCGGCGTCGAAGCGCCGGCGCAGCAGGGCCGAGACGACCTGCAGGTGGCGCAGGGTCTTGCGCGCCTCCACGGGGCGGACCAGGGAGAAGTCGAAGGTCTCCGGGTCCGCCGCGGCCGCGGGCAGCAGGCGCTCGAGCCGGCGGTGCGGCAGGTAGGAGGCGTGGTCGGCCCAGCAGACCAGCAGGACCGGGACGGCGTCTTCGCCCAGGTCGCGGAAGAAGCGGTACACGGCCTTGTCCGTGAGCCGGCCGCCGGCCGCGAGGTTGCCCGGCCGCAGGTGGTGCTCGGCCACGGCCGCGGCCAGCTCCGCCGCCTCGTTGGGGAAGCGCAGGGCCTTGAGGACCGCGGCGGCGCGCCGGGCCCCGGCCAAGTCGTGGCCGAAGAAGCGCAGCCTGCCCCCCAGGCGCTTGGCGGTCTCGGGCTTGGACACGTCGTGCAGCAGGGCCGCCAGCATCAGCCAGGCCCGCCAGGGCCGGCCCGGCGCCAGGCGCTCCCCGAAGGACTCCAGCAGCGGCCCGGCCGCGGCGCCGAAGGCGCGGCGCGGGTCGGCCAGCAGCAGGTCCAGGCGCGAGCAGACCTCCAGAGTGTGGCGCAGGACACCCCCCCGGCCGTAGTAGCAGAGGGCGCACTGCCGGGCGGCCTCCAGGTCCTCGAAGAGCGCGGTGAGCAGGCCCGCGTGGTCCATGCGCGCCAGCCAGGCCGGGCAGCCCGGCTGGGCCAGGAGCAGGGAGAGCTCGGCCGCGATGCGCTCCGGCGCGCTGCGCCGCACCCGGCAGCGCAGGCGGCGCAGGCGGGGCATGGTCTTGGCCTCTATGGTGAGCCCCAGCTGGGCGCCCAGGCGGAAGGCGCGCAGCACGCGCAGGGGGTCGGACTCGAGGATCTTCTCGTCCTCGCAGCGCAGCAGGCGCCGGCGCAGGTCCCCCAGCCCCCCCCGCGGGTCCAGGACCGCGCCGGCCGGGACCGCGGCGGGCAGGTCGGGCGAGAGCTCCAGGGCCAGGGCGTTGACCGTGAAGTCCCGGCGCCCCAGGTCCGCGGCGATGTCCGCTCCCTGCAGCTCGCAGACGTCCAGGGACAGCGGGCTCCGGTCCTTCGGGACGATCCGGTAGACGCCGTTCTCCGCGTCGAGGGTCACGAGGCTCGCGCCCAGGCTGCGGGCCAGGCGCGCGGCCCCGGCGCGCGCGCCGCGCACCGCGACGTCGAGGTCCAGGAGCGGCCGGCCCAGCCAGGCGTCGCGCAGGGCTCCTCCCACCAGGTAGGAGGGCCTGGGCAGCTCCCGGGCCGCGGCGCGCAGCAGGGCCAGGGCCGGCGCCCGGCGTCGAAGCGCCGGCGCAGCAGGGCCGAGACGACCTGCAGGTGGC
>JACRDS010000146.1 GCA_016212825.1 Elusimicrobiota bacterium | reverse complement strand
CGCCGCAAGGAGGGGAGAATGGGGAAGAAGCTCTATGTCGGAGGCCTGCCGCCCGAAGTCACCGACGTCCAGCTCCACGCCCTGTTCGCCGCCTGCGGCAGCGTGGCCAGCGCCGAGGTCATGAAGGAGAAGAGGACCGGCCAGTCGCGCGGCTTCGGCTTCGTGGAGATGTCCACCCACGAGGAAGCCCAGGCGGCCGTCGCCAAGCTCCACGGCGCCGCCCTCGGCGGCATGAAGCTCGTGGTCAACGAAGCCAAGCCCGTCCCGGAGAAGCCGCAGAAAGGGTTCCGCGGCTTCGACGGCGGCGGCTACGGCGCCGGCTATGGCGGCCGCGGCGGCTACGGCGGCCCCGCCGCGAACCGAGCCGGCTTCGGCGGCGGGTTCAACCAGAAAGGCCACGACCGCAGGGGCGGCGGCGGCGGCAAAGGCGGCTGAGCGCCCGCTAGGACGACAGGGCGGCCGACACCTCGGCGCGCAGGCCGCCCAGCCCCAGCCCGGACTGGGCGCTGACCCAGGCCAGCTCCTCCGCCTGGACGCCCAGGGCGTGGGCCGCCTCGCGGCGTCCGGCCTGGCTGCGCGAGCTCTTCACCTGGTCCGCCTTGGTCGCCACCGGCCGCCAGGGCAGACCCGAGGCCTCCAGCCATTCCACCATCTGGATGTCCAGCCTGGTCGGCCCGACCTTGGCGTCGATGAGGGCGAAGATCACGCGCAAGGAGGCACGCCCCTTCAGGTAGCCCTCGATCATCCGGCCCCACGAGGCGCGCTCGGCTTCGGGCCCAGCGGCGAAGCCGTAGCCGGGCAGATCCACCAGCCAGCGGTCATGCGCCACCGAGAACACGTTGATGGCCCGGGTCCGGCCGGGCAGGTCGGACACCTTCGCCACGGCCCTGCGGCACAGGGCGTTGAGCAGGCTGCTCTTGCCCACGTTGGAGCGGCCGATGAAGGCGGCCTCCGCCGCGCAGGGGGGCAGCCGGGCCGGGTCGGTCTCGGAGAGCAGGTAGGCGGCGGTCTCCAGCGGCTGGGGCATGGTCCTCTGCGGTCCAGCCGCGGGGCGGCTAGTCCGACACTTCCTCGCGGCGCTTCTCGTCGCGGCGGCGGAAGCTCGCGTTGAGGATCTTCTTGCGCAGGCGGATGCTCTTCGGCGTCGCCTCGACCAGCTCCGTCTCGTCGATGAACTCCAGCGCCTGCTCCAGCGACATGAGCACCGGCGGCGTCAGGTCGATGGCCTCGTCGCTGGCCTTGGAGCGCATGTTGCTCATGGCCTTGGCCTTGCACGGGTTGACCACGAAGTCGTTCTCCGTGTCGGCCAGGCCCACCACCATCCCCTCGTAGACCTCCACGCCCGGCCCCAGGAACATCCGGGCGTGCTCCTGCAGGCTGGCCAGGGCGTAGCCCGTGGTCCGGCCCGCCTCCTTGGCCACGAACACGCCCTGCGCGCGCAGGCCCGGGTCCGGCCCCTTGGGACCGTAGCCGTGGAAGGCGTGGTGCATCAGGCCCATGCCCTTGGTCGTGGTCATGAGCTCGGACTTGAAGCCCATCAGGGCCCGGGAGGCGATCTCGTACTCCAGGCGCACCCGGGTCGTCCCTTCGGGCGCCATATTCTTCATCTTGCCGTTGCGCCGCCCCATCGACTCGATCACGGTCCCCTGGAAGTCCGTCGGGATGTCGATGACCAGGTACTCCATCGGTTCCAGCGGCCCCTGCGGGGAGTCCTTGAAGATCACCTCCGGCCGGGCCACGGCCAGCTCGTAGCCCTCGCGGCGCATGGTCTCGATGAGGATGGACAGGTGCAGCTCGCCGCGGCCCGAGATCTTGAAGTGCCCCTCGCCCTCCAAGGCCTCCACCCTCAGGCCCACGTTGACCTCCTTCTCGCGCAGCAGGCGGTCGCGCAGATGCCGGCCGGTCACGAACTTGCCCTCGCGGCCCGCGAACGGGCTGTTGTTGACCATGATCTCCATGGAGAGGGTCGGCTCGTCGATCTCGAGGGGAGGGAGCGCCTCGGGGTTCTCCGCCGAGGTCACGGTGTCGCCCACGTGGATCTCGGGCAGGCCGGCCACCGCCACCACGTCGCCGGCGCTGGCCTCCTCCACCTCGCGCCGCTCCAGGCCGAAGAAGCGCTCCAGGCGCACCACCTTGCCCGTGAACGACTCGCCGTTGGGCTTGATGAGCCCCACCAGCTCCGTCCTCTTGATGCGGCCGTTGACCACCCGGCCGATGCCGATGCGGCCCACGTAGTTGTTGTAGTCCAGCATGGTGACCAGCATCTGCAGGGGCCGCGCCGGGTCCACGGCCGGCCCGGGCACGGACTTGAGGATGGTGTCCAAGAGCGGCGTCACGTCCTGGCCCGGCTCCGTGGTCAGGCTCGCCCAGCCCTGCCGGCCCGAGGCGTAGACCACGGCGAAGTCCATCTGCGGGTCCGAGGCGCCCAGGTCGATGAACAGGCTGAAGACCCGGTCCAGGGCCTCGTTGGGCTTGGCGTGCTCGCGGTCCATCTTGTTGATGACCACGATGGGGTGCAGGCCCAGGGCCAGGGCCTTGCGCAGCACGAAGCGCGTCTGCGGCATGGGCCCTTCCACCGCGTCGACCAGCAGCAGCGCGCCGTCGACCATCTTGAGGATGCGCTCCACCTCGGAGCCGAAGTCCGCGTGGCCGGGGGTGTCCACGATGTTGATGGTCACGCCCTGGTAGTCCACGGAGGTGTTCTTGGCGAGTATGGTGATGCCCCGCTCGCGCTCCAGTTCGTTGGAGTCGAGCACCTGCTCCTGGGCCGCGTCGGCCTTCACCTTGAAGCCCCCGGTCTGCTTGAGCAGGGCGTCGACCAGCGTGGTCTTGCCGTGGTCCACGTGGGCGATGATGGCGATGTTGCGCAGGTCCTGCCTGCGGCTGGCAGGGGCGCTCACTTCTTCTCGGGGTCGGGAGCCTTGGATAGGACGGTGAAGGGGGAGACCTTGAGCACCGCGTAGGGCAGCAGGGTGTGGCTGTGGTCGTCGTGCTTGAGGACCACGTAGCTCATGTTCATGTCCGCCACCGTGCCCGAGACCGTCCCCACCTCGATGCGGTCGCCCACGGTGAAGGGGTGCGTGGCCACGATCCAGAAGCCCTGGATCAGGTTGCCGATGAAGTCCGCCGAGGCCCAGCCCAAGGCGATGGAGGTGGCGCCCAGGCTGGCGAGCAAGGTGGCCCAGGTCATGCCCAGGAAGTGCAGGGCCACGGTGCCGCCGACGAGGTAGACGCCGAGCTGGACCGCCAGCTTCATCACCACGGCCTGCTGGGGCGGCCAGTCGCGCGACTCGGCCAGGCGGCGGATGAAGCCCACCGAGCCTTTCTCCAGAGAGTGCGCGGCCACCAAGGCCATGCCCGCCTTGAGGTAGGACAGCCAGGCCGGGGCCGCGGCCAGGATATTGACGGGCAGCAAGGACGGCAGCAGGGGCAGGGCCACGACCAGGCCCACGCCCAGGGCCGTCCACAGGGAGGCCTTGAGCAGGCTGGGCTTGGGCATGGCCTTGACCAGGCGGCCCATGCCGCTCCAGAGCGAGGAGGTCAAGGACCCGGGGCGGCGCTGGTGCGCGTACTCGCGCAGCACCGTCACCGGCTTCTCGGAGATCTGGGTGTAGGTCATCAGCGTGACCCCGCCGTCCGGCCGCGCCAGGTGCATGTAGCGCAGGTCCATGTCGGAGACCGTGTACTCCTGGGTCCCGATCTTGACCCGGTCGTTGATGGCGAAGGGGCGGTTGAGCAGCATCTTCACCCCTTCCATGAAGTTGCCGATGAACTCCTTGGCCGCCATGGTCATGGCCACGCCGCCGATGCCGAAGGTGGCCAGCAGGGTCGCGGTGGAGACGCCCACCGCGTGCAGGGCCAGGGCCCCGCCCGCGGCGTAGATCAGGACGCTGGCGCCGAAGCGCGCGGCCATCACCGTGCCCGGCTTCCAGTGCAGGCGCTTGGCCAGGAGGTCCACGCCGCGGCGGGCCAGGCCGTTGAGGGCGTAGGCCGCGAGCAGGAAGCCCGCGCCGCTGACGTAGGGCGCGGCCTTGAGCCAGAACGCCGGAGCCCGCGCGGGCAGGGCGAAGCGCGCCGCGCCCCAGACCGCGGCCAGTCCCAGAGGCAGGGCCATGGAGCGCCAGAAGCCCGGCTCCTTCTTGGCCGCCGGCTCGGCTTGCGCCGGGGCCGGCACCGCGGCGGAAGGGGTTCCCGGGATGATCGGGGCGGCCAGAGGCGCGGGGGCGGATTCGGTCCCCGGGACCGTCGTCTCCTCCGGAGCGGGAGCTCGGCTGCGCGACCAGAAGGCGTCCCAGGAGCTCTTGGCCGAGATTGGAGACGGAGCGGCCTGGGGGTTCTGCGCCGCGGGGCCGCCCTTCAGAAGGGTCCGGACCTCAGCGACGACCGCGGCCACAGGGGCCGCGGCGGTGACCGAGGCCGGGGCCGGGGACACGCCCGCGAGGACCTGCGTCAGGACGGCGGGCTGGACCTGCGGCGCGGAGACCGGCAGGACGGAGGTGCCGACGGCGGCCGCGACCCCGCCGCGCACGGCCGGGGCGGCAAGCAGGGACGCGCCCTGCAAAGAGGGGGAGAGCAAAGAGGCCCCGACCAAGGAGGCCCCGCCGAGCGCGGCGCCGCGCCCCAAGCCCGCGGTCCCCGACACCACGCCGGAGGCGCCGGACGGGCGCGCGACGGAGACGACCTGGGCCGCGAAAGCCGGGCCCGGCGCGGCGATGAGCAAGGCCAGGCCGGAGGCCAGGACGCGGCGTCGGCTCATCTGCATGTCAGCTATTGTACTCGGGACAAGACATCATCGTGCCGGCCCAAGGTCCTAGAGGCCGGGCCGGTATTGGACCTAGGGCTTTTGGGACCGCCTGAAAATGAAGAAAGCCACCTCGAGCTGCCGTTCGTGCTGAGGGGCGGTGGCTTCCGACGACATGATAGCAAAAGGCGCAGCCTCGCGCAAGGAATGATATAATCGGCCCATGAAAAGCGCCACCCAGAGCCTCCCTTATCCCGCCCTTCGCCGCGCCATCGCCCGCCGTCTTCCCGACGGCCTCATCCTCCTCTGCGGCGGAGAGCGGGTGGCGCGCAACGCGGACACCGAATACGATTTCCGCCAGAAGTCCGACTTCCTCTACCTCTGCGGCGTCGACGAGCCCGACTGCCACCTGCTCATAGACCCGCGCCGCGGGCGACAGACGCTGTTCATGCCCCGCATCGACAACGAGCACCGCGTCTGGCTGGGCCACGTGCCCGGCCCGGCCGAGGCCAAGCGCCTCTACGGAGTGCCCCGCGTCGCCTACTGCGACGCCTTGCCCAAGGAACTCAAGCGCGCGCGGCAAGGCTACCGCAAGGTCTACGCGGACCAGGCCGCCCTCAGAGCCCACCGCCCGGTCCTCCGGGGCCTCCAGCCCGCGCCCGGCGAGCTCGCCGAAGCCCTGCGCGAGCTGCGCGCCTGCAAGACCCCGGGCGAGATCGCGCTCATCGAGAAGGCCAGCGCGGCCACGGCCCGGGCGCACCGCGCCGTGATGGCCGCGGCGCGGCCCGGCTGGTTCGAGTACGAGGCCCAGGCCCTCTTCGAGGCCGAGTGCCGCCGCGCGGGGCTGCCGCTGCTGGCCTTCCAGACCATCGCCGCCTCCGGCGCGAACTCCGCGGTCCTGCACTACCACCGCAACGACCGGCGCATGAGGGCCGGAGAGCTCCTCCTGCTCGACTCCGGGGCCGAGTGCCGCGGCTACGCGGCCGACATCACGCGAACCTTCCCGGTGAGCGGCCGCTTCACGGCCCGCCAGAAGGACGTCTACTCCATCGTGCTGCAGGCCCAGAAGGAGTGCATCGCCATGGCCCGGCCCGGCCTGGTCTCCGCGGAGCTGCACCGCCATTCCATGCGCGTCATCGCCGAGGGGCTCAAGTCCCTGCGCATCCTGCGCGGCGACGCGGACGGCCTGGTGGAGAACGGCGCCGTGCGGCTCTTCTACCCCCACGGGCTCTCGCATATGATGGGCCTCGACGTGCACGACTCCCCCGGAGGCAAGAAGCGCATGCTGCGCAACCCCTTCAAGTTCATGCTGCGCTTCGTGGCCAAGCTCGAGCCCGGCTTCGTCGTGACCGTGGAGCCCGGTCTCTACTTCATCCCCGCCCTCATCAACGACCCGCGCAACCGCCGCAAGCACCGCGCCTCGGTGGACTTCCGGCGCGCGGAGGGCTTCCTGGACTTCGGGGGCGTGCGCATCGAGGACGACATCGTCATCACGGCGGGCGGCCCGGCGCGCGACCTCACGGACGTGCCCAAGGAGATCCGGGACGTGGAAGCGGCCTGCGGCCGCTAGCAGGGGGGCACTACGGGCCTTCGGAGTCCCGGGGGATCATGACGAAGTCCCGCCGCACGGTGAGCGCCGCCTTGCCGACCCAGGGCCGGGCCCGCGACGCCATGCGCACCAGCAGGCGGCGTTCCTCCAGGGAGACCTCCCGGAAAGGCGGGCTGATCTCGTCGATGTACTTGTTCTGGTAGTCGTGGTGCTTCACGGCCAGGGTATAGCCCGCGTCCGTGAGCGGCTCCAGGGAGATGTCGTAGCTCCCGTCCTCCGCGGTCGTGGTCTCGCCGCCGACCTCCCCTGAAGGAGACTTGAAGGTCAGCGCCGCGGCGTAGACCGGGCGCAGGCTGATGAGGTCGTAGACGGTCCCTTGGAAGGTCCAGCCCGGCCCGGCCTCCCTGGGCTTGGGGGCGGGCTTGGGCCGCGGCCTGGCGACAGGCTGGGGCGGGACCGGAGGCTTCGTCGGCTCGGCCGGCTTGGGAGCGGGGGCGGTCACCGGCGCCGGGATGGCCGCCGGAGGAGCCGCGGCCGCAGCGGCGGTCGCGGGCGGGACCGCGGGCTGGAGCGCCGGAGTTGGGACGGCAGGCTCCGGCTTGGGCGCGGGGGGCGCCGGCATGGGGAGGCTGAGAGGCTGCCGGGCGTCCTTGGCGAAGACCGGGGATGTTCCCGACGCGCCGCCCTCCTTGACGCTCGGGCGCAGCGCGAAATGCGTGATGACGACGAAGGCGATGCCCGCCAGGACCACGCCCGCCGTGGCCCGGTTGACCAGGGGCGCGCTCTGGGCCGCGGGCTTGGGTTGGGCCGGCTGCCCCGGCGCCGGCTTCGAGACCGGCCTCGGGGCCGGCTTCGGGGCCGGAGCGCTGCCCCAGCCTCCGCCGGAATGCACCATGGTCAAGGGCGGGGGAGGCGACTTCGCGGCGGCCGGTTCCTTGGCCGGCGCCGACGCCGGCGCGGGCTTGGGCGGCGGCTTGACCGGCGAGGCGGGCGCTTTCGGGATCGGCGGCGGGACCGGAGCGGCCGCGCGCGGCGGCGGGGGGGGCGCTTTCGCAGCCGGAGCGGGAGGGAACGCCGAGGGCGCGGCGGACACAGGGCCCAGGGGCTGGACATGGTCGAGTTTGCCGAACTGCGGCAGGGCGAGGCCCCCGCCCTCGGCCTGGGCAGGCGCGCCCGAGGTCGGCTTGGCCGGGAAGGCGGGCAGGCGCGGGGGCGGGGGCGGCGCCGGCTCGGGGGCCGGTTGCGGAGCCGGAGGCAGGATGAGCTCAGGCTCCGGGACCGGGTTCGGTCCCTGCTGCGCCGGAGGCTTGGCGGAGGGAGACGGGGCCGCGGCGGGAGGCGCCCCCGCCGGGGGGATGCGCCTGAACTTCTCGAAGTCCCAGTAGCAGTGCGGACACTGCTGGGCGTCATCGGCGACCTGGGCGCCGCAGCTCGGACAACGGGAGATCATCGTCGGCCGCGCGCTCCCGCGGCCAAGGAGATTCTACATTATTCCCGCCGCCTCCTGCGGGAGAGGCCCAGGATGTAGGGAAGGTTGGAGTAGAGCAGCAGGTAGCCCACGGCTCCGGCGGCGGAGAGCCGCAGCCCGTAGTCCAGCATCATCCGGCCGGCCGTATCGCCGGGGCGCGGAGGCTTCTCGTTGGGGAACTCGTAGGAGTGGCGGGCCGGGGCGAGGTAGGTGTAGGAGTAGTCCTCCGCGGCCGGCTTGGCCGTCGCGGTCGTGTAGGCGGCCTGACCGTGCGGCGTCACGGACGCGCCGCGGCCGCGCGCCTCATCGGCAAGAGGAGACCCTCCCTCGGGAGCTTCGGGTCTCTGCGGCGCCGACCGTTCGGAAAGCCTGGGCATGCCGGACCAGTCGGCCCCGGCGCCCGGCTTCCCGGAGATCGCGGTCTCCATGACCGGGGTGTCCTTCTTCTTCCCCTCGATATGGGGCCGCTCCACCGCCCCGTCGAATTTCCTGGCCAGCGACGTGGAGGCGCTGTGGCCGCCCTCCATCTTCGGCGCTTCGCGCGGGGTCATGAGGGGCTTGGGGCGCACCGCGACCGGGTCCGCCGCGGCCTTGGTGCTCAAGCCGGCCGGAACCTCCGGGCTCACCGGGCCCAGGCCGCCGCCCGCAGCCTTGGGAAGGTCGCTCTCCGAGGAGTTCCTTCCACCGCCACCGCCACCGCCTCCGCCGCCACCGCCGCCTCCGCCCACGCTGCCCGTCTTGACTCCGCCACGGTCCTTGTCACCGTCCGAGCTGTTCTTGGACCGGCCGTCCGACCCCGAGGACGAGCGGTCCCGGGGAAGCGCTAAGTCGGTGTCGGGCGGCCGCTGGCCTGCTCCGAGCCGGGGAGCATCCTCCGGTATGCTGTTGGTCGGGATGGTAGGCGGCTCCTCGGGCTGGCGTTGCTGTCCGTCTTCGGGCGCCTTGAGCTCGCGCTCCTCCTCGGGCTTGCGCTCCTCCTCCACCCGGGGGCCTTTGCCGTCCTCGAGTTCGGGGGGGGTGCGCAGGTCCGGAGGCTCGGGCAGGCGCTTGGGCTGGTCCAGCGGATGGGACATGGGATTGATGTCCTTCCAGGGCAGCAGGCTGCCGGAGCGCGCCAGTTGGCCGATGGTGGGCGGATGGCTGAAGCGCTGGGAGAGCTGGCTCTTGAACTCCTGCCAGAAGGTCGGCTTGGCCCCGGCGGGAGCGTTGGTCTTGGCCTTGGACGGCGAGGGCTCCTCGGCCACGGCCTTGACGGACGTCTTGGCCTCCGGAGCAGCCTTCAGGGGCCGGCCGTTGGCGTCGAGCAGGGTCACCTTGACCGGCTCCGGGGCGCCCAGCGGCCTGCCGTCCGGGCCCAGGATGCGGGCGTTGGGATTGCGCACCTCGCCCTGGGCCAGCAGGGGCTTGCCGTCCGGACCGAGCAGCCTGGGCGTCCCGCCCTTGGCCGCGGGCTCCTCCACGAAAGAGACCTTGGTCGTCTCCGGCCCGGCCTTGGCCGTCCCGGCCTTCGTCTTCCCCTCGCTCAGAGGCCGGCCCTGGGCGTCCACCAGAGCCGCCTTCTGCGCCGGCGCCCCGCCGATGGGCTTGCCGTTGGCGTCGAGCAAGGTCACCTTGACCGGCTCCGCCGCGACGCCCGCGGGCTTGCCGTCGGGGCCCAGCACGCGGGCGTTGGGGGCGCGGACCTCGCCCTGGGCAAGCAGGGGCTTGCCGTCCGGTCCCAGCAGGCGGGGAGCGGCGCCGCCCTCGTTGGCCGTCATCCTGAAATTCGCCTTGCCCTGGCCGCTCTCCAGCCCCGCGGCCTGGACCTTGGCCTGCGCGGATTCGTTGAGGACCTTGGCCTCCACCTTGGCCTTATCCAGGGAACCCTGCGCCTGTCCCAGGCTCAGCTTCTCCTTGATGAAGCTCGACAGCCTCTGACCGAGCCCGGAGCCGGCGCCGACGCGCTCAGGGGTCGAGTAGCTGTCTTCGATCGACAGGGGCCGGGTCCCGCCCTTGCCCGTCTGCGGGGCTTTGCCGTCCGCGCCCGCGACCTCCGCGGCCTTCAGGTCGGCCGCGGCCTTCGCGGTCTTGGGATCCGCCTCGGCCGGGCTGGTCTTGAGCTTCTCCTCCAGGGCGTCGAGTTGGACGCCCTTCTGTTCCGCGAGCTTGAGCTCGCGCATCTGCCGGCGCTGGTCGCGCCAGCCCTTGTACATGAGCCCCATGAAGAGCAGGTCGGAGCCCGTGGAGCTCATCTGGTTCCAGTAGGCCTCGTCGAACTTGCCCGCGGCCGTGGCCTCCACGGTCTTGCCGATGTCGTCGGCCGCGTTGAGCAGGAAGGTGGTCACCATCAGGCCGGTGACGATCTTATGGGTGATGGTCAGGGCGCCGATGGCGGTGCGCACGGCCAGCCCGGCCTGGGCGATGCCCTTGGCCGCGTTGAGGGCGGCCACGGCCTGGCCCAGGCCGAAGGTGGCCAGGACCAGGGGGTTGAGCATGCTCTCCGCGATGCTCTCGAAGGCGCCGGTGATCACGCCCGCGCCGACGAGCAGCTTGCCCGTCCAGCCGTCGGTCTGGTATCCGGCATGGATGAGGCGCGGACCGTAGCTGCTGGCGCCGTAGCTCTCGCCCATGACGCCCACCGCCTCCTTGGCGGTGATGGGCGCGTTGACGGCCTGCTCGGCGACCGCGGCCGGGACGGGATAGGGCTGGCTCTCGATGGCCTTGCGCCGCTCCTCGCGCACCTTGGCGTAGAGCTTCTCGCGGGCTCCGGGGGTGAGGCGGTCGAGATAGCCCTGGTCGTCGATCAGCGCCCGCATGAGGGGGTTCTTGGCGTAGCTGCCGCCCACCTCGAGGCTCATGGCGTCCGAGCCCGTGGCCGCGCCGATGAACACCTGCGGGGCGGCCACGATGCCGGTGTAGAGGGTCTTGCCCACCTTGCCGCAGAAGTCCAGGGCGTCGCCCAGGTACTTCGTGTGCATGATGGAATCGCTCGCGTCCCCGAACCAGGTCTTGCCGACCTTGTCGGTCAGGGTCTTCTTGAGCTCCTGGCCCTGCTCTCGCCAGGTGCCCGAGACGTAGACCTGCTGCTTGAGGAACACGTCCCGGAAGGTATCGGTGTGCGCCCAGGGGCCCCACCCTTTGTCCACGTCGCGGGTCTTGGAGGACCACTCCAGCCGGGTCTCGGCGCTGGAGTACTCGCGCCAGTAGCCGGGCCGGTCCTGGGTCATGCTGCCGTCGCCGCGCACCTCGATGGCGCCGGTGATGACGAGACTGCGGGAGGACTTGCCCTGGAAAGCGGAGCCGTCGGCGAGCTGGCCGGCGATGACCTTCCTGGTGCCGTCCCGGCGGTCGTAGACCAGCCGGAAGGTCCACGCCTTGACCGGGTTGTTGCGGTCGATGCTCATGTGCACGCGCTGGTAGCCCTCGTTGGGCGCGTACTCGTCGAGGTCGCGCAGGAAGTTGGCCAGGGGGACGGTCTCGGGGTCGCCGCCGGAGAGGCCCAGGGCCTGGGCGATGGCGCGGGCGAGCCTGCGGCTGGCTGCGGTGCGGGCCTCGCCGCGCGGGCCCTTGGCGTACTCGACGAGGTCCACCTCGTAGCCGGAGACCTGGCCGTCCGGGGCCACGATCTTGGTGATGCCCTGTCCGAGGATGACGAGGCTGGTGCCGTTCTCCAGTTCGACGCGCGTGATGGTGATGGAGCCGTCGTCGTTGAGAGTGCCGTACTGGTATTTGAAGCCGGGCTTGTCCTTGCCCGGGGCCGCGGGCAGGGCCGTGATCTTGGCCGACTTGTCCTTGCCCGCCTCCAGGAGGAAGCCCGCGTTGATATCGCGGAGGGAGCGCCGGCCGTCGTTCTCCTTGATCTCCTGGGTCAGGGTGCCGCTGTCGTCCCAGGTGCGCACCGTGGTCAGCTTGCGCGCGATGTCCGCGATCTCCTCGCGCACCATGCGGCCGGTCTTCTCGTCGATGACGCGGGTGTGCGCTCCCGAAGCCTCGCGCTTGTCGTCGAAAGTCACCACGGTGCGGGCGGTCTTGCCGGTCTTGGGCGTGCGCACGACCATCAGGCCCGTGTTGCCCTCGCGGCTCTGGCCCTGGAAGCGGGAGGTGCCGTCCGCATAGGTGTAGAGGAAGCCGGTGTAGACCTGCCCGTTCTCGCGCTCCACCTGGAAAGTGATGGAGGCGCCCGCTGAGGCGGACTCCGGCTGGCCCAGCTCCCAGGCCTCCAGGGCGGCGCCCTGCGGCACCGCGTCGGCCAGGAGCGCGCTCTGGATGAGGACGCGGTAGCGCGACAGGGCGACCATATAGAGGGCCAGGGGGCGGTTGACCTTGGCGATGGCCTCCAGCCGCCTCTGCTCCTCGTCGAAGTCCGCGGACGGACCCGAGATGCCCAACTGCCTGAGGACGGCCTGCTGGACTTCCGCGAGCCGCGCCACCACCGCGGCCAAGTCCGCGAAAGACTCGGAGGGGATGCCGCTGGCGCGCAGGGCCTCGCGGCCCTGGGCCAGGAGCTCCTCGCGCTGGGAGGCGCGGTCCGAGGCGAAGCGCCGCTCCCGGGCGTCGGGCATGAGGCTGAGGAACGGGTTGGCGGCGGCGTCCGCCGCGGCCCGGACGTCGGGCTTGGGGCCCCAGGGCTGGTCCGGGGACAGGGGGACGGGGACCATCTCGCCCTTGAGGTCCGTGACCTTCTTGACGAGGTCCGGGTCGGTGAACTCGATGGGGACGGCCTGGCCGGTGACGGCGGCCAGCACCGCGTCGCGGCCGGAGCCGGAGCCGAAGGTCTTGAGCGCGGCGGAGAGCTTGGGATCGCCCAATTGGCGGCTGAGGTTGTCGAAGATGCGGCCCGCCTCCTCCGGCCTGGCCGCCACCTCGCGCAGACCGGCCATGAGCGCGGCCACGGTCTCCACGCCGCCGCCGCGGGAGGCGCCGGTCACGTTCTGGACCAGGGCCTGGACCTTCGGGGTGACCGCGCCGCTGGCGTCGGTGGCCAGGATGGCGGCGTTGTTGATGAGGTCCGCCAGGCGGGCCACCTCGGTCCGGATCTCCGCGGCCTCCGTCTCCAGGGTGGAGCCGGAGGAGAGGCGCGCCTCGATCTCGCGCAGGCGGCCGTTGAGCTGGGCCAGGGAGCCCGGCTTCTTGCCGCTGAGGTGCAGGACGATGTCCCCGCCGAGGCCCTTGAGGTCGTAGCGGGCCTGCAGGGCGACGAAGGAGCTCAGGGCTCCGGACGCGGGGAGGACCGGCTCCTCGGCCGCGGCGGAGGAGCCGGCGGCGCACAGGCCCAGGGCCCAGACCAGGAGCCAGGCGGAGATGGACGCTGACCTGGGACCTTTGGCTCTCGGCATACCTGGATTTTAACGCCTATGGGCCCAGCTGCTCAGTGTCCTAGGGCCCACGTCCGACCTGGGCCTTAGGACCCAGGGGCGGCCCTCCTAAGTATAGCCGGATCCCGGAGGAATGCAATGGCTTCCTCAGGAAGCCGTGGGGGCGGCGAGGACGGCCAGGCGCTCCTCGAACTTCGGCTTGGGGGAGACGCCCTCCTCGCGCAGGAGGAAGTACTTGCTGGCCTTGTGGGAGAGCACCACCAGGAACTTGGCCGGCACCCCGGCGCGGCGGTAGGCGGCCAGCTTGTGGTGGCCGTCGAGCACGAACCCGGCGAAGAAGCTGTGCAGGGCCTTGCTGCGCCCGCGCCGCACGGTCTCCGGGATGCCGCGCTGGTAGAGGCCCAGCACCAGCACGCGGGGCCGGTCCCCGTTGGCGATCATGGACTGGTAGACCTTGACGTTCTCGTCCTTGAGCAGGCCCCGGGGGACCAGCGGCACGATGAAGTCGTACTGGCTCTCCACGACGTTGGAGTCGCCGTGCCGGAAGACGCGCGGCCGCTGGCACTCGTAGTGCTCCCAGCCCGAGAGCAGGCCCTCCTCGCGCGGGTCGGAGATGTCCCAGAGGTCCATGAACTCGCTGTTGAAGAAGTAGGAGCCCTCGTCCTCGCTGTCGTAAGGGCCGGTGAGGCTGACCGAGGTCTCGAAGACGTCGAACTCGCCCTTCTCCTGGAGCTCCAGGATGGGACCCAGCTCCTGGACCAGGCCTTCGTCGAGAGGGCGCGGGATCTGGAAGGCCTTGGGCAGGTTGGCGACCTTGCGGGAGAGGCGCGGCTCGTGCAGGCACTTGAACCAGAAGTGGCAGGTGTCGCAGTCGTTGCCGATCTCGAACTTGCGGGAGCCGTTGACCTCGAGGAAGAAGGAGTTGGCCTCGCCGGGCTTCTTCTCCACCCCGATCTTGAAGAGGCCCCGGCCCTGGTTGAGCTTGACCTTGAACAAGCCCTCGGCCAGACGCACGACGTCGAACTTCTGCGAAGCCGCTTCTGGTTTCACAGGCGCCTCCCATTCATGGTGAGCTATTCTATGCATTTAAGCCGCTCCAAGGCAACTAGGGCAATGTTTCCGCAATATCCTCAGGCTATATTCTCCTCTGACCCATGAACCAGTGGGACGAGGAAGCGCTCCGGGAGATCAACAGCCTCGACGCCGCGCGTCTGGCCATCCGCGGCGCCCTGGCCACGATCCGCGACCTGCAGGACGTCAACGCCCAGGCCAAGGCCGACGTCCAGGACGAGGCCGCCAAGCGCAAGCTCATCGAGGCCAAGGTCGCCGAGCTCGCCGAGCAGATCAACGGCTGGCACAAGCAGGCCGCGGAGTGGGAGAAGGAGCGCGCGGAGCGGACGGCGGGCGAGGCCCGCTGGCGCGACGCCGTGCGCCTCGAGGTCCGGGCCGAGGAGCGGGCCCGGATCGAGGAAAGCCGCAGCCTCATGGAGACCGAGCTGGCGCGCCTGCACGCCGAGCTCCAGCAGATGGGACGCAGCTTCCGGGAGAAAGGCGAGGCCCAGGCGCAGGCCCTGGACCGGCTCAAGAAGGCCCTGGACTCCCGCGAGGCGGAACTCCTCAAGGCCCGCCGCGAGAAGGAGGAACTCGCGCGCAGCGTGGAGCACGACGCCTCCCTGCTGGAGTCGCTGCGCCAGCAGCGCGACCGCGAGATCGCCGCCTCCCTCAAGAGCCGCGAGGTCGAGATCGCGGACAAGGACAAGGAGATCGCCTCCCTGCGCGAGCAGGCCGCGGAGCTCAAGAAGGCGGCCGACCTCTCCTCCCGGGAGATGGAGTCCCGGCTGCTCCGGGCCGAGGAGGCCCTGCGGCGGGACTACCAAGCGAGAGAGGCCCGCTTGGCCGAACAGTCCGCCAAGCGCGAGTCCGACCTGCAGTCCCACTGGGCCGAGCTCGAGAACGGGCTCTGGGCCCGGACCAAGGCGGCCCGGGAACGGCTCGACCGCACCATCGACGCCCAGTTCGAGGAGAAGGCCAAGTCCCTGGCCGACCGCACGAAGGAGGCGGAGGCGGCGCTCGCCGCCCGCCGCCAGGAGCTCGAGGCCGAGTTCCAGCGCAAGTGCGGCGAGGCCGAGGCCCGCTACGCGGAGAACGAACGCCGCCTGCTCGACGGCTGGGCCGACAAGGAGGCCCGGTTCCTCCGGAAGTTCGAGGACGAGCTGGCCCGCGAGAAGGAGGCCCTGCAGGCGGCCGCGGCGGCGCGCGCCCGCGGGCTGGAGGCCGAGCACGAGGCCGGCCGGCGCGAGCTCGACGTGCAGCGCGAGAAGCTGGAGTCCGAGTTCCGCCACCGCCAGGCGGCCCTCCTGGAGGAGGCCGCGCGCAAGGACGCCCAGCGCGTGCGGGAAGCTGACGATTTCACGGCCCGCAAGGCCGCGGAGCTCGACGCGGCCCACGCACAGCGCGAGAGCCGCCTGCGCGAGCTGGAGGCCGCGCTGCAGAAGGCCCTGGCTGAGCGCGCCGCCGCGCTGGCGGCGGACTTCCGCCAGAAGGAGGCCACGGCCGAGGACTCCTTCCGCCAGATGGCGGCCGCGGCCGCGGAATCCCTGGACCGGCGCCGGCGGGAGCGCAACGACGAGGCGGCCCAGGAGGAGTCCCGCCGCGCCTTCCACCGGGAGCTGGAAGGGCAGCGCGCCGGAGCCGAGGCGCGCCTGCGCCAGGCCGAGAGCGAGGCCCTGCAGCGCGAGTCGGCCCTGCAGGCCGGCGCCGAGCGCCGCGAGCGCGAGCTCCGGGAGTCCTGGACCGCGCAGGAGGCCGCGGCGCGCCAGCGCCACGCCGAGACCCTGGACCGGCTCAAGGCGGACTACGAGCGGACCCTGCGCCTGGAAGCCGAGCGCGCGGCCGCGGAGCTCGCCCGGGTCCGCGCCGAGCTCGCCCACGAACTGGGCCTGGCTCGCGAGCGCCACGAGGTCGAGCGCGCGGCCTGGCAGCGCGCCCTGGCCGAGAAGGACCTCCGCCTCCGGAAGGCGCCGCCCGCCTCTTGACCTCCTCTTGACAGCCTTCTGCCAACCTGTTATAACAGAGCGGAACAAGACGTCACGCCGTGCGATTTCGGGGAGGAGTGCATATGTCCAGCGAAGACAGAGGGTCGAGCCTGATATTCTTCATGATCTGCGCCGCCATCGGCGCGGGTCTGGGAGTCCTTTTCGCGCCCAAGGCCGGCAGGGAGACCCGCGAGCAGCTCGGGGACTGGCTCAAGGAGAAGCGCGAGGAAGGCGGTGAGCTCCTGGCCCGGGTGAAGGGAGAGGGGGGAGAACTCCTGTCGCGGGTGAAGCAGGAGGGCGGCGATCTCCTGAGCAAGGTGAAGGAAGAGAGCCTGCACAAGAAGGACGCCATCACGGCCGCGCTCAAGGCCGGCAAGCAGGCCTACGCCGAGGCCGAGAAGCACAGCTAGAGCGCCGTTGCGCAGGGAGAGCCGCGGCTCCGGTCAGTCGGGCCGGAGCGGCGGCTCGTCTTTTCAGCGGGCGGGCGGCAGACGCAGGGACTTGAGCAGGCGCTGGAAGGCGGGGAGCAGTTCGTCGTAGAGCTCGGCCGGGGCGCTGTAGTTCAAGGTGAGATAGCGGCCGCCGCCCCGGTCGAGGTAGGCGCTGCGGCTCGAGCCCGGCACGCCGACGAACCTGGCGCGCAGGCCCGCCACCCGGGCCTCCGCCTTCTCCGGCAGGGCGCCCTGCCATTCCTTCTCCTTCAGGATGGCCAGTTCCAGGCTCTGGTAGCCGGGCTGCCCGGGCTCCGAAGCGGTGATCGTCATGGTCACCTGCTTGCCGGCGACCCCCTCGTCGTAGACGACGTAGACCGTGGGAGGCTCGTCCTTCCAGCCGTCGGTGAGGTGCCAGTCCTTGGGGAAGTCGAAGGAGATCTCCCCGGGGAT
>JACRDS010000145.1 GCA_016212825.1 Elusimicrobiota bacterium | reverse complement strand
CGCCTGGGAGCGGCGGCCCGGGCCCGCGTCGCCGCGGATTTCACGGTCCCGGCCATGCTCACCGGCTACAAAGCCGCCTACCGGGACGTCCTCGCCCTCCCCGCTTAGTCCTCAGTCTCGAGAGTTACCTTCGGCGATATGCGCCATTGACAGGGACGGTCGGCGGGACTATACTGTCATAGACATGCCGGCAAGCCCGAAGAAGCCCGCCTCGGTCCTGGTCATAGACGACGACAAGAACCAGCGCAACATGCTGGTCTTCTCCCTCCAGGACCAGGGCTATGCGGTCACAGCCGTGGAGAGCGGCGAGGCCGCCCTGGCTGCGGCGCAGAAGGAGCGTTTCGACGTGGCCATCTGCGACATCATGATGCCCGGCCTCGACGGCGTGGAGACTCTCAAGGCCCTCAAGGCCCGCTGCCCCGGCCTGGAGGTCGTCATGGCCACCGGCTACGCCTCGCCCAAGACCGCGCTCTCCTCCATGAAGTCGGGCGCCTTCAACTACATCGCCAAACCCTACGAGCTCAAGGACCTGCTGGCCGTCCTGGAGAAGGCCGTGGCCCGCGGCCGCCAGCGCCCCGCTTGAGGCTCGACGCCCAGCTCCTGGCCGCCTTCTGCGCCGTGGCCCTGCCCCTCTCATGGGCGGTCAGCGCCTCGGCGGGCAAGGCCGTCCACGCAGTCCTCGTCGGTGAGATCGAGTCCGCCGCCGCCGCCGGCGTAACCGAGGCCGTGCGCTCCCTGCGCATCGGCCTGCCCGCCAAGGACCGCCGCGCCCTGCAGGCCTACGTCGCCGGCTGCCTGCAGGGCTTCCACGCCGCCTACGCTGCGGCCTACGGCCCCCGCGGCGAGCCCTCCGGCCACACGGACCCCAGTCCCCAGCCGCCGCTGGAGAGCGGACTGCGCCAGCTCCTGGAGCCCGCCGAGGCACCCTTTTCCCGCGAACGCGACGCCGAGGAAGGACGCGTCCTGGAATACGCCGTGCCCGTGCGCTCCGCGGCCGGCCTGCCTCTGGGGGCCCTGGTCCTGCGCTTCCCCCTGGCCCGCGTGCTCGACGCGGAGCGCGACATCGGCCGCCGTGTCCTGGCCCTCTCCGGCCTGCTCGTGGCCGCGGCCCTGCTCCTGCTCTGGGCCCTGACCCGGCGCCTGGTCGCCCGGCTGCGGCACAAGGAGGCCAAGCTGGCCCAGTCCGAGAAGCTCTCCTTGGTCGGCCAGCTCGCCGCGGGCATCGCGCACGAGATCAACAACCCCCTGGGCAGCATCCTGGGCTTCGCCCAGGCCGCGGCCCTGCGCCTCAAGGGCGAAGGCCCCCTGGCCGAACCCCTGGCCGCCATCGAGGAGGAGGCCCGGCGCTGCCGCCGGCTCGTGCAGGACCTGCTGGCCTTCTCGCGCCAGGACGGGCCGCGCCTGGAGGACGTCGTCCTCGACGAGGTGGTGGCCGGGGTGCTGGGCATGGTCGCGGCCCAGGCCCGGCTCAAGTCCGTGTCCTTGACCTCCGAACTGACCCTGCGCGCCAAGGTGCGCGCCGACCGCAGCCAGATCCAGCAGGTCGTGGTCAACCTCTGCAGCAACGCCCTCGACGCGCTGGCGGCGGGCGGGCGGCTCACGGTGCGTACGCGGTCCCGGGACGGCCGGGCACTCATCGAGGTGGAGGACACCGGGCCCGGCATCGCCCCGGAACTGCGTGAGCGCATCTTCGAGCCTTTCTTCACCACCAAGGAGCCCGGCCGCGGCACGGGCCTGGGGCTGGCCCTGGTGCACCAGATCGTGCGCCGCCACGAAGGCGCCATCACGGTCTCCAGCGAGCCGGGCAAAGGCTCGGTGTTCACGGTCTCACTGCCTCTGTCTTGATGAAACGGAAGAGACCAGCTCACCCGAGAACCAGGCCAGCCGTCTCTTCGTATCTGGGGGGACAGCGGGCGCGGGTGGCGGGCGTTTAAATTCGGGACACAATACTGATTTAAATGGGTATTGTGTTCCGAATTTCTACCAGGTCGTGGGGGCGTAGTCCTTGAGGAACTTGCCCCAGACGTGCTCCCCGGTGATGTAGCCGGAGAAGATGGGGTCCACCACGCGCGCCGCTCCGTCGACGATGTCCAGGGGCGGCTGGAAGTCGTGTTCCGCCTGCTTGCGCGCGGAGTGGTGCGCCGGGTCCTCGTCGGTCACCCAGCCCGTGTCCACCGCGTTCATGTGGATCCCGTCCTTGGCGTAGTCGGCTGACGAGGTCAAAGTCAGCATGTTGAGCGCGGCCTTGGCCATGTTGGTGTGCGGGTGCTTGTCGGTCTTGGTGCCGCGAGAGAAGTTGCCCTCCATGGCCGATACGTTGACGATGTGCTTGTCCCGGTTCTTGTGGCGCAGCATCAGGCCCTTGAGCTTGCTGCACAGGATGAAGGGCGCCACCGAGTTGATGAGCTGCAGCTCCAGCATCTCGGCCGTGGGAACCTCGGCCAAAGACAGGCGCCAGGAGTTCTTGGCGCGCAGGTCGAGCTGCTGCAGGTCCGCGTCGAGCCTGCCCGTGGGGAAGGCGCCGGCGGCCAGATCCGTCTCGTCGTAAGTGTACTTGATCTGGGAGAGCCGGGCCGACTCGCGCAGTCCCAGGCCTGGCGCTCCCGCGTGCCACAGGGTCAGGCCCGTGGCGTCCACGCGTCCGGCCTGGGAGGGGCGGCCCACGGAGGCGGCCAGCGTGCCCAGCAGCCTCTCGTGGCCGGCCAGCAGGGGCAGGGCCTCGGCGGGCAGGGCCGCCGCGGAGGACTCGCCCTCCAGCAGGTGCGCGTAGAAGGCCGGGGGCCGGCGCACGGTCTGGGCCGCGTTGTTGATGAGGAAGTCGAGGCGGTCCTGGGTGGAGTCGAGATAGCGGCAGAAGATGTCCACGCTCGGGGAATGGCGCAGGTCCAGACCGTGGATGAGCAGGCGCTGCCCCCAGACCGCGTAGTCCGGCTCGCGGCTGTAGCGCAGGGCCGCGTCGTGCGGGAAGCGGGTGGTGGCGATGACCCGGGCCCCGGCGCGCAGCAGCATGAGCGCGGCCTGATAGCCGATCTTCAGACGCGCGCCGGTGATCAGCGCGGCGCGGCCCTCGAGGTCGGCGCTCTGGTGGCGTTTCTTGTAGTTGAAGTCCCCGCAGGTCGGGCACATGGAGTCGTAGAAGAAGTGCAGGTGCCGGTACTCGCCCTTGCACACGTAGCAGTAGCGCGGCCGGGCCAGTTCCGGCCCGCGGGCGGGCCCGCCGCCTTCGACCTTGGGCGGCGCCACGTAGACCGGGGACTGACGGGCCTTGCGGATGGCCGCGGCGCCGCGAACCCGCCGGTCAGAGGCCTCGGCCGCCTGCCGCTCCTTGACGCGCAGCTCCTTGGAGAATCGGATGACCTCGCGCCGGGTCGGGTGGCAGGCCCGGCCCGCGGCCTTGAGCAGGGCGATGCGGGCCTCCTCGGGCACTCCGGCCAGCAGGGCCCGGTCGGCCACGATGGCCTCAAGGACCTCCTGGCAGCGGCGGATCTCTTCCGGAGAGGGCGGTGCGGGCATCTCTCATATTCTAGGAAAAAAGCTAAGATAGCGTAGGCCTTTTCATCGTCCGGAGGCTCCATGTCCCATCCCACCCCCGACACCGTTGCCAAGATGCGCCGGGCGCACAAGGTCCTGGCCGAGTTCCGCTACGAGCCCGCTGAGCTCGAAAGAGGCTACGCCAACCGCAGCCTGCGCATCGACATCTCGGCCAACAGGATCGAGGTCCGGCCCGTGACCCAGCAGATGAAGGACCTCTGGATAGGCGGCAAGGGCTTCGACCTCTGGCTCATGTTCCAGGAGATCGACAAGGACACCAAGTGGGACAGCCCGAACAACCCCATCTGCATGTCCTCCGGCCCCCTGGGCGGCACCATGTCCTTCCCCGGCTCGGGCAAGACCTTGGTCACCTCCATCTCGCCCACCACGCGCAACATCATGGACTGCAACGTGGGCGGCTACTTCGGCCCCTACATGAAGTTCGCTGGCTTCGACGCCCTGGCCATCACGGGAAAAGCCTCCCAGGACGTCCTCATCTTCATCGACGCGAAGGAGAACCGCATCACGATAGAGGAAGCGCCTTTGGAGAGCGCGGACTCCCACCTCGCCGCGGAGGAGTTCACCGAGATGTACGCGCTCGACGAGCTCGACAAGCGCAACGTGGCGGTGGTCTGCGCGGGCCGCGCCGCGGAGCACACCCGCCTGGGAGTGCTCAACTTCTCCTTTTACGACTGGCGCCGCAAGGTCGCCCGGCTCAAGCAGGCCGGCCGCGGCGGCATCGGCACGGTGTTCCGCAACAAGCGGCTCAAGGCCCTGGTCATCCGGGGCAAGCCCCTCGCGCCCACCTGGCGCGTGGCCGAAAGCAAGGTGGCCATGCGCCCCGCCGGCGGGGCCTGCGCCTGCTCCCAGGACATGAAGGCCTCGGTCCGCAAGATCGCAGAGAAGTGGGGCCAGGACCCCGATTACGTCATCGAGATGCTGCAGGACCTCCAGGACCAGGACCGCCACATCTCCCAGGCCGCCATCGACGCGCTGTCCCTGGAGACGGGAGTCTCGCGCGGCCAGCTCTATCACATCGCCACCTTCTACAAGGCCTTCAGCCTGACCCCGCGCGGGGAGAAGGTCATCCAGGTCTGCGTGGGCACGGCCTGCCACGTCAAGGGCGCGGCCCAGATCGTTTCCGCCTTCGAGCGCGCCCTGGGCATCAAGCAGGGCGGGACCACCAAGGACGGCAAGTTCACCTTGGAGGCGGTGGCCTGCCTAGGCTGCTGCAGCCTGGCGCCGGTGGCCAAGGTGGGCGAGGAGATATACGGCAACCTGCAGACCAAGGACGCGCCCAGGATCATCCGCGCGGAGGGAGCCCGCCGTGGATAAGCTCGACGCCATCGCCGCCCGGGTCAACAAGGACTTCAAGCGCTACCAGGCCATGCTCATGGTCTGTACCGGCACGGGCTGCGTCTCGGCCAAGGGCTTCAGCATCCGCGACAGCCTCAAGGCCGAGCTCAAGGCCCGGAAACTCGACGACCGCTTCCTGGTCGTGGGCACCGGCTGCAACGGCTTCTGCGCGGCCGGCCCCATCATCGTGGTCCAGCCCGAAGGCGTGTTCTACCACAAGGTCAAGGAGGCCGACGTGGCGGCCATCGTCTCCGAGCACCTGGTGGGCGGCAAGGTCGTGGAACGCCTGCTCTACAAGGACCCCTCCACGGGCCAAGTCCAGCCCAAGATGGCCGACATGGGCTTCTTCAACAAGCAGCAGCTCGTGGCCCTGCGCAACAAGGGCCTCATCGACCCCGAGAACGTGGAGCACTACATCGCGCGCGGCGGCTATCAGTCCTTGCGCAGGCTCCTGGCCGAGAAGGACCAGGCCGCGGCGCAGGAGAAGGTCATCAATGACGTGATCGCGTCGGGATTGCGCGGCCGCGGCGGCGGAGGCTTCCCCACGGGCGTGAAGTGGGAAGCGGGAAAGAAGGCCGCGATCAAGCGCGGCGAGCCCATCTACGTGGTCTGCAACGCGGACGAGGGCGACCCGGGCGCGTTCATGGACCGCAGCATCATCGAGACCGACCCGCACTCGGTGCTGGAAGGCATGCTCATCGGCGCCTGGGCCGTGGGCTCCCGGGGAGGCTTCGTCTACATCCGCAAGGAGTATCCGCTGGCCCTGGTCCGGCTGAACAAGGCCCTGGCCGACGCCCGGACGCACGGCCTGCTGGGCCAGCGCATCCTGGGCTCGGATTTCTCCTTCGACGTCAAGATCCACCGCGGCGCCGGCGCCTTCGTCTGCGGCGAGAGCTCGGCCTTGATGGCCTCCATGTCCGGCCAGGCGGGCGAGCCGCGCGCCAAGTACGTGCACAACGTGGAGTACGGCTACCGAGACAAGCCCACCATCCTCAACAACGTGGAGACCTGGGCCAACATCCCGATCATCTTCGAGAAAGGCGCCGATTGGTTCTCCTCTTTGGGAACGAAAGGCTCCAGCGGGACCAAGGTGTTCTCCTTGGTCGGCAGCATCAAGAACACAGGCCTCGTCGAGGTGCCCATGGGCATCACCTTGCGCGAGATCATCGAGGATATCGGCGGCGGCGTGCCTGACGGCCGCAAGTTCAAGGCCGTGCAGACCGGCGGCCCCTCGGGCGGCTGCATCCCGGCCTCCTGCCTGGAGATGAAGGTGGACTTCGACTCCCTGACCGAGGCGGGCTCCATGATGGGCTCCGGCGGCATGATCGTGATGGACGACCGCACCTGCATGGTCGACGTGGCCCGCTACTTCGTGGACTTCCTGACCGACGAGTCCTGCGGCAAGTGCACCCCCTGCCGCGAGGGCCTGCACGCCATGAACGAGACGCTCCAGCGCATCTGCGCCGGGCAGGGCAAGGCAGGCGACATCGAGTTCCTGGAGGAGGTGGCGCAGACGGTCAACGCGGCCAGCCTCTGCCAGCTCGGCGGCACCGCGGGCAACCCGGTGCTGAGCACCTTGCGCTACTTCCGCCGCGAGTACGAGGAGCACATCCGGCAGAAGAAGTGCCCGGCTTTGGTCTGCAAGGCCCTGCTGCGCTACGACATCACGGACAAGTGCACGGGCTGCACGCTCTGCGCCAAGAACTGCCCCACCAAGGCCATCACCGGGGAGCGCAAGAAAGCCCACTCCCTGGACCAGGCCAAATGCGTCCAGTGCGGGGTCTGCAAGGACGTCTGCAACTTCGACGCGGTGTCTTTGCGGAGCGAGAGCTAGCCATGGGCGCGCCGGTCAAGACCGCGGTCAAGAAGGTCCCGTTCACCATCGACGGCGAGCCTGCCGAGGCCAAGGAAGGCTCCTTCCTCCTGGCGGCCCTGCGCGAGGCCGGCGTCTCGGTGCCCACGCTCTGCGCCCACAAAGAGCTCACGCCCTACGGCGTCTGCCGGCTCTGCGTCGTGGAAGTCGAACAGAAGGGCAGGCGCAAGCTGGTCACCTCCTGCAACTTCCCGGTGCGCGGCGAGCTCAAGGTGCACACGGCCAGCGACGCCGTCCAGAAGCACCGGCGGCTGGTGGCCGAGATGTACCTGGGCCGCTGGCCCAACGTGCCCGTGGTCAAGGAGGTGGCCAAGCTCTGCGGCGCGACCTCCAGCCGCTTCCGAAGCGCCCTGACCGACGAGAACCCGAAGGCCTGCATCCTCTGCGGGCACTGCGTGCGCGCCTGCAAGGAATTCGCCCTGGAGAAGGTCCTGCACTTCGCGGGCCGGGGCATCCGGCGGCACCTAACCATGCCCTTCAACGCGCCGGACAAGACCTGCATCGGCTGCACCTCCTGCGCCTACATCTGCCCGACCGGGGCCATCGAGATCGTCGACGAGCTCAACCGGCCGGCCGACCCGAAGATGATCCGCGACGCGGGCATGAAGGTCAGCGGCGAGATGTCCTCCCTGGACCGGTCCCAGTTCCGCATGCGCGAGACGGGCACGGCCAACATCGTGGACGTCATGGACCGCTACGACCTGCTGCCCGTGCACAACTACCGCTTCGGCTCCCACCCGGACACCCACAAGATCGGGGCGGACATCCTGCGCAAGAAGTATTTCACCCAGGGCATGTCGGACGGCTGCTGGTACGGCTGCTCCATGGCCTGCGCCAAGACCATCGACGGCTTCAAGCTCAAGACCGGCCCCTACCAGGGCCAGCCGGTCTGCGTGGACGGGCCGGAGTACGAGACCTGCGGCGCGGTCTCCAACATGGGCTGCTTCGACGGCGACTTCGTGGCGGAGTTCAACTTCTACTGCGACACCTACGGGGTGGACACCATCTCCGTGGGCACCACCATCGCCTTCGTCATGGAGGCCTTCGAAACCGGCGTGATCGCGGAGAAGCATACCGGCGGGCTGAAGCTGCGCTTCGGCGCCGGCGGCGCGGTGCTGGAACTGCTGCATCAGATGGCCCGCGGCAAGGGGTTCGGGGTGGACGTCGGGCAGGGCATCCGCTGGCTCAAGGAGAAGTGGGTCCGCGAGTACGGCGCGGACAAGAAGTTCCTCGACGACATCGGCATGGAGGCCAAGGGTCTGGAGTTCTCCGAGTACATATCCAAAGAGTCGCTGGCCCAGCAGGGCGGCTACGGCCTGGCCATCAAGGGGCCCCAGCACGACGAGGCTTGGCTCATCTTCATGGACCAGGTCAACAACGCGATGCCGACCTTCGAAGCTAAGGCCGAGGCCCTGCACTACTTCCCGCTCTGGCGGACCTGGTTCGGGCTCATGGGCCTTTGCAAGCTGTGCTGGAACGACATCGTGCCCGCGGACAACTACTTGGAAAAGGAGCCGTCCAAGGTGCCGGGCCACGTGCGCAACTACTTCAAGTTCTTCGAGGGCATGACCGGCATCCCGCTCGACGAGCGGAAGATGCTCGACCAGAGCGCCCGGGTCTACAACCTGCAGCGGGTCATGGCCCGCATGCTGGGCACGGCCGTCGAAGCGCACGACGCCATCCCCTACCGCGCCATGGGTCCGGTCACCAAGGAAGAGTACGAGTCGCGGGCCGAGCGCTACGACAAGCAGATGCAGTCGCTCATCGGCGTGGACCCGACGGGCAAGAGCACGGAAGAGAAGATGCGGATCACGCGGGCCTACCGGGAGGAGCAATACCGGAAGGTGACCCAGGCGACCTACGCCAAGCGCGGCTGGACGAAGAACGGCGTGCCGAAGATATCCCGGCTCAAGGAGCTGGGCATAGACCTGCCGGAGCTGGTGGCCATCGTCAAGGCCGATCAGGAGTAGCCCATGTCCATCTTCGACCGCAACGTGCCGGGCATGACCGAGGTCTTGCGCCGCAGCTCCGTGGGCATCGCGGGCTGCGGGGGCCTGGGCTCCAACGCGGCCCTGGCCCTGACCCGGGCCGGCATCGGCCGCCTCATCCTGGCGGACTTCGACAAGGTCGAGGAGTCCAACCTCAACCGCCAGCAGTTCACGCGCGCGGACATCGGCAAGCCCAAGGTCGCGACCCTGGCCCGGAACCTGAAGGCCATCAACCCGGACCTGCGCGTCGACGAGCACAGCGTGGAGCTGAGCCCCGCCAACCTGGCCGGGGTCTTCCGCGAGGCCGACCTGCTCATCGAAGCCTTCGACAAGGCCGAGGCGAAGAAATGGCTGGTGGCGACCTGGTGCCAAGCCTTCCCGGGCCGGCACGTGGTCTGCGGCAACGGTCTGGCCGGCTACGGAGGCAACGAGGCCCTGAAGGTCACTCGGCTCGGGGACTTCATCTGGTTCTGCGGGGACAACGAGAGCGACATGTCCCTGGGCCTGTGCTCCGCGCGCGTGGCCATCGCCGCCAACATGGAAGCCAATCTGGCCATCGAGCTGCTCATGAAGCATCGGCATGAGACCTGAGACGGACGCCCAGATGCTGCGGGCGCTGTACATGCAGGGGGTGCAGGCCGCCGAATCCGGCGACGCCGTGACCGCCCGGCCCCTCTTCTATCGCCTGCTGTCCGAAGCGTCCCGGCTGGGAGACCTCCACCACAGCAACCTGGCCCTCAACGAGATCGAGATGCTGGACGGCGCGCTGAGGCTCTACTCGAAGCCCCGCGGCATGCACGTCATGCTGACCGCCCGCTGCAACATGGCCTGCCCCTTCTGCTATGCGGAGCACATGGGCGACGAGGACCTCCCTCCCGAGGTGTGCCGGGAGCTCAAAGGGCTATTCCCCTACCTCCAGCGCGTGGTCTGGCAGGGCGGAGAAGCCTGCCTCCATCCGGAGTTCGAGGACCTCATCAAGGAGTCGGCGAAGCACAGACACATGGGACAGACGCTGGTGACCAACGGCCTGTTCCTGTCGGAGCGCTGGATGGACCTGTTCGCGGAGACCGCGAAGTTCGATCTCATGCTGCCGGTCGAGAGCATGCGTCCGGAGCTGCACGGCCGCTACCGTCCGGGCAGCTCGTGGGCCAAGCTGGCAGAGAAGGTCCGGATGATCAGCGAGTACCGCGAGCGCCGCAACCCGAAGCTGTCGCTCAGCATGAACGTGGTCCTCATGAAGGGCAATCACCGGGAGCTGCCCGCCATCGTGGATTTCGCGGCGGAGAACGGCTTCTCGGCCATGGTGCTGACAGGATTGTATCAGTGCAGCGACGGATTCTACCGCCAAGAGCATCTCTCCTTCGCGGAGGCGCGGGAGTACCTGGACGGGGTCATGCCTTCAGTGCGGGCGAAGCTGGAGAAGAGCGGGATATCCCTTCAGGACCGCTTCAGTCCTCCGGCTGCCCCGTCCGCGGATGGCGCGGCGGACGGACGCAAGCCGACGGTCCGATGCCGGGCCCCCTGGCAGCAGCTGTACATCCTCTCGGACGGCAGGACCCGCAGCTACTGCTACTGCCAGGAGGATATCGGGAATCTGAAGAGCGAGACGCCGGAACTGCTCTGGAACAACGCCAGGGCGATGGCATTGAGGAAGAGCATGCTGGAAGGGCGCTCCTCGAGATGCCACCAGGCCTGCGTCGAAGGCCGGGTGGAGAGCTACAATTTCAGGATGATCTAGCTGCCGGCCAGTCAGTCCCGCGGCGCCTCGTCCAGCATCCCCATCCGGACCATCCCCTCCCGGAGCCTGCGCCGGAGGACTTCCCGCATCTTCTCGGCCATGGCCCGAGCCATCAGCCGGTTCCCCAGATCGTTCAAATGGCAATGGCCGTCGATATAGACGGTATCCCGCGTCGCGGAGAATATCCGGGTCAGGTCATACTCCAGCCTCCCCTTTCCTGACAGCCTGCTCATGGCCGCGACGAGGTCCTGATAGCCTTTGTCCGCGAGCGCCAGGTCCCCGATCCCCGCCCGCATCTTCGCCTCGTCCGCGGAGAACGGCTTCGAGCCCTCCAGGTGCGCGGACGGCTGCAGGAAATGGAAGTTCGGCACCCCGTATGACGCCAAGACGAGGGTCTGCAGCCGGGAATACTTCTCCCAGAGCGTCCGGCGCCGCTCATGGCGCTCTTCCAGGGATCTGGAGTTGAGTCGGCCGACGGTGAGGGCGGACCGATAGATGCGCTCCGAATCCAGCAGGCTGGCCCGGTTCCCCAGATAGGGGAACAGCCGGCTGAAGACGAGATAGTAAGTGGAGCTGAGCGAGATCAGGGGCCAGCGGCGGGGGAGCCCGAGCAGCCTGGCCTGCGCCGACCTCAAGGAGTAGATGCGGCTCTCGAGACCGCGATCCCGCGGCCGGAAATAAAGACCGCCCGTCAGGGTGGGATACTCCTCCGGCAGGTCGACGTGGGTCAGGCCGAGGACATCGTTGAACCCGTCGAGCGTGATCGCGCAATCGAGGGTCTCGGCGAAATTTGCCGCGACCATGAACTGCTGCGGCTGCTTCATCGCAGGCTCGGACATGTTCAGGAAGACCAATCTCCAGCCGCTCCCGGGGCGCAGCGTCCTCTGGAATTCCTCCGCCAGCCTCGGGTCACGGTCCAAAGACGCCGCGAAACCGTTCGCGACCGACCCTCCGAAGATCCCGATCACGAACTCCTTGGGCCCCTTCTTGTAGGGGAAGGGATGCCTCGATTCGAACCCGTAGTTGTTGGATTCGGGAGGCGCGACCTGGAACCCCCAGAGCGGATGCGCGATCTGGTAGCCCTGGTAGCCGCTGTCTTTCGACAGTTTGACGAGGTTGGGATTCGCGGCGGCGCACTCCTCATATCCCGGAAGATAGGAGGCGCCGCGCGGAGCGTCCGGCTCGAGGACCCGGATCGCGGCCCGGGAGGCCGTCTCGACGACGAGGACGGCCAGGAGGAACGCGAGCGCCCGGAAGGCCCATTCCTTTCTCCGCCGCTGACTGAGCATCTCTGATCGCTGGGAGGAGCCGGCCCGCGCCGGCCCCGGGATGCGGTGCTATGGCTGGGGCGGCTGCAGGGACTTGCGGGCCTGCGCGGCCTTGTCGAGCAGGGACTTCTTGAGCAGGGGCTGCATCTCCAGGAGCTTGCGGAAGGAATCCGCCGGGATGGTGAGGATGGTCGTGTCGTCCTCCACGGCCTTGATGGAGGCGTCCGAGGGCATGTCCTGGAGGAGCGTGACCACGCCGAAGAAATCCCCCGCCTTGAGCTCCTGGCTGACCGTGCCGCCGGCGGTCTTGTAGGCGGCCGAGGCCCGGCCCTTCTTTATGATGTAGAAGCCGCTCGACACCTCGCCGCGCATGATCACGGTCTGCCCCGCGCGGTAGACGGTGCGCACGATGTCCGGGGTGACGCGCCGCAGCTGGTCCTCGTTGAAGAAGGACATCACGTCCACCGAGGATTTGAGGAATATGGTGTCGTCGTTCGGAGCCATGCCCTGATTATATCTTATCCCCAGACGCCGCAGGGAAAGCGGGCCCGCGCCTTTGGTAGAATGGTCCGGATGATCAAGGTCAACGGCAACGCGGTGACCTGGCGGGATGGCATGACCGTGGCCGACGCGTTGGCGGCCATGAACTACGATTTCGGCCACATCACCGTCACAGTGGACGGCCGCCACGTGCCGCAGGACGACTTCGACACGACCCCGGTTCCGGACGGGGCGGATATGAAGGCCATCCACCTGCACCACGGCGGCTGAATGCTTCGTTCTTGCGGGCCAGGTGAATTGGTTTTCTGTTGACGGACGGCCGCTAGACTTTTAATGCGCCGCATGCTAATCTATGGCTCCGGCACCGATATGCTGAAGCGTCCAGTCCGCCAAAAGGCGCGCCCGGCCTTATGCTTGGCCGTGCTTTTCGGCCTCACCGTCTCCCCCCTCGTCCACGAATGGGGGACGGCAGCGCAGGAGGCCGCGTATCATCACAACGAGCCCCCCTCGACCGGCCCCGCCGTCAGCGCCAAGGACCCCCCCAGGCCGCATCATCACCATGATTCCGCCTCCTGCGGCCTTTGCCTCACATTCGCCAGAGTCGTTAAGACTGCTTCGCTGCACACCCCGCTCCAGCACAGCCCGACAGCATCCAGCCTGATCTTCGTCCCGCTGACGGTCAGCTCCCCCAGCCGTTCCGGATCCGCCTCGCCCCGCGGCCCGCCCGCAGCGTAATCTTGCCTAGCGGCAGTCCTTCGCCTTCCCCCATACTCATCGGGATCATCTGCAACAGCTTTGGAGGTATCACATGCGTCAGACATTGTCCACGTGGCTCCTGCTGCTTCCCATGGCCGCGGCGGCGCAGACCGAGCCGGCCTCGGGCGTCCCGAGTCTTCTCAAAAGACTGGAGGACCGCGTGGCGAAGCTCGAAGGCGCCCCTGCCAAGACCTCGCTGTCCGCCTTCAACCCGGCCTTGGGCCTTCTCCTCGACCTGGCCTACACCCACGGCGACGGACAGAGGGACAGCCGGTCCAGGTTCCGGTTCCGCACCGCGGAGCTCAACATAGAGGCGCCCATCGACCCGTTCCTCAAGGGCTGGGCCGTGGTCAACGCCAACCCCGACGAGGTGGAAGTGGAGGAGGCCGCCCTGGAGACCACCTCCCTGCCCTACAACCTCACGGTCCGCGGCGGCCGCCTTTTCGCCGCCTTCGGCCGCATGGGGCATTTCCACGACGACGAAATTCCCGTGGTGGACCGGCCGAGGTCTTTGGACACCTTCATCGGCGGGGAGGCCCGGGCCGACGGGGTCGAACTCTCGTATCTGTTCCCCACGGACCTATACCTCAACGCGACCGCGGGGCTGTACAACAAGGTAGGAGGCGAGAATGGCCGCGCCGACAACGCGGTGTCCCGGCCGCTGGACCATTTCACCTACCTGGGCAGGCTCTCCACCTACCTCGACCTGGGCGACGACCACAGCGTGGAGCTGGGCGCAAGCGTTGCCTGGACGCCCAAACGCTTCGTCATGGATACCTCTGTGCCCGGCGACGCGGACGGCGACGGCTTCCCTGGAGACGGAGAGAACACCTCGGCCGGCATCGAAACGAAAAAGAACACCTGGCGCACGCTCGGCGGAGTGGACCTCACCTACCGCTGGCATCCCACGAAAGGAGGCAAATATCAAGGCATGGTCTGGGGCACGGAGGTCTTTCAGAACGACGAACGGCGCTTCGCCCCCGCGACCAAGCTGCCTACGGACCGGGTCAAGGCCTACGCGGGCTACTCCTATGTCTGGCTCAAGGTGGGTCCCCGCTGGCGGCCGGGAGTCATGGTGGACCTCAGCGAGGACCTCGACGAAGCCAGGAAGCTCACCAGGACCTTCTCGGGCTTTGTGACCTATGACTTCTCCGAGTTCCACCGCCTGCGGCTGGTGTATTCCCACCAGATGAACAATGTCCCGGGCAACCAGCACGCCAATATCGTCTCTTTGCAGTGGACCGGCATCCTGGGCCACCACGTGCACGGCTTCCGCGACCGCTAGGTCATGATAACATTCAAGGAGAAAGTCATGAAAAACAAGATATTCCGGCTGGCGCTCATTCTTCTTCTGGCCGGCTGGGCGCCGCTGGCCCAAGCCGCGGGCAAGCTGCGCGTCGTGGCCACCGTGCCCGACCTCGTCGACATCACCCGGCGCATCGGCGCGGACCTGGCCGAGGTCCAGGGCCTGGCCCGCGGACCGGAGGACATCCACCAGGTGGTCATGAAGCCCAGCTTCGTGACCAGGCTCAACAAGGCGGACGCGGTGGTCTACCTGGGACTTTCAGTCGAGCACTCCTTCCTGCCCGGCCTGCTCGAGGTGGCACGCAACCCCAAGGCGCGCCGCAACGCGGACACCTTCGGCTGCCTGGGCCCGGGCTGCATAGACTGCTCGGAAGGGGTGAACGTCATGGAAAAACCCGAGACCCTGAGCCGCGCCGAGGGAGAACTCCATCCCCAAGGCAATCCGCACTACAACCTCGACCCCCAGGAAGGCCCGCGCATGGCCAGGCTCATCGCGGCGGGGCTAGCGCGCCTGGACCCGGAACACGCCGCGGACTACGAGCGCAACCTCAAGGCCTACCTGTCCGAGTTGGAGCCCCGGATCGCGGAGTGGAAGAGGCTGGCCGCGGCCCTCCACGGGTTCAAGGCCGTGTCCTTCCACAAGGACGTGGCCTACCTGGGGCGCTTCACCGGCATCGACTTCGTGGACACCGTGGAGCTCAAGCCCGGCATAGCTCCCACGCCCACGCACTTGGAACAGCTCGTCAAGAAGATGAAGGGACAGGGCGTCAAGCTCATCGTCCGGGAGCAGCAGTACGACGCCAAGGTCTGCGAGTGGCTGGCCGAGAAGACCGGGGCCGGCATAGCGGTCATCGGCACCATGGCCAACGCCCTCCCGGACTCCGAGACCTTCGAGAAGTTCTCGGAGCGCAACCTCAAGGCGCTGCTGGAGGCCGCGGGCAAGCGGGGCCCATGAACGGACTTAGTGTTATAATCTCAGTCCCATGAACGAGCCTCTGGTCAGGTTCAGGCATGCCTCCCTGGGCTACGGCGCCGCGCCCGTCCTCACCGACGTGAACCTCGAGATACCGGCACAGTCCTTCGTGGGCATACTCGGGCACAACGGCTCGGGCAAGACCACTTTGCTCAAGACCATCCTGGGGCTCATCCCGTGCATGAAAGGCCACTTCTCCTCCCGCGGCGCGGGCCTGGGACCGCCCCGCTACGGCTACGTCCCCCAGAAGGAGCGCCTCGACCCCATCTATCCGCTCAACGCCTACGACGTGGTCGCCATGGGAACCTACCGGAAGCTGGAGCTGTTCCCGCGCCTGCGCGGCAAGGACGGACGCCACCTCGTCGAGCGCTGCCTGGCGGCCTGCGGCGCCTCCCATCTGGCCCGCAGGCCCTTCAGCGACCTCTCGGGCGGCCAGAAGCAGCGCGTGCTCATCGCCCGGGCCCTGACCACGGAGCCCGAGGTCCTGGCCCTGGACGAGCCCCTGGCCGGCATAGACATCACCACCCAGAAGGCCTTGCTCAAGCTCCTCAAAGAGTTCAAGGAGGAGCGCCGCCTGAGCATCCTCATGGTTAGCCACCGAGTGCAGGCGGAGAAGGGCCTGTTCACCCACATCGTCTTCTGCGATGAAGGCCAGGCCCTGATGGGAACGACGCAGGGGATGCTCGCGCACGGCAAGCTCAGCGAGCTGTTCAGGACGGAGCTATGAGCCAGCTCGTGGAGATGCTCAAGCCGGACTTCCTCCTGCACCACGCCCTCTACGGCAGCGTGATGATGGGCTTCGTCGTGCCCCTCGTCGGCGTCTACTTCCTCCTAAGGCGATTGGTCTTCTGGGGCGTGGCCCTGCCCCAGGTCTCGGCCGCGGGCATCGCCTTCGCCCTCATGCTGCAGGGGCTGGGTTGCACCTGGCTCGCGGGAGGCGAGAGCGGGGAGAAGCACCTGGCCATCATCGGCTCCGTGGTCTTCACCGGCTTGAGCATCCTGTTCTTGGCCTATATGGAGCGGCGCGGCAAAGGGGCCTCGGAAGGCCGCATCGGCGCGCTCTACGCCCTGGCCTGGGCCGCGTCCATCCTCTTCGTGGCCGCCAACGCGGCGGGCGAGACCGAGATGCTGGGCCTGCTCAAGGGCGAGATCGTGGCCATCTCGGAAAGCGACTTCCACGCCATGCTCGACATCTTCGGCCTCATCGCCGTCGCCATGTTCCTCTTCCAGCGGGAGTTCCTGCTCGTCTCCTACGACCGCGACATGGCCGTGACCTTGGGCCGGCGCGTCCTGCTCTGGGACGTGCTGCTCTACCTCATCGTCGGCCTGACGATCTCTTTGGGCGTCATGACGGTCGGGCCCCTGGTCATCTTCGGCTTCCTGGTGGCCCCGCCCATGGCCGCCCTGCCCTGGGCCCGAGGCATGACGTCCCTCTCCGTGCTCGCCTCGCTGTGCGGGGGGGCCAGCACCCTGGCCGGGTTCTACGTCTCCTACACGCGCGACCTGCCCCTGGGGCCGGTAGCCGTCTGCGTGGCGTGCAGTCTCCTGGTCCTCTCCTGGCTGGCCAGAGCCGCGGCCGGCCGGCGCGTCCCCGTTTGACCCGGGCTTGAGGCCGGACGCTCACACTATACGGGGGCTCATGCCCAAACCCGACCTTTACGCCGCCCTGCTCCAAGAGTACTACCGACTGGAGGAATCCTTGCTGGCCGATACCCCGGAGGCGGGGCGGACGGCCGTGGGCCTCGCCGTCTCCCAACTGCGCGCTTTCGTCCTCAAGGCCCTGCAGAGCCAAGCCTTGCGGCTCTCCGAGATCGAGGACGCCCTGCGCCTCACCGGCGAGACCCTCGTCAGCGCCCAGCAGCGTATGGAGGCCATGGAGAAGGAGAACGCGGAGGCCGCCGCCGTGCTCTTCAAGATGAAGGTCCGCGGCGAGGCTCCACCGGGCGGAGGCGAAGCGGCCGAGCTCGCGGACCGGGTGGCGGAACAGGAGAAGCTCCTGCGCAAGCGTGAAGCCGAGCTCGACGCCCTGCGCCGGCAGGTCCTGGAAGCCCAGGCCGAGAGGGCCGGCCTGCTGAGACGGCTCGAGGAGGAGGAGCGCCTCGCCGCCGCGGCCGCGGCGGCCGTCTCCGGGCCGGAGGTCTCCGAGCTGGGCCGGAGCCTGGAGGCGGCGCAAGCCGCCCTGCGGGAGCGGGAAGCCGAGAACGAACGGCTGGTCCCGCTCCTGGGCGCCGCCGAGAAAGCGTGCCAGGACCTGGCGGGCCGCCTGCAGGAAGCCGAGGCGCGCGCCCGGCTGAAGGAAGCCGAGCGCGGCACCCTGGAGGCCCGGCTGGCCAAGGTCGAACCCGAGGCCGTGTCCGAGCTCCAGCGCCTGGGCGGCCAGCTCGCCGAGGCGCAGGCGCTGGACAAGCAGAGGGAGGCCGAGTTGGCGGCCCTGGCCGGCCGGCTGGAACAGGCGCAGGCCGATGCCGCGGGGCTGCGCGG
>JACRDS010000144.1 GCA_016212825.1 Elusimicrobiota bacterium | reverse complement strand
TACAACAAGAAGCGGTTGCATTCGTCGCTGGGTTATCTGCCGCCCGTTGAATTCGAGCAGCAGATGGAGTTCAATATCGGAACCGGTCAAGCCCTACACAAAAATGGCATCAGGCTGTCCTGAGAACGGGGCGCATACCATATATCCCCTGGTTCAACAGGGATATTGTCTTCTTGCGGTTGTTGACCGACTCAAAGACACCGCCCAATTTCCGAGAAATCGTCTTCGTCTCGTTGTTGGCCCTGCCCATCGGCGCAACGTGTTCCGTTCTACTCAATCGCTATGTACCGAACAAGTTGGCCCGCCGTCTGTGCATCACGAATAAATTTGGGGAGAAGACAGTCTGGGGGCACATCATGAACTCCCCCGAACCCACTGAGTGGGTCGTTGTCCGTGACCACGAGAACGACCTCATGTATGAAGGCTGGATTCAGGCGTTCTCTGATGACCACGAGGACAATGAAATTTTTCTGCGTGACGTGAAAGTATTCAAGAACTCTACTGGCCACGAATTGTACGAGACGCCTGGTCTTTATCTGGCAAAATCTCGCGACAAACTCGCCATGGAGTTCTGGAACCTGCCGTTTAGTGAAAAACGAAACAGACCATCGCCGCCAACAGGGAAAGAGGTACACCATGTGTGAAGAAAAGGATGTCGAGAAACTTCGTGAAGGTATTGAGCGGAAGGGCGGGCTGAACCCCAAGCCGACATTCGACCGACCCGCCACTCCTCCCCCGGGGCAACAGCCTCCTGCGCCGCCGCCCAAAGACAAGAAGTAGATTCTTCGTCAACGCATTGCGATGGCCTTCAAGAACCGCAACCTCGCCCGGCGGATTGCGAAGGACCCTTGCTCCTGGTGCGGCTGGAAGGCGGGCCGCCGCCATGCCGCCCACATCATTGACGAGGGACCAGAGCGAGACTGGAATGCGCTCTCGCTGTGCCCGAATTGCTCGACCGTCTTTGATGAGATTGTCCGTCCCAAGCTCTACAAGGCTCTGACCAAGTTCGGGGCGATGGGCCTTCCGAAATCGTGGAGCAAAGATAACAAAATGTCAGACCTCTCGGAATAACCAGCATGAAGAAACCGCCCCCCGTGGTTTACAAAAACTGCCGGATGAAGTCCTTCTACCCGACCAAAGAACCCCTTGATGACTATCCTTGCGAGATAAAATTGGACGGTGCCGAAATCCTGGTGACCTACGCCGATGAAGACTTCCACCCAAATGGAGCCTTCTGGAGAGGAACTGAGACCACCCCGGGGCATTATCAACTGCGTCTTGATGGGGGTGACGGGCAAGCCTCCCTGCACCGGTTCCCCGACAGCACAATCCTTGAAGGCTACTGGCGTGAGGATGGCGAAGATGGCATGTGGCGTATCGAGTTACGGTAGCCCAAACCCTGACACGCAAGGAAAACTTTGGCCGCTATTTGGCCACATGCGTGCAGGCGGTTCCCAGCCGCCATCGAAAAGTGCTGTAATTTCCTCTACGGGCGGGTGGCGGAATTGGCAGACGCAACGGACTTAAAATCCGTCGGCCGCAAGGCCATGCGGGTTCGAGTCCCGCCCTGCCCAGGTTTCAAGGACCGCTGATGCGCATCGCCAAGCCGGGCTGGTTCGTGATCCTCCGCTGCGCCGTGAGCGCGGGGATCTGCCTCTACTTATGCCGCTACCCGGGCCTGCGGCCGGGCTGCCAGGTGGTGGTGGCCGTAGGCGTGGTCTGGGCCTGCTTCGCCGCCTACTTCTTCCGAGACCCGGAGCGCCGCCATCCGGACGACGCGGACAAAATCTACTCGCCCGGCGACGGCCGAGTCCTCTCCATAGAGCAGGAAGGCCCCGACGACGAGACCACCATCCGCATCTTCCTCTCCATCTTCAACGTGCATCTGCAGCGCGCCCCCTGCGCCGGCACCATCACCGACGCCGAGTACATCAAGGGCAGCTTCCGCGCGGCCATGAAGCACGCGGCGCGCGCCAACGAGCGCTGCGTCATCCGCATCGAGCCCAAGGGCCGGCCCGGCACGGTGGTCGTGGAGCAGATCGCGGGGCTCATCGCCCGGCGCATCGAGTGCTGGAAGGGCATCGGCGACGCCGTGGCGGCGGGCGAGCGCTACGGCATGATCCACTTCGGGTCCCAGGTCGCGGTGACCCTCCCCGGGACGGTCCGGGTCACGGTCCTGGTCGGCGACAACGTGACCGCGGGCGTCACCCCCATAGCGGAATGGATCGCCTGACCCTCAAGCGCAGCGGACAGGTCCTGGCCCCCTCGGTCTTCACCCTGGGCAACATGGCCTGCGGCTTCTACGCCCTGCTCGCCGCCTACCGCGGCGAGTTCAGCGCCGCGGCCACCGCGATCATCCTGGGCATGGCCTTCGACGCCCTCGACGGCCGCGTGGCCCGCCTGGTGCACGGCGACTCCTCCTTCGGCATCGAGTTCGACTCCCTCTCCGACTTCATGACCTTCGGCGTAGCCCCGGCCTACATGATGTACGCCTTCATCCTCAAGGACTACGGCGCCTGGGGCTATCCCATGGCCTTCCTCTTCGCGCTCTGCGGCGCCCTGCGCCTGGCCCGCTTCAACGCCGTGGCCCACGGGGTCGGCGGCAGCAAGACCCACTTCACCGGCCTGCCCATACCGGGGGCGGCGGGATTTTTGGCCTCCTTCGTCCTGCTCTACCAGATCATCGAGGAGGGCCGGCCCGCGCGCACCTGGACCCTGCTCATGGCGCAGATCCCATCCCTCTACGGCCTGGCCCCGGTCATGGTGGTCGGCACGGCGTTCCTGATGGTCTCCACCATCCCCTATCCGGCCTTCAAGCAGTCCGGGGTCGTGCGCCCACGCTCGGCCTGGCGTCTCCTCGGCGTCGTGGCCGCGGTCGCGGTCGCCTTCACCTATCCCCAGACCGCCGCCTTCGTGGTCTTCTTCGCCTATGCGCTGCTGGGCCCGGTGGGCTGGCTGGTGCGCCTGGCGCGCCGGTCGCTGCGCGGCACGCCCGACCAGCCGCACGGCCAGCCCGGCGCCGCCCCATAATCCGGGACACAATACCTATTTCGTGAAATCAGTATTGTGTCCCGAATTTATTCCGAATTTATTTTCGGGGGAAGAGGGGCGGGGCCTTGCTGATCTTGCCCGTGCCCGCCTTGTCGCCGGAGAGGACCTGCTCGGGAGAGAGCGGCACGGGGAACTGGCGCACGCCGAGCTGGGCGTGCATCTTGGCCGCGGTCTGGGGCATGAAGGGCTCGATCCAGCCGGCCACGATGCGCAGGCTGCGGACCAGCTCGAAGAGGACCTTCTCCGTGGCCGGCTTGTCGGTCTTGACCAGCTTCCAGGGCGTCTTCTCGTTGACGTAGGTGTTGAGCCGGCCGATGCCGCCCCAGATCAGGCCCAGCGCCCCGCAGAAGTCCAGGGCCTCCATGCGCGCGTCGATTTCCGGGCCCTTGGCCGCGAACTCCTTGTCCAACGAGGGCGCCTCGTCCTTGTTCCGGCCGGGCATGGCCCCGCCGAGGTAGCTGTCCACCATCTGCTCCACGCGGCTGACCAGGTTGCCCAGGTCGTTGGCCAGCTCCGCATTGTAGCGCTTGCGCAGGGACTCCAGGGAGAAGTTGCCGTCGTTGCCGAAGGGCATCTCCCGCAGAAGGAAGTAACGGAAGGCGTCCACGCCGAACTCCCGGGTGATGTCGCGGGGGTCGACGAAGTTGCCCTGCGACTTGGACATCTTCTGCCCGTCCACGGTCCACCAGCCGTGCGCGAACACGCTCTTGGGCAGGGGCAGGCCCAGGGCCATGAGCATGGCCGGCCAGGTCACGGAGTGGAAGCGGTAGATCTCCTTGCCCACGATGTGCACGTCCGCGGGCCAGATATCCTCCGTCGCCCCGGCGCTCTGGGCCGCGGTGAGGTAGTTGAGCAATGCGTCGAACCAGACGTAGATGGTGTGCTCCGGATCGCCGGGGACCGGGATGCCCCACTTGACCTTGGTGCGCGAGATGGCCGTGTCCTGCAGGCCCCCTTCCACGAAGCGCAGGATCTCGTTGGCCCGGTGCGTCGGCATGAGGAAGCCCGGGTTCTCCTGGTAGTGCTTGAGCAGGGGCTGCTGGTACTTGGAGAGCTTGAAGAAGTAGCTCTCCTCCTCGACCTCCCGCAGGGGCTTGCGGCACTCCGCGTTGGGGCACAGGCGCCGGCCCTTTTCGTCGGGAGGCGCGTCGGTCTCGGTCCAGTAGGTCTCGTCGGAGACGCAGTAGAAGCCGCGGTAGCGGCCCTTGTACACGTCGCCGGCGTCGAGCAGCTTCTGGAAGCACTCCTGCACGCGGGACTCGTGGCGCGGCTCCGTGGTGCGGATGAAATCGTCGTAGCGGATGTCGAGGTGCGCCCAGAGCTCGCGGAAGGCCGCGGAGTTGCGGTCCGCGAACTCCTGGACCGGAAGCTTGGCCTCGGCCGCGGCCTCCGCGATCTTGGAGCCGTGCTCGTCCGTGCCGGTCAGGAAGTGCACGGGCCGGTTGTTGGCGCGCAGGAAGCGGGCCAGCACGTCGGCCGCCACGGTCGTGTAGGCGTGGCCGATATGCGGGGCCGCGTTGACGTAGTAGAGCGGGGTGGTGAGGTAGTATTTTTTCATGAGAGCGGCGCCGCGGCGGTCTCGGCGGCGAGCCCGGCCAATATCATGATCGAGCGGGGGTCGGCGTTGGCGCGCAGGGCCGCGCGCAGGCGCAGCAGCTCGCGCAGGGGGCGCTCCACCCTCGCGAAGGGCAGGGCGCCGGAGAGGTGCTTGAGGCGCAGGTCCTGGGAGAGGGCGAAGAGCGCTGACTCCGCCTGGCTGCGGGCCAGGTAGCCCTCGCGGGGCAGGCCGTCGGCGGCCGCGAAGGCGGCCAGCGGCCCGGCCTGCAGGGCCTGCGGGTACTCGCCGGCGGCCAGCTCCAGGGCCCGGCTGGCCGAGCCCTCGCAGAGCTCGGCCGCCGACGCGGCACGCTGCGGGTCGGTCCCGGCGTCCTCCAGGATCCTGCGGACCAGGACGCTGGACAGCGGCGCGAAGGCCACGCTGAAGCAGCGGGAGAGTACGGTGCGCGGCAGGCGCTCGCGCTGGGCCGTCACCAGGACCCACAGGGTCCGGGGGTTGGGCTCCTCGAGGATCTTGAGCAGGGCGTTGGCCGCCTCGATCTCCAAAGTGTGTGCGTCCTCCACCACGGCGACCTTCCAATTCCCGGTCAGGGAGCTGAGCTCCATGTCCCGGCGCACGCGGCGCACGGTGTCCACGCGCACGGACTTCTGCTTGGCCGCGTCGGCCTCGAGGAGCGCGGCCTGGTAGTCGGCGTTGACCAGGGCCAGGTCCGGATGGATGCGCCGGTCCACGCTGAGGCAGTCCGTGCAGAAGCCGCAAGCGGGCCGATCCGGCCCCTTGCGGTCCCGGCAGATCAGCGTCTTGGCGAACTCCACGGCCACGAGGGTCTTGCCCGTGCCCTCCATGCCGTGGAAGACCAGCGCCGAGGGGATGCGCTCGGCGGCCAGCAGTCCGGAGAGGGTCTTGGCCGCGCGGGCCTGGCCCTGGACCTTGCCGAAGTTCATCGTTGGAATCCTAGCAAACCGCCGTTGGTCACTTCATGATCTCGCCGGCCCAGAGCTTATCCAGGAACATCTGCCACGGCAGGACCTCCACGCCGTCGACCAGGCGAGGAGCCTTGTCCAGGGAGACCGCGATGCGCCGACGCGGCGCGTATTCCTCCGCGAAGGCCCGGAGCCCCCGGAGATGCTTGGGGAGCGTCTCCCGGACGCCCTTCACCTCCACGGCGACCTCCCCGCCGCCCAGCACGAAATCCACCTCCAACTGCGACGCGGTCCGCCAGTAGGCGGTCTCATACTCGAGGCCGGAATAATGGCTGTGCGCCATTATCTCCTGGAAGATGAAATGCTCGAAGGCTTTGCCGAAGACTTCGTTGCCTGGGACCACCTCCGTCCGCTTCAGGAGAAAATTGGGCAGAGAAAGGTCGAAGAAATAGAACTTCGGGGCGAGGATGACGCGCCGCTTCGGTTTTCTCTTGAACGAAGGCACGAATCGCCCCAGCAAGGTGTCGGAAAGGATCTGGAAATAATTCTTGATGGTGGGACCGCTGACTCCGCAATCCGCCGCGATGTTGTTGTAATTGACGATCTCTCCGTTGCTGAAAGCAGCCGCCTCGAGGAAACGGGAAAAAACCGGGACGTTCCTGGAAAGAGCTTCCGCGGAGATCTCCTCCTTGAGGTAATCCCCGATGTACGCATGGATGAGCTTCTGGGGCGCGGCCGCGCGGTAATGGCGCGGGAGCAGGCCGTTGTTCAAGGCCTTATGCAGGTCGAAATCCCGTATCTCGCGCGAAACCAGCGGAAAAAGCTCGCAGTGGATGGCCCGGCCGCCGAGGAGATTGGCCCCGGCCCGCCTCAATTTCCTGACGCTGGAGCCGCACAGGATGAACCGGATGTTCTTGTTGACGATGAGCCACTGGACCTCGTTGAGCAGGCCCGGCACAAGCTGTATCTCGTCGATCAGAACGGGGGCTTGGGGCGGCGCGGCAAGCAGTTCCTCGCGCAGCAGGGCCGGGTTCTTGCTGAAGCGCGCGAATTCCTCGGAAAGCAAGAGATCATAATACCTCGACTCCGGAAAGAGTTTTTTCAACAGGGTGCTCTTGCCGGTCTGGCGCGGGCCCAGCAGAAAACAGGTCTCTGTCTTGGCTGATTCTATTTTTTGTATGCGCTCGAACATGAGAAATCCGTACTTTATTTTATCATGATTAACTATATATGTTGTTTATTTCATCAACACGCGGCGCGCGATGTCCTCGTGCACCTCGGCCAGGGGCCGGCGGCCGTTGAGCAGGACGCAGCCGGGCAGGCGGCGGGCCAGGCGGCGGTAGCCCTCGCGCACCCGCTTGCGGAAAGCCGCGGACTCCAGCTCCAGCCGGTCGAGCCTGCGGGAGCGGTCGCGGGCCGCGAACTCGGACTCCGGGATGTCGAGCACCACGGTGAGGTCCGGCCGCAGGCCGCCGGTGGCGATGCGGTCCAGGGTCCGGATCATGGGCATGGACAGCCCCCGCGCGCAGCCCTGGTAGGCCATGGTGGCCAGGCTGTAGCGCTCGCAGAGCACCCAGACCCCGCGCTCCAGCGCGGGCAGGATCTTCTCGCGGGTGTGCTGGGCCCGGGAGGCCTCGTAGAGGAGGAGCTCGGCCAGGGGCGCGACCTTGAGCTTCGGGTCGAGCAGGACCGCGCGGATGGCCTCGGCCGAGCGGGTGCCGCCCGGCTCGCGCGTGTGGATGAAGGGGATCTTCCGCCGGCGCAGGCTCCGGGCCAGGAACTTCGCCTGGGTGGACTTGCCGCACTTGTCCGGCCCCTCCAGGACGATGAAGCGCCCTCTGCTCACGACGAGATTCTAGCAAAGTCCGGCTAGTGGAAGCGCTGGAGCAGGCCGCGGGCCCCGGCGTGGCCCGGGTTGACCCGCAGGGCCCGGTCCAGGAAGTCCCGCGCCATTCCAAGATCCCCGCGGTCGAACGCCATGCGCGCGCCCGCGACCCAGATCTCGTCAGCGCCGGTCTGCGCGGCGGCCGCGGCCTTGCCGATGCAGTCGCGCACGTCGGCCAGGCTGCCCGTGTTGGCGTGGACCTCGGCCATCTTCTGCCAGGCCGCGGCCCGCGTGTTTCCGCGCGACGCGGCGGCCAGGCGGCGCATCAGGGACAGGGCCTTTTCCGGTCGCGCCTCGGTGAGCAGGGAGCGCCCGCGCAGGTAGAGGTCGAGCTCCAGGCCCGCGGCGAGGTTGAGGGCCTCCATGTCGTCCGGAGACAGCCGCAGGAGGCGTTCGATGAAGGCCAGCGATCCGGCCGTGTCCCCTCCCGCGGCGCGCACCTCGGCCAACCGGCGCAGAGGCCGCGGGTCGGCCGGGAAGCGCCGGGCCCACTCCTCCAGGAACGGCACGGCCAGCGTCCCGCGCCGCCGGGACTGGAACTCCCCCAGTTCCGCGAACTCCGCGAGCGCCAAGGGGCGCCCGCGCGCCGCGAGCCAGCGCGCCAGCGGCAGGGCCTGTCCGGATCGGCGCCCGAGCCGCTCGTCGCGGGTGAAAACCAGATCCGAGATCCCCATATGGAAGAGCGCCCGAGGAGCGGCGTACTCGAGCAGGGGGAACTGGTCCTGATTGACCCGGCCGGAGCCGGCCAGCTCGCGCACCGTCCGGTCCGAGGCGGCCTGCAGCGCCAGCAAAGTGGGCAGCCGGCCCACGCCCAGGCGCGCGAGGTCCTTCGCCGCGGCCGGCCGCTGGAGCGCGGCCTCCATGGCCGCAAAATCCTCCGGCAGGGGCGCGTCGGAGCCGACCAGCAGGATGTCCGTCTTGGCCGGCGGGACCTCCCAGAGCGTCACGTGCGCGAACTGCGAGCAGAAGGTGCGCAGGAGCAGGCGCAGGGTCTCGTCGTCCATCTCGTAGAGATGGAACCACTGCACCATGAGCCCGCCGGGCGCCAGGCGCGACCGGGCCTCGCGGTAGAAGTCCGTGGAGAACAGGCTGCCGACCCCCGCCACCCAGGGGTTGGACGGCTCGCTGATGATGAGGTCGTAGCGCCGCGGCACCAGGCGCAGGAAGGTCTTGGCGTCGGCCACATGCAGGGAGGCGCGGGGGTCCTCGAGGGGCCGGTTGTTGTGCTCCCGGAAGAAGCGCTCAGCCTCCACCACGCCGCGGGAGATCTCCACCAGGTCGAGACGCTCGACGGGATGGGTCAACACCGAGCCCGCGGTGATGCCGCTGCCCAGCCCGACGACCAGGACGTCCCGCGCCCCGGGGCGCAGGACCAGGGGGAGCTGGCCGGAGAGGATCTCGGTGGGCAGGTCATCGACCGTGGATGCGTCGGGCTTGCCGTTGGTCTTGAGCACGATGCTGGGCCCGTCCTTGACCACGGTGACCGTGGCGTCGCCGTCGTCCCGGCAGAAGAGCAGCTCCTGCCTGCGCGCCCTCTCCCGGTAGCCGGAAAAACCTCGCGCGTCGTAGGCGACGCGGCCCCGGAACTCGCCCGCGGAGAGGAGCAGCCGGTCCCAACCCCGCGTCATCGCGGCGGAGGCCCACAGGGCGGCCGCGGCGCAGCCCGCCAGGACGGCGCCGCGCTGCAGGGGACGCTCCAGCAGCGTCCAGCCCACGGCGCCGGCCAGGGCCAGGTTGACCAGGACGCAGGCCAGCAGGAGCCGCTCCAGGCCCAGGGCGGGCAGCAGGACCAGCCCGGCCAGCGCCGCGCCCAGGACACCGCCCAGAGAGTTCAAGCCGAAGACCCCGCCGACCTGTCCTCCGACACGGGAGAGGCTGCGCGCGGCCGCCGCGCCGGCCCACGGCAGGGACATGCCCATGAACACGGTCGGAGCCAAGGTCAGCAGGAAGCAGGCCAGGAGCTGGAAAGCCTGGTAGAGGGCGAAGCCCCCCTCGGTGCGGCGCAGCAGGCCCCCGGCCAGGTAGTGGAAGTAGGGCAGCCGCTCGTAGAGCGGGATGGTCGCGATGATCGACAGGGCCACGCCAGCCTGGGCCAGGCCCAGGCCCGCGTAAGGCCCCAGGCCGCGGAGCAGGGCCGGGCCGCGAGCCAGGGCGCCGCCCAGGCTGATGCCCGCGATGAAGGCCGCCAGCATCCAGGAGAAGGCGTAGACCGACGAGCCCAGGGCCACGGCCAGCAGGCGCGTCCAGACGACCTCGCAGGCCAGGGCCGCGGCTCCGGAGAGGAAGGCCGCGGCGTAAAGCACGGCGAGCCTGGGCGAGCCGTCCCCGGAGGGAAGCCATTCTCCTTCCCCGGAGGGGACGACGGCCGGCGGCTTTTCCCATCGCGCCAGGAGCAAAGCGGCCGCTCCCACCAGGAGGTTGAGGCCCGCGGCTCCGAAGACCGGCCAGTTCAGGCCGAAAGCCGGGACCAGCCAGAGCCCGGCCAGCGCGGCCCCGAGCGCCGCGCCCGCGCTGTTGACCGCGTAGCAGGACGAGAGCTTGTCCTGAGTCCGGCCCAAGTCGCGCACGAAGTGGCGGGTCAGGACCGGCAGGGTGCCGCCCATGAGCGCGGCCGGCGGCAGCAGGACCAGGGCGCAGAGCCCGGCCTGCAGGCCCCAGTTGAGGGCCGGGGGAAGGCCCCGCCGGGCCAGGTCCAGGTAGAGCCCGGAGAGCCCGTCGAGCAGGGCCGGGGAGGCCAGGCCCAGAAGGCCCACGCCGAGCTCGAGCAGGCCGTAAAGGCGCAGTGGGCTGGCGGCCCGGTCCGCGAATCGTCCGAGCAGCGCGCTGCCCAGGCCCAGGCCGGCCATGAACACGGAGAGGACCAGGGCCTGGGCCGCGGCCGTGTGCCCGAGGACCAGGGCCAGCTGGCGCGCCCAGAGCACCTCGTAGACCAGGCCGCAGAGGCCCGACAGGAAGAAGAGAAGGAGGAGCAGGGACGTCACGGGACCGCGGTGGAGGGCCACTCCAGGACGATGTCCTGCCAGGACAGACGGGTCAGGACGATGCGGGTGGTCAGGATCTGCGCGGCGACCGTGTGGTCGTAGTAGATGCGTCCGTGCGAGTTGCTGTTGACGTCGGCGCTGCCGTCCACGATGATGCAGCCGTGCAGGATGCCGGAGTTGCCTCCGCCGTTGGGCAGGCTCAGGTCGCCGCCCACGTACATGAAGCCCTTCATCGTGGGTCCGATGGTGTAAGTCACGCCGCTGGCCTGATAGGAGCTGTTGATGCTGCCGAAGCAGGCGGACTGGCCCACGGCCGCCGGGTCATAGGCTTGGTAGGAGGCCCAGTCGTTGCAGTAGTTCTTCCAGGCCGTGGGCGGGACCGCGGCTGCGTAGTTGGTGAGG
>JACRDS010000143.1 GCA_016212825.1 Elusimicrobiota bacterium | reverse complement strand
GCCGACCGCGATGCCCGAAGAGCCGTTCACCAGGAGGTTGGGGAACCGCGCGGGCAGGACCGTCGGCTCCGCGGTCGTGCCGTCGAAGTTCGGCGTGAAGTCGACCGTCTCCTCCTCGATGTTGGCCAGCATCTCCTCCGCGACCTTGGAGAGCCGGCACTCGGTGTAGCGGTAGGCCGCGGCCGGGTCGCCGTCCACGGAGCCGAAGTTGCCCTGCCCGTCGATGAGGGGGTGCAGGAGGGAGAAGTCCTGGACCATGCGCACCAAGGCGTCGTAGACCGCGGAGTCGCCGTGGGGATGGTATTTCTTGAGGACCTCCCCGACCACGCCGGCGCACTTGGAGTACTTCTTGTTGGAGGCCAGGCCCTCCGAGTGCATGGCGTAGAGGATGCGCCGGTGCACGGGCTTGAGGCCGTCGCGCACGTCGGGCAGGGCCCGGCCCACGATGACCGACATGGAGTAGTCGATGTAGGAGGCCCGCATCTCCGTGCCGATGTCGCGCGGAGAGATGTTGCTCGGCAGGTCCGCCGTCGCTTCCGACTGCGCAGGGGTGCTCATCTATGACTCCCTTTATATGTCCAGATTCTTGACTTCCTTGGCGTGCCGCTCGATGAACTGGCGCCGGGGCTCGACCCGGTCGCCCATCAGGGTGGTGAAGGCGATCTCCGCGTCCGTGGGGTTGTCGAGGGTCACCTTGAGGAGCCTGCGGCGCTTGGGGTCCATGGTGGTCTCCCAGAGCTGCTCGGGGTTCATCTCGCCCAGGCCCTTGTAGCGCTGGATGGTGGTGCCGGAGCGGCCCGCCTCGCGCACGCACTCCAGCAGCTCCTTGAGGCTGCAGCCGTCGCTCTCGCCGTGCGCGGTCTTGGCCTTGAAGAGGGGCTTGGTCTTCTCGTCGCGCAGGACCTCGTACCATTTGAGGTTGAGGCCCAGTTCGGTGAGCTTCTGGTCCAGGGCGGCCATCTTGGAGATCTCCCAGAGCTCCTGCATGTCAGGCTCCAGCGCCTCCTCGTCCACCTCGACCGGCACCTCGCCCTCGGCCAGGGGCTTGCCCTTGTGCTCCTCGGCCAGCTTGGTCTTGGCCTCGGCCACATGCTTGTCGCGGTACTCCCGCCATTCCTTGTCGCTGTAGAAGTACACGTACTCGCCGGCCGCCTCCTCCACCCGGTAGAGGGGGAGCTTGCCCTGGTCCTTGTAGGCCAGGAAGTCCTCCAGGTGCAGGCTCTTGCGCTCCAGGTGCCGAAGCATATTCTCAAGATCGGCCAGCAGCTTCAGGAGGTCCTTGAGATCGTCGTCATCGAGCTTCTTGCTCTTTCCGTTGGCCGGGTTTATGGCCGTGATCTCGACAGAGCGGCGCCCCTCGTTGATGAGCCAGAGCTCCATCTTCTCGTCGTTGTCAACGTACATCTCGCTCTTGCCTTTCTTCACCTTGAAGAGGGGGGGTTGGGCGATGTAGACGTGCCCGCGCTTGATGAGCTCCTGCATCTGGCGGTAGAAGAAAGTGAGCAGGAGGGTGCGGATATGCTGGCCGTCCACGTCGGCGTCGGCCATGATGATGAGCTTGTGGTAGCGCAGCTTGTCGATCTTGAGACCTTCCTCGGCGTCCCCCTCGGCGGCAGCCTCCCCTGCCTTGGGCGCTTCCCGGACCTGGCCGATGCCCGTGCCGATGGCCGAGATCAATGTGCGGACTTCCTCATTGGAGAGGACCTTGACCAGCCGGGCCTTCTCCACGTTGAGGATCTTGCCCTTGATCGGCAGGATGGCCTGGAAGGCGCGGTCCCGGCCCTGCTTGGCCGAGCCGCCGGCCGAGTCGCCCTCCACGATGAAGAGCTCGGAGCGTTCCGGCTCGCGCTCCTGGCAGTCCGCCAGCTTGCCGGGCAGAGACGAGCCGTCGAGCACGCCCTTGCGCCGGGTAAGCTCCTTGGCCTTGCGCGCGGCCTCGCGGGCCTCGCCTGCGGCCATGGCCTTCTGGCAGACGGCCTTGGCCGTGGCCGGGTTCTCCTCGAAAAATACCGCCAGGACCTCTCCGACCAGGGACTTCACCACGCCCTCGACCTCGGCGTTGCCGAGCTTGGCCTTGGTCTGCCCCTCGAACTGCGGGTTGGGGATCTTCACGGAGAGCACGGCGGTGAGCCCCTCGCGGGCGTCGTCGCCCTGCACCGTGTAGTTCTTTCCCTTGAGCATGTCGTACTTCTTGATGTAGTCGTTGACCACCCGCGTCAGGGCCGAGCGGAATCCGGCGAGATGGGTCCCTCCTTCCGGGGTGTTGATGTTGTTGACGAAACTGTAGACGTTCTCGGAATAGTCGTCGTTGTACTGGATGGCCAGGTCCACCGAGACGTCGTCGCGCTCCTTGGTGAAGCTGATGGGCTCGGCGAAGATGGTCTTCTTGTTGGCGTTGAGGTACTGGACGAACTGCTTGATGCCGCCCTCGTAGTGGAAGGTGTGCTTCTTATCCTCCCGCTCGTCGATGATGGTGATCTTGGCGCCGGCGTTGAGAAAGGCCAGCTCGCGCAAGCGGTTGGAGAGGACGTCGTAGGAGAACTGGTTCTCCCCGAAGATCTCCGTGTCGGGCTTGAAAGTGACGCGGGTGCCGTGATCGTCGGTCTTGCCCGTGACCTTGACGTCGTCCTCCGGCTTGCCGCGTTTGTAGCCCTGGGTCCAGACCTTGCCCTCGCGGTAGACCTCGACCTTGACCCACTCCGAGAGTGCGTTGACCACGGAGATTCCCACCCCATGCAGGCCGCCGGAGACCTTGTACGCAGAGTGGTCGAACTTGCCGCCCGCGTGCAGCACGGTCATGACCACTTCGAGGGCCGACTTGCCGCGCAGGTTCCTGGGCAGCTTGGGGTCGAGCATGGGGTCGACCGGGATGCCCGAGCCGTTGTCAAGGACGGTGACGGAATTCCCCTCGTGCAGGATGACGTCCACGGAGCTGCAGCGGCCGGCCAGTATCTCATCGACCGAGTTATCCACGGCCTCGTAGACCAGATGGTGGAGCCCGGAAGGACCGGTGGAGCCGATGTACATGGCGGGGCGCTTGCGCACCGCCTCCAGCCCCTCCAACACCTGGATCTTGGAGGCGTTGTACTCCTGCGCGCCTTTGCCTCCCTTCTTGAGGTCTTCCTTCTCCGTGGTGGTCTGGGACATATCCCTCCGCTCCTTCTTGGACTGGGACGAAGATTCGGTCTGGCTCATCTCACCGCGCCGCGACCTTGATAGCCTTGATCCAGGCACGCTCGAAGTATTTGTTGAGGCTGCGCACGATGCCGGCGGCGCGCAGCTGCAGCTCCTGCGCCGCCGCGGCCGAGCGCGGCTTGACGAACAGAGTCCCGTACTTCATGCCGACCAGCTCCCAATGCCCGCTCAGGTGCCCCACCTCCTTCTGCCACACAGATGACAGGATGGACATGCGGTCGCCCGACATCCCGCTGCGGTACCGAAAGGAACGGACTAGGTCCCCGCCGGTCGACCAGCAGGGCTTTTTCTGCGCCCTCATCATATGCGCATGGGCATGATGACGAACCGGCTTTCCGCACCGTCCGCCGGCTCGATGAGCACGGGGTTGATGGGGGTGGTGAAGCCCAGGGAGACCTTGTCGCTGTCGAGGTGCTTGAGCGCGTCGACGAGGAAGTGCGGATTGAAGGCGACTTGGAAGTCGGCCCCCGCGTAGTCGACCGCGAGCTCGTCGTTGAACTCCAGGTTCTGCGAGGACGCGGAGATGTGCAGGCTCTTCTTCTGCAGGGCGAATTTCACCGAGCCGCCGCGGTCCAGGGCGCACAAGGCCGCCCTCTTGGTGACCGCCAGGAGTTCCTTGGTATCGAGCACCACGGAGATGTCCTTCTTCTTCGGGATGACCTGCTCATAATTAGGGAAGGTCCCTCCGATGAGGCGGGAGAGCAGGGTCGTATCCTTCACCTGGAAGACGATCTGGTTATCGGTCACCCCGACCTGCAGATTCTCCTGCGCGTCCGGCTTGACGTCCAAGGACCCAAGAAGGCGCAGCAGTTCGGAGAGCACCTTGGTGGGGACGATGATCTGGAAGTCGCGGTCCTTGAGCACACCCTTCCGGCTGACGATGGAAAGGCGCCGGCCGTCGGTGGCAACCATCTCCAAGACCCCCTTCTTAGCCGACCAGAGCACGCCGTTGAGCACGTGCCGGGTCTCATCCGAGGAGGCTGCGAATATGGTCTTCTTCACCATGTCCAGGACCATCCCCATGGGAAGCGCGAAGGCCTCTTTCTTGTCGAACTCAGGAAGGACCGGATACTCGGTCTTGGGTGCGCCAATGATGGCGAAGCGGGAGCGGCCGCACTTGAGCTGGACCTTGTCTCCGGCGTCCACGAAGAGTTCGACCTCCTGCCCCTCCGGAAGGCTGTGCAGGATATCCGAGAACTTCTTGGCCGGGATGGTGATGCTGCCGTCGGACTCCACTTCCGCGGGGATGTAGTGCTTGACTCCCATCTCCAGGTCGGTGGAGACCACCTTGATCTTAGAGCTCTCCGTCTCCATCATGAAATTGAGCAGGATGGGGAGAGTGGTCCGGGAAGAGAGGGCGGACTGTATGGTCTGCACGCCTTTTGACAAGTCTTCTTTATTACAGTGTATTTTCATATTTCATCATCCTCTTAATAGGTTAGGAAAAACGTCGGTTCCGTGGATTTCCGTCGGCGGAGGGGGCCGGCTGGTTGTGGATGAATCCGTAGAGTTATCCTCCTTTTGCACAGCCCGCCTGCGCTGACGTCATTATCCTCTTGCATCCCCTCAGTTCTCCACAGATTTGATGTCGGATTGGAGTTTGTTGACCAGTTCGAGGAAGAACGGGTCATCGTCCAGCATCTTCTGGATTTTCTTCCGGGCATGCAGGACGGTGGTGTGGTCGCGGCCGCCGAAAGCCCGTCCGATGTCGGTCGAAGAGAGGTCGGTCATGACCGACGCCAGGTACATCGCCAACTGGCGCGGCAGGGCGATGGAGGCCGTGCGCTGCTGGCCCTTGAGGTCCTTGACGTCCAGGGAATATTTGTGGGAGACGAGCCGCTGGATGGTCTCAATCTGGACCGGGCTGGAGACGTCATGGGGAAGGTAGGCCTTGAGGATGTCCTTGGCCTCGTCCACGGACAGGCTGGTGCCGGTCAGCGCCGCGAACGACTTGAGCTTTATCAGCGACCCTTCCAGCAGGCGGATGTTGCTCTTGACCGTGGAAGCCACGAACAGGATGACGTCGTCCGGCACGTAGAACTGTTCCAGTTCGGATTTCTTGCGCAGGATGGCGATGCGCGTCTCCAGGTCCGGGGGGGTTATATCCGCCACCAAGCCCCATTCCAGACGGGAGATGAGCCGCCGTTCATGGGGAGTCATCTCCTTGGGCACCCGGTCCGAGGTGATGATGATCTGCTTGCGGGAATCGAAGAGGGAATTGAAGGTGTGGAAGAACTCCTGCTCGCTCTGCTCTTTGGCGATGAGGAACTGGATGTCGTCGATGAGCATGCAGTCGAGGTTCCGGTACTTCGCCCGGAAATCGTCCGTCTTGCGGTGGTGGATGGAGTTGATGTAGTCGTTGACGAACTCCTCGGCCGTCGTGTAGAGCACGCGCGAGCGGGGGAAGTTCTGCCGCAAGGCGTTGCCGATGGCGTGCAGAAGATGGGTCTTGCCCAGGCCCACGCCCCCGTAGAGGAAGAACGGGTTGTACTGGGTCCCCGGGTTCTTGGAGATGGCCTCGGCGGTGGCGAAGGCCAGGCGGTTGGATTTGCCCACCACGAAGGAGGCGAAGGTGTATCGCGGGTTGAAGGAACTGAGAGGGAATTCCGACTGCGGCCCCGGGTCCGGGATGGGATCCGAGACCGGGAGGCGCTTCTTGAGGTCCAAGCAGACCTCGTAGTCGATGCCGATATCCAGCCCGGTCAGGTCCTTGAATATGAAAACCAACCGCTTCTGGAACCGATCCTTGATCCCGTCCGAGAAGAACTTGTTGGGGACCTTGAGGAACAGGACCTGGTCGTCAAGGCGCACGGCCTCGACGGGACGCAGCCAGAGGTCGGCGTCCTCGCCGATTTCGGCGCGCAGCTTATCGACGGCCTGAGACCAAAGCGTTTTTGGGTCCAGGTTATTCACAGGTTATCCACAGGTGTGGACAAAATATAGCGGCATGAAATATCGTTTAAAAATAACATTATATTAAATATGATCCCCAGGGCATCCTGGAAAATATCCCAACACCGCGACAACGCAGAAAAGCATATAATTTTTTCAAGACATAGTCAAATATTTCGCGTGAGACATAATCTCGATATATTTACATTCGATTGACATGTGAAGAAGAATATTCTTGAATAGAACCCGCAGCGCCCGGTTCCCGGCGCAAGACGGGGACTGACAAGGCGCCGGCGGCTATTTTCAACGCAAGGAGCGGCTGTGGAGATACAACTGACGGCGAAACAGCTCAAGATCACCGACGCCATCCGCAACTACGTCCACGAGCGCATGGAGCGGGCGCAGAAATACTTCGAGCACATCGTGTGGGGACAGGTCTTCATCTTCATCGAAAAACGGGCGCACAAGTGCGAGATGCTCATCCACGCCCCGGGGCAGACCTTCCGGGCCATGGCCGAGGCCGCCGACCTTTATTCCGCGGTGGACCTCGCTTCCGCGAAGATGGACGCCCAGATCAAGAAGTTCAAGGAGAAGACCCGCGCGCGGCACAAGACCCGCGGCGGCAAGGAGACCGTGCGGTCCGCGCGCGAGGAGCCGGCCTTCGAGCTGCTCCCGCCGGCGGTGCAGTTCTCCGTGGTGCGCCAGCCCGTGGCGCCGATGTCGGCCGACGAGGCGGTGCGGGAGATGGAGCGGCTGGGGCACGCCTTCCGGCTCTTCCAGGACCGCGACTCCCGCCAGATCCAACTGGTCTTCCGCCGCAGCGACGATTCCTACGGCATCGTCCAGCCGGTGAGGAAAGCGGCGCGCTGAAGGGGGACCATGACGCAGCGTCCGGCAGCCGTGGACTTCACCGTCAGCGACCTCCTCCGGGAGAAGCGCGACAGCCTCAAACTCGAGCTCATCGCGGGGGAGAAGTCGGTCGGCCGGCGCATCACGGTCATGGAGCTCAACCGGCCCGGGCTGGCGCTCAGCGGGTTCCTGGAGCACTTCCGCCCGGAGCGCATCCAGATCATCGGCTTCGGCGAGCACTCCTACTGCATGAAAGCGCCCGGAGCCCGGCTCGGGTCCGCGCTGGAGGCCATGTTCAAGTCCAAGGAGCTCCCCTGCCTGATCATGACCCACAACCTCAAGGCGCCGGCGGCCCTGACCGCCTCCTGCCGCCGGTTCGGGGTGCCGCTGCTGCGCTCGAGCCTGGACACGGCGACATTGGTCGCGGAGCTCAGCGACGTCCTCGAGGAGAAGCTCGCGCCGCGCACGACCCTGCACGGCGTCCTGGTCGACATCTACGGCCTGGGGGTCCTCATCCAGGGAGAGCCCGGCATCGGCAAGTCCGAGTGCGCCCTGGAGCTCCTCAAGCGGGGCCACATCCTGGTCGCCGACGACGCCGTGGAGATCCAGCACCGCCGCGGCGCCATGCTGCGGGGCTCGTGCCCGGAACCCCTCAAGCACTACCTGGAGGTGCGGGGACTGGGCATCATCGACGTCAAGCTCCTCTTCGGCATCGGGGCCATCCTGGACCACACACGCATCGAGCTCTCCATCCACCTGGCGCCGTGGAGCGCGCACACCCATTACGACCGCACCGGGCTCGACTCCAACAAGACCAGGATCCTCGACGTGGAGGTCCCCCAGATCCGCATCCCGGTCAGCCCGGGCCGCAACCTGGCCGTCATCATCGAGGTGGCGGCCCTCAACCAGCGCCTGCGCAACCAGGGCTACTTCGCCGCCGAGACCTTCAACCAGCGGCTCATCGAGAGGATGCGGGCGACATGAGGCCGCCCGTGGACGCCCGCAAGGTCTACATCATCACCGGCATCTCCGGGGCCGGCAAGAGCCAGGCCCTGAAGTGCTTCGAGGACTTCGGGTTCTTCTGCATCGACAACCTCCCCATCGCCCTGATGGACCATTTCGCGGACCTCCTGGCGCGGTCCGGCGACCTGCGGCGCGTGGCGCTGGGTGTCGACATCCGGGAGGGACGCTTCCTGGCCGGGCTGCCCGCCATCCTCAAGAAGCTCAAGACGCGCGGCGTGGCCCACCGCCTCATCTTCCTCGACGCGTCGGACGCCGTGGTCATCCAGCGCTTCTCCGAGACCCGGCATCGCCACCCCCTGGGCAAGAAGGTGGACCAGGCCATCCGCGAGGAGCGCCGGCGGCTCGTCCCCATCAAGGCCGTGGCGGACAAGGTCATCGACACCAGCAGCATGACCCTGGGGGAGCTCAAGGAGCGTCTGTCCGAGACCCTGGAGCTGACCCGCGCCCGGGAGATGGCGCTGAGCATCGTGTCTTTCGGCTATAAGTTCGGCCTGCCCATGGATGCCGACCTGGTCCTGGACATGCGCTTCCTTCCCAATCCCTACTATGTGCCGGGCCTGCGGCGCCTGACCGGCCTCGACGCGCGTGTGCAGAAATACATCCTGGGCCAGCCGGTCGCGCGCAAGTTCCTCGACGCGCTGGTGCCCCTGCTCAGCGGCCTGCTGCCGCATTACATCCGGGAAGGCAAGTCCTATCTGACCATCGCCGTCGGCTGCACCGGCGGGCACCACCGCAGCGTCTTCGTGGCCCGCCACCTGGCCCAGAAGCTGCGCTCCACGGGCTATTCCATCCAGGAATTCCACCGCGACATCCATCATTGAGAGAGCCCGGAACTTGATCAACTTCCTCATCGTCACCCACGGCGAGTTCGGGGCCTACCTCACCGAGGCCGCCGAGTCCATCGTGGGCGGACAGGAGCAGGGGGTGAAGGTCCTCTCCATATCCCCCCGCGTCGGAGTGGCGGAGATCCGGGAGCGCATCCGCCGCGCCATCCGGGAGCTCTCCGGGCCCGACGGCCTCATCCTCTTCACGGACATGCCCGGCGGGACCCCCAGCAACCTGGCCTTCCCCCTGGTGAAGGACGCGGCCAGGGTGGAGATGATCACCGGAGTCAACCTCTACATGCTGGTCTCGGCCTTCGGCCACCGGACGGACTACAAGCTGCCGGCCCTGGTGCAGAAGGTCCTGACGGACGGCCAGAGATCGGTGTGCGACGTGCGCCGGCGCTTCTTGGAGAGGGCGGGCTGAGACATGGAACTCGCCCTCCTGCGCATCGACGACAGGCTGGTGCACGGACAGGTGGTCATCGGCTGGATCCCGCACCTCAAGGCCCAGGCCGTGGTCGTGGCCAGCGACGCGGCCGCGGCCGACCCTACCCAGACCATGCTCATGGAGATGGCCATGCCCGAGGGCGTGGCCCTGCATGTCCTGCCCGTGGAGGCGGCCGCGCGGCTGCTGCTGGACGCCGGCGACAGGCGGCGCGGGCTGGCCCTGGCGCCCGGTCCGCGGGAAGCCCTGCGGCTCCTCGAATCCGGGGTGAAGACGCCCGCCGTCAACGTGGGCGGGCTCCATTACACGGCGGGCCGAGTCCAACTCGGCAAGGCCATCTTCCTGGACGACCAGGACCGCGAGGCCCTGCGCGCCATCGTGCGGCGGGGCGTGGCCCTTGAGGGGCGGGCCCTGCCCGGGGACGCGGGCATGGATGTCTCGGCCATGCTGGGGGGCCCGGCATGAGCGGCTGGGCGGAGCCGATCGCGGGCGCGGCCCTGGTCGCGGTCTTGGAGCTCGACGCGGTGCAGGTGGGCCAGTTCATGTTCTCCCGGCCGCTCGTCCTGGGACCCCTGCTGGGACTGCTCTTCGGGGCGCCGCAGATCGGCCTGGCCCTGGGATTGTGCTGCGAATTCCTGAGCCTCGACGACGTTCCCGTGGGGGCCCGGCTGCCGCTCAATGCCGCCGTGGCGGTGGGGGCGGCCCTCCTGCTCACGTGCAGCCCGCGCCCGCTCCCGGTGCCCGCGGCCCTGCCCGTGGGTCTGGCCGCGGGCTGGCTGCATGCGCGCGTGGAAGCCGTCCTGCGCGGCCGCCGGCAGACCCTGTGCGGAGAGGCGGAGAGCCGCCTGCGGGGGGGCGGCGCGCCCCCCTGGGGCCGGCTCCTGGGGCAGGCCCTGAGCGAACAAGCGGCCGCGACCTTCGCGGTCCTGCTGGCCTGCCTCCTCCTGGCCGGCCCGGCGCTCAACGCCCTGTGGTTCCTCGTCCCCCGCAGCCTGGCCGCCGGGCTGGACCTGGGCTGGCGGCTGGCGCCCTGGCTGGGGCTGGGCATGGCCCTGCACGCGCTGAGGATGCAGAGATGACCAAGGGCATGCAGGGACTCCTGTTCGGGCGCAGCCTGCTCCTGCAGTCCGCCTGGAACTTCGAGAGCATGCAGGGACTGGGCATGGCCTTCTGCCTGGAGCCATGGCTGGAGCGCTGCTGGTCAGGGCAGAACGGGGCGGCGCGCGCGGCGCGCCTGCGCCACCACGAGTACTTCAACACCCAGCCGTACATGGCCTCCCTCGTGGTGGGCATGGTCTGCGCCCTGGAGGAGGAGGCGGCCGCGGCCGCGGCGGGGGAACCGCGCGACAAGGTCGTGGAGCGGCTGCACACCCTCAAGACCGTGGCCGCCGCGGCGCTGGCCGGAGTGGGCGACGTCCTGTTCTGGGGCGCCTTGCGGCCGTTGTGCGCCGCCCTGGCCGCGGTCGGGGCCCTGCTGCTGTGGGGCCGGCCGGTCTGGGCCGTCCTCTGGGCCGCGCTCTCCTATCTGGCGGCCCATAACGTCCTGGCCCTGTCCCTGCGCTGGAGGTTCCTGAGGCGCGGCTACGAGTGGCGCGACGGGTTGGCGAGCCATCTGAAGTCCTGGCCCGCGCAGAAGCTCATCCGCGCCCTGCGCCTGGCCGCCCTGCTGCTCGTCATCGGCGCGGGCGCGGCCCTCCTGCGCGCCGCGCCCGCGCCGCAGGTCCTCCTCGGCTTCTCGGCCGTGGCCGCGGCCTGGCTGCTGCGCGAGGGGGGGGTCTCCCCATACCGGCTCTACGCGGCGGCGGTCCTGGCCGGAAGCGCGGCCGCCTGGGCGGGATGGCTATGATCAAGAAGACGCTGACCGTGACGCCCAAGCTCGGGATGCACGCGCGGCCGGCCGGCATCTTCGTGCGCGAGGCCTGCCGGTTCAAGAGCGAGGTCTTCCTGTCCAAGGACGGGACCGAGGTCAACGGCAAGAGCGTCATGCAGCTCATGCTCCTGGCGGCGGAGTACGGCTCCAAGATCGTCCTGCGCGTCAGCGGCCCGGACGAGGCCGACGCCATGTCCGCGCTGGAGAAGCTTTTCGCCCGCAAGTTCGACGAAGAATGATCATCATAAAGGGAATCGGGGCCAGCCCCGGCATCTCGATCGGCAAGGCCTACGTCCTAGAGGACGAGGAGATCGTGGTCACCCGCACGGAGATCCCGCGCGATCGCCTTCGGGCGGAAGTCGCCCGGTTCAAGGCCGCGCAGAAAGCCACGCACCGGGACCTCGATGCGGCCGAGGCCAAGGTCCTCAAGCTGCTGGGTAAGAACCATGCCAAGCTCATCGACGCGCACCGCCTCATCCTGCGCGATACCCTGATCACCCAGGACGTGCCCAAGCGCATCCTGAGCGAAGGAGTCAACGCGGAGTTCGCCCTCTCCGAGGCCTTGGAGGCCGTCAACCAGCAGTTCGAGAAGCTCGAGGACGAGTTCTTCCGGGAGCGGCGCCACGACCTCTTCGACGTGGGCAAGCGCTTGTTGGCGCATCTGCTCAAGCACGCCCGCCGCAGCCTGGCGGACATCGACCACTCCTGCATCCTCATCTCGCGCAACCTCCTGCCCTCCGACACCATCAATCTGCAGGAGAGCCGCATCCTGGGGTTCGCCACGGACCTGGGCGGCAAGACCAGCCACACGGCCATCCTGGCCCAGAGCCTGGAGATCCCGGCGGTGGTCGGACTCTCGGACGTCAGCCGGCGCGTCAAGACCGGGGACACCGTCATCCTCGATGGGGAACAGGGCCTGGTGATCATCAGCCCGACGCCGGAGGCGGTCGCCAAATACGAGAAAGCCCAGGCCGCCGAGCACGAGGCGGAGCGGGCCCTGGAGGCGCTCAAGGGGCTGCCCGCGGTCACCCAGGACGAGAAGCGCTTCCAGCTCCAGGTCAACCTCGACACGCCGGAGGAGCTGAAGGCCGTCCTGGCCCTGCAGGCCGACGGCATCGGGCTGTTCCGGACCGAGTACCTCTTCATGAACCGGCCCACCTCCCCGACGGAGGAGGAGCAGGCCAAGGCCTACTCATCCGTGGCCAAGGCCATGGCCCCGCGCCCCGTGGTCATCCGCACCGCCGACATCGGCGGGGACCGCCTCACCCAGATGGGCATCGAAGGGCCCAAGAACGAGACCAACCCCTTCATGGGGCTGCGCGGGGTGCGCCTGTTCCTGCGCCATCTCGACCTCTTCAAGACCCAGCTGCGCGCCATCCTGCGCGCCACGGCCAAGGGCGACGTGAAGATCATGATCCCCATGGTCTCGGCCGTTGCCGAGGTGCAGGCCGTGCGGCGCCTGCTCAATCAGGCCATCGCGGAGCTGCAGGCCGAGGGCGTGGCCCTGCCCAAGATGGTGGAGCTGGGCATCATGGTGGAGATCCCCTCCGCCGCCGTGCTCCTCGACGCCTTCCTGCCCCATTGCGACTTCGTCTCCATCGGGACCAACGACCTCATCCAGTACACCCTCGCCGTGGACCGGGTCAACGAGCACGTCTCCCATCTCTACGACCCCTTCCACCCCGCGGTCCTGCGGCTCATCCACAACGTGGTGACCGTGGCGCACCGGGGCGGCAAGTGGGTCAGCGTGTGCGGCGAGATGACGTCCGACCCGCACGCGGTCCCCCTGCTGGTGGGGCTGGGTTGCGACTGCCTGTCGATATCGCCGAGGATGTTCCTGCGCGTCAAGGAGACGGTCCGGGGCCTGCGCCACGCGGCCATGGCCCGCCTGGTGGCCAAGGCCGTGACCTGCTCGGATTCCGAGGAGATCCGCCGCCTCATGCGCGAGCAGGGACTCTAAGCGATGACCGAACCGACCGCGGTCTCGCGCATCCGCAACTTCTCCATCATCGCCCACATCGACCACGGCAAGTCCACTTTGGCCGACCGGCTCCTGGAGGCCACGGGCACCATCGAGCTCCGCCAGATGCAGGCCCAGGTCATGGACTCCATGGAACTCGAGCGCGAGCGCGGCATCACCATCAAGGCCAAGGCCGTGCGCATGAAGCACAAAGCGTCTGACGGGACCGAGTACGTCCTCAACCTCATCGACACGCCGGGACACGTGGATTTCTCTTACGAGGTCTCCCGCGCCCTGGCCGCCTGCGAGGGCGCCCTGCTGGTCGTGGACGCCACCCAGGGCGTGGAGGCCCAGACGCTGGCCAACGCCACGCTGGCCCAGGCCCTGGACCTCAAGCTCATCCCCATCATCAACAAGGTGGACCTGCCCGCCGCGGACCCGGACGGCGTCCACACCCAGATCTACGACGCCGTCAAGATCGAGGACGACCCCATCTGCATCTCCGCCAAGGTCGGGCTCGGCACGCAGGAGGTCCTCGACGCCGTCGTGCGGGACATCCCGCCGCCGCGGGGCCGCCCGGAGGCCCCGCTCTCCGCGCTCATCTTCGACTCTTCCTTCAGCGTCTACCGGGGCGTCATCCTCCTGGTGCGTTTGGTGGATGGGACCATGAAGCCAGGCATGAAGCTGCGCTTCTTCTCCACAGGACACGAGGTGACGGTCGAGGAGACGGGCTATCTGACGCCGAAGATGACCCCGGCGGGGAGCCTCTCCGCCGGCGAGGTGGGCTACGTCATCTGCGGCATCAAGGACATCCACCAGGTGCGCGTGGGCGACACGCTCATGGAGGCGGCGCGGCCCCTGGCCGCGGCCCTGCCGGGCTACAAGGAGGCCAAGCCGGTGGTCTTCGCGGGGATCTTCCCGGTCAACCCCGCCGACTACCAGGACCTGGTCGCGGCCCTGGAGAAGCTCAACCTCGAGGACAGCTCCTTCGACTACGCGCCGGAGAGCTCCGAGGCCCTGGGCTTCGGGTTCCGCCTGGGTTTTTTGGGCCTGCTGCACATGGACATCGTCAAGGAGCGCCTGGAGCGGGAGTTCGACCTGAGCCTCATCGTGACCAGCCCCAACGTGGTCTACCGGGTGCAGAGCCGCAAGGGCGACTGGAAGGTCATCGACAATCCGGCCAAGTTCCCGGAGCACGGGGACATCCAGACCATCGAGGAGCCCTTCGTCCTGGTCACCATCGTGATGCCGGTGGAGCACCAGGAAGGGGTGCTCAACCTGCTCAAGGACCGCCGCGGGGAGTACGTGGGCATCGAGTACTTCTCCGGGACCCGCATGCTGGTGCGCTACCACCTGCCGCTGTGCGAGATGGTGGTCAACTTCTACGACCGGCTGAAGTCCGTCTCCAAAGGCTACGCCTCCCTGGACTACGCGGACGAGGGGTACCGGGCCTCGGACATGACGCGCCTGGAGATCCTCATCCACGGCGAGCCGGTGGACGCGCTGAGCTCCATCGTGCACAAGGACAAGGCCTACCAGGTCGGCCGGCAGATGTGCGCCAAGCTCAAGGAGCTCATCCACCGGCAGAACTTCGAGGTGGCCATCCAGGCCCGCATCAACAACCACATCATCGCCCGCGAGACCCTGGGCGCCAAGCGCAAGGACGTCATCGCCAAGTGCTACGGGGGCGACATCACGCGCAAGCGCAAGCTGCTGGAGAAGCAGAAGGAAGGCAAGAAGCGCGCCAAGCAGTTCGGCGCCGTGGAGCTGCCGCAGGAGGCCTTCCTGGCGGTGCTGCGCCTCGACGACGAGAAAAAATGAAAAGGATGGCCTGAATGGAAGAACGACTGTTTTTCGTGGGACTGGCCATGGGCGCCTTCGCCTGGCTGAGCAAGCGCTTCAGCGCGGAGGGGGCCCTGGACACCGCGGCCAAGACCGGCCTCTGGCACGGCCTCTTCTGCGGCCTGTCCGCCTTCTCCGCGGTCTGGGTCATCATGATGTCCCTGGACAGCCGCGCCCGCTTCGTAGGCCCCGCGGCCTGGGCGGTCTCCGCCACCGAGCTCTACCCCAGCCTGGCGGCCGGGGCGGTCGCGGCGGCCCTGGGCTTCTGGCGGGGCCGCGCCAAGGGGGCTGCCCCCGAGGGCCGGCGCTACTTCCTCGGCGAGGACCTGGAGTGGGCGGAGACCGTGTTCTCGGCGGTGCTGCTGGCCTCGGTCCTCATGTACTTCGTGATCCAGGCCTTCAAGATCCCTTCCGGCTCGATGCGCAGCACGCTGCTCGAGGGGGACCACCTCTTCGTCAACAAGTTCATCTACGGCCTGCGCGTGCCGCTGACGGGCAAGCGCGTCCTGGCCCTGCGCCGGGTGCAGCGCGGGGACATCGTCGTGTTCCGCTTCCCGGTGGACGACCCGCGCGAGCTGCACTGCGGCTCCATCCAGTACGGCAAGGACTTCATCAAGCGGGTCGTCGGCGTGGGCGGGGACACCGTGCAGGTCAAGGGCGGCCGGGTCCTGGTCAACGGCGCGCCGGTGCCGGACGAGATCTACGCCCAGTACGTGGACGGCGCCCGCCGGGAGGCCGAGGCGGTCAAGGCCCGCGAGTTCACCGCGGAGCAATATCAGAAGTACTGGGAGACCCACAACCTGGACCGGGCCCTGGAGTTCTCTCCCCCGGTCTCCGGGCCTCGGGACTTCTTCGGCCCGGTGAAGGTCCCGGAGCGGAGCTTCTTCGTGATGGGAGACAACCGGGACCGCTCCTGCGACTCGCGCTACTGGGGCCCGGTGGAGGAGAGGTATCTCAAGGGCCGCGCCTGGTTGCTCTACTGGCCGCCCTCGCGCATGAAGACGGTGCTGTAAGGAGTCCCTATGCTCAAGACCGCCGCCCTGGCGCTGCTCTCCGGGATAGCCTTCGCCGCGCCCTTGCCCGCGCCGCCCGACGTCTTGGTGGCCTCTTATGCGGGGGTCATCAATCCCGCGGCCGCGGAGTATCTGGAGGGGGCGGTGACGGCGGCGGGGCAGAGGCGCTGCGGGGCCCTGGTCATAGAACTCGACACTCCGGGCGGCCTGGACCTCTCCATGCGCGGCATCGTCAAGGCCATCCTCTCCTCCGAGGTCCCGGTCATCGTTTTCGTGGCCCCGTCCGGGGCCCGAGCCGCGTCGGCGGGAGTGTTCATCACCATGGCCGCGCACGTGGCGGCCATGGCCCCGGGGACCAACATCGGGGCCGCCCACCCGGTCCAGATCGGCGGCATGCCCGGTGCGCCGGGCAAGGACAAGGAGCCCAAGAGGGACGAGGTCATGGAAGGCAAGGTGGTCAACGACGCAGCGGCCTACCTGCAGGCCATCGCCGGCCGCCGGGGCCGCAACATCCAGTGGGCCTTCGAGGGCGTGACCAAGAGCACCTCCATCGTCTCCTCCGCAGCCGTGCGCGAGCATGTGGTGGACCTGGAGGCCAAGGGCCTCGAGGAACTGCTCGCGGCCGTGGACGGCCGGGAGCTGGCGGATTTCAAGGGCCGGCCCCTGCGCACCAAGGGCGCCAAGGTGGTGCGCTTCGAGATGACGGCCCGGCAGAAGCTCCTGGCCGCGATCGCCGACCCGAACATCGCGATGATCCTCATGACCCTGGGGGTCTCCGGTCTCCTGATCGAACTGTACAGCCCGGGCCTCATCCTGCCCGGCATCGTGGGCGCGGTCTCCCTCATCATGGCCTTCTATTCCTTCCAGACCCTGTCCGCGAGCTTCGCGGGTGTGCTGCTCATCCTGCTGGGGCTCGTCCTCTACGTGCTGGAGCTCAAGGTGCATAGCTACGGCCTGCTGGCCGTGACCGCGACCGCGTCCGTGCTCTTCGGGACCTTGATGCTCTTCCGCAACAGCGGGGGAGGCATCAGCGTGTCCTGGGGCGTCATCGCCAGCACGCTGGGCACGCTGGTGGTGCTGGTGGGCGGCCTGATCGCCATCGCCACGAGCGCGTTCCGGAAACGCTCCAAGACCGGGGCCGAGGGGCTCGTCGGTCAAGCCGGCACGGCGGACACGGAACTCAGCCCGGCCGGCAAGGTGGCCTTGGGCGGCGAGCTGTGGAAGGCCGAGAGCCTGGAGGGGACCATCCCGGCCGGGACCGCGGTGAGGGTGGAGTCCGCGGAGGGACTGACCCTCAAGGTCCGGCGCAAGGCGGGGTGAGGGGCCGGACGCCCGCGTTACTCTAGTGAGGCGGGGGGCGCGAGGCGGCTGTCGAGCCAAGCGCCCAGGAGCACCATCAGGGCCATCAGGTAGAGCCAGCTCATCAGAGCCAGGAGCGTGGCCAGGCTCCCGTAGAAGGCGTTCATGCGGCCCGAATACGCCATGTACAGGGCGAAGGCTTTGGAGGCCAGAACCCAGCCCGCCACCGCCGCCAGGGCGCCGGGCGAGGTCCAGCGCGGGCCCGTGCGCGCGCCCGGCGCGAAGCGGTAGACCGCGCTGACGGTCAGCAGCATCAGGAAGAGCACCATGGCCCAGCGCGCCGTGATGAGGACCGCGCGCCAGAACACGGCGAAGCCCAGATGCGAGCTCAGGGTCTCGTGGAGCCAGGGCCCGAGGAAGATCAGGAAGAGCGCGATGGAGAGGAGCGCGCCGAAGACCACGGTGAAGAACAAAGACAGGAGCTTGGCCTTCCAGTACCGGCCCAGGGAGACTGGTTCGCCGTTGATGCGACGCACCGCGCTCATGAGCGAGGAGACCGCGGCCGAGGCGGTCCAGAGGCAGGCCAGCAGGGCCGGCAGGGCCAGGCGACCCTTGGGCGAGACCAAGGTCTTCACCGCCGGCGGGATGATGAGGGCGTAGATGGAGTCCGGCAGGAAATCCCGGCCCACGGCCATGAGGCGCCCCGGGTCCGCGTGCAGGGGCAGGTAGCGCATCATGGTCATGAGGAAGAGGATGAAGGGGAACAGGGAGAAGAGGAAATAGAATCCCACCTCCGCGGCCAGGTCGAAGGAATCCGCCAGGGCGCCCGGCCGTGTTTCGCCGTTCACAGGGCGGGCCGGGATCGGAAGGAGGCGCCCAGGGAGGAGGCCAGCCGGCGCACCGCAGGCAGGTCCGTGCCCGGCAGCTTCACCGCGGTCACCGTGGTCTCCAGCCCCGCCGCCACGCAGGAGCGGATGAAGCCCAGCACGCTCTCGTAGCCCCGGGCGCGGAAGGGTTTGAGCGGCGTGTGGATAGCCAGCCATTGCTCCGGATCCGCGGTGTTGAGGCTCACGGCCGCCGCGTCGATGAGGCCGGCCAGCTCCGGGGCGATGTCCCGGCCCCAGATGAGGCTCCCCAGCCCGATGGTGTTGAGCCGCAGGCGCGCTCCCGCCTGCTGGCGGCGCAGGCCGCGGCAGAGCTCGGGCAGGTCAGGCAGGCGGTAGGTGCTCTCGCCGTAGCCGCAGAACACGACTTCCGCGAAGCTCCGGCGGCCGGCTGCGGCCGCACTGGCCGCGAGGATCTGGGCGGTCGTAGGCTCGCCCCTGAGCCGGAAATCCCAGCGCTCGAAGCGCCACTTGAGGATGCGCTTGATGCAGAAGCGGCAGGCCGTGGGGCAGCGGTTGGTGATATTGAGGTAAAGGCCTTTCTTGAACGGATAGGCGACGGTGGGCATGGGTCCGCAGCCCCCGGAGGGGGTGGTCATCTGCCCTTCTCGAAGCGCACCGGCAGGGAGGTCTTCTCGATGGCGCGCAGGGCGGAGGGGGCGGTGCCCCCCTCGGGCGGGGTATGCCCCTGGGCCGGGGCGGTCGTCTCGTAGCGGACCACGACCGCTGCGGGGAGGGGGGTCACCTGCGTGGAGATCTCCACGTGGAACCCGCCCGTGGGGCGGGGGCCCAGGAAGACTCCCACCACCTGCCGGCGGGCGAAATCCACGTCCGGGACCGGGTCGCGGGAGAGGCGCGCCCAAAGGCTTTGCCAGGCCTTGGCGTCCGAGATGGTCAGGGTGCCTTCCTCCGCCCCTCCGTAGAGACCCGTCCAGTAGCCCGCCGACGAGGTCTGCTTGGGCGCGGACGGGGCCGCCGGACGAGGGGCCGGAGCCGCCGGCTCCGCTTCCACCGCGGCGCCTCCGGCCTGCGGCTCGGACAGGACCGGGACGACCTTCCCGGAGAGGGGCACGGGCTTCTTCTTATCGGCGTCCACGGAGCGGCGCAGGCGGGATATCTCGCGGATGGCGGTCTCGGCCTGGGCCCGGGTCTCGGGCCGGCCCAGACGCCGGCCCAGGAAGCCTTCGGAGCGGGGCTCGTCGTCCGTCCGCTCGCCGCGCGCCACGAAGCGCCGGATGCCCAGCTGGGAAGTCTCCGCCTGGAGCCTGGCGTGGAGCTGCTCGTTGGTGACGGGCGGGACCAGCGCCTCCGGCGGGGGGGCGGCCGGCGGCGGCGGCGTCAGGGCCGGCCGGCCGCCGGCGCCCATGCGGATGGCGATGCCCTTGTGGCGCGCGTTGAAGTAGACCAGGACCAGGGAGGCGCACAGGGCCAGGGTCAGGGCCGCGACAAGGGAGGAGAGGGGCGTGCGCACTATCGTTTGGAGCCGAACCGGCGGCGCATCATGCGCGCCACCGGGGGCGGGACGAAGGCGTCCACGGACGCGCCGCGCTGGCAGACTTCCTTGACCACGGAGGAAGAGAGGTACGTGTACTGCTCGTCCGGCATCAGGAAGACCGTCTCCACCTCGCGGTAGAGCCGGCGGTTCATGTCCGCCAGCTGGAACTCGTACTCCATGTCCGACACGGCGCGCAGGCCGCGGATGAGCAGGCGCGACTTCTTGGCCTTGAGGTAGTCGACCAGCAGGCCCGCGAAGGTGTCCACGTCCGCGTTGGGCAGGTCCCGGATGGAGGCCTCCACCATCTGGATGCGCTCGGCCACGCTGAAGGTGGCCTTCTTGGCCGCGTTGTTGGACACGGCCACGATGACGTGGTCGAAGAGGCGGCAGGCGCGCTGGACGATGTCGAGGTGGCCCTTGGTGAGGGGGTCGAAGCTTCCCGGATAGACCGCAATCTGGCTCATGGCCTCAATCTACCAAATTGCTAAACTGGGGGCCAGATGATCCGATATGAGTGGGTCTGGCGGCCGGATGCCGCCGCGCTCAAGGGGATCGCCGGCCTCTACAAGGCCGCGGGCTGGTGGGAGCCGGGCGACACCCCGCAGCGGGTCTGCCGCATGGTGATGGGCAGCCACTGCTTCTTGGTCGCGCGCTCGGGCCGGCGGCTGGTCGGCATGGGCCGCGCCATCAGCGACCGGACCAACGACGGCTACATCCAGGACGTGTTCGTGCGGCCCGGCCTCCGGGGGCGCGGCGTGGGCGCCGAGCTGGTCCGGCGCCTGGCCCTGCGCCTGCGCATAGACGGGCTGGGCTGGGTCGGCCTCGTCGCGGTCGGCGGGACGCGGCCTTTCTACGAGGGCCGGGGCTTCCGGAAGATGTCGGGGCACGAGCCCATGCGGTTCCAGGCCTGAGGGGCATGGACTTCGACCTGCTCAAGCCGGAGCATTACCCCGCGCTCAAGCCCTACTTCGCCGCCCAGAGCCAGCCGCTCTCGGCCTACTCCTTGGCATCCCTCGTCTCCTGGAGCCAGTGCATCTTCGACACGGTCTTCGCCGTCGTGGGCGACGCGCTCCTCGTCGGCGAGCGGCGCATGGACGACCCGGAGCGCAGGCACTTGCTCCTGCCCGTCTGCCCCAACGGCCCCAAGCCGCCGGCCTGGCTCAAGGAGCAGGCCCTGGCCGGGGGCTTCCAGGAATACCATCTCGTGCCGCAGACCTACCTCGACGGCTTCGGGGCGGAGGCGGAGAAGCTCTTCACGGTCGCCGAGGAGACCGAATACGAGGACTACGTCTACATCTCGGCCCACCTCGCCGAGCTCCCCGGCCGCGACTACGCCAAGAAGCGCAACCTGGTGCGCCAGTTCGAGAGGGAATGCCTGGAACCCGGCCGGGTGAAGGTCGAGCCCATCGCCGAGGCCAACGCCGGCCAGTGCCTGGCCTGCCTGGAGGGCTGGCGCGCCGAACGCGGGAGCCAGCAATGGAGCGGCCTGCTGGAATGCGAGCGCCAGGCCATCATGAAGGCGCTCAAGAACTTCGCCCTTCTGGAGCTCCAGGGGCTGCTGGTCTCCATCGACGGGGCGGTCAGGGGCTTCGGCATCGGCTCCCGGCTCAAGGACGACACCTGGGTCCTCCACTTCGAGAAGGCCTCGGACCAGGTCAAGGGCCTTTACCAGTACCTGGACCGGGAATGCGCCCGCGGGCTCTTTTCCGGGGTGACCTTCCTCAATAAGGAGAGCGACATGGGCGACCCCGGCCTGGCCAAGGCCAAGCTCTCCTACCGGCCCGCCTTCCGGGTCAAGTCCTACCGGCTGGCGCTGCGCTGAAGCGCGCGACGGGCCTCGCGGACCAAGGACGGTCTGCGCAGCAGCTCCAGCCCGGCCAAGGCCAGGGCCTTGACCGCCCCCAGGTTGGCCTTCTGCGCCGCGTCGCCGCCCGCGTGGCGGGCGAACTCCCGGGTGTGCAGGTCCAGGCCCGCGGGCGCCACCGGGCAGTAGAAGTAGGCGGTGGGCACGCGGTGGCTCACGTTGCCGATGTCGGCCGAGCCCGGGACCGGGTCGGCGGCGGGCAGGCCCCGGACGCCCAGGGCCTTGAGCTGGCCCTCCACCACGCGGGAGAGGACCGGATTGTTGACGATTTCGTCGAGAGGCGGCTCGGAGGCCTTGACGCTCATCCGGCAGCCTGAGGCCAGGGCGGCGGCTCGGGCGCAGGCCTTGACCCGGGCGGTCACCTCGTCGAGCTCGCGGCGGCGCGGGGCACGCACGTAGAACTCCGCCGCGGTGTGGTCCGGGATGACGTTGGGGGCCTCGCCGCCCTTGGTGATGATGCCGTGCACGCGCACGTCCGGCCGCAGCTGCTGGCGCAGGGCGGAGACGTTGTTGAAGAGCCCGATGACCGCGTCGAGGGCGTTGCGTCCCTCCCAGGGCGTGGCCGCGGCGTGCGAGGTCCGGCCGCGGAACTCGAAGCGCAGGGCGTCGAGGGCCAGACCCGAGGTGCGCACCAGCCAGAAAGTCTCCGGGTGGGCCATGAGCACGGCTCCGACCGGCGCGAAGAGCCGGGCCCGGAGCATGGGGATCTTGCCGCTGCCGTACTCCTCCGCGGGCGTCCCGAACACCCAGACGGAGCCGCCGGTCCGGTCGAGGAGCGGGGCCAGGGCTGAGGCGGCCCCGAAGGCGGCGGCCGCGATGAGGTTGTGGCCGCAGCCGTGGCCGATGCCGGGCAGGGCGTCGTACTCGGCGATGAAGCCGATGCCCGGCCCGGCGCGCCGGCCGCGACGCCGGGCGCGCAGGGCCGTGGGCAGGCGGCGCAGGGGACGCTCCACGCGGAAGCCCTGGTGGGCCAGGGCCGCGGCCAGGAACTCGGAGCAGGCTCGCTCCCGGAACCCCTCTTCGGGATGGGAGTGGATGAAACGGCTCACCCCGGCGATCTCCGGGGCGAGGGCCTCGACCCGCCGCAGCAGCGTCCGGCGCATGTCCATGCTGAAGGAAATGAAACCATAGGGAGAGCGCGCAGCACAAGCCGGAATGCTATCATGGTGGGCCATGAGGAACGCGGGCTGGCTTTTGGCGGCTCTCCTGGCCGCCGGCCCCGCCCGGGCCATAGAACCGACCTCCAATACCCGGGTGGTGGTCTCCACCGCCGCTGTGACCGGCCTGGAGTGCCGCCGCCGGCCCTTCCGGATGGAGTGGACGCGGGACATCGGCCTGCGCTACCGCAAGGCCGCGGCGGAGAGCTTCTCGCGCGATCCCGACCTGCGCACCGTGACCTTTGGACTGGCCGCCATGATCCTCATGGCGCCCCTGGCCGTCCTGGCTGCCCCCGCGGACCTCGTGGCCGCGCCCTGGCGCCGGGTGTGCGAGTTCGACGTCTACCTGGAAGGCGGCCTGGCCGGCTGGGCCGGCAGCGGCGTGGGCGGGGAGAGGCTGTCGCTCCAGGGCCGCAGCCTGGTGGAGCCCGGGGTGCCGGAATACCTTGCGCCGCGCTATCTGGTCAGCGGCTCGACCGCGACCGCGGACGATGCGGGGCGCTTCGCCCTGTCCCTGCCGGGCCGGGTCGGGCGCAACCCGGTCCTCGAGCTGGGCTGGCTGGTGGACGGCCGACCTTCTGGGGTCATGACCCTGCGCAAGAGCGGAGGCCGCTTCGTCCTCTCCGAGCCGGAACCCGAGTTCGGCGCCGGCGAGCAGACCATGGCCCCCCTGGAGATCAATCCCCGCCGGAGCGGGGCTCCGCGTCCCGCGCGCAACGGAAGCCCAGATTGAGGCCTCGGAGTTTCGGCGCCAGTCGGTTGCGCGCGGCCGGCCGGCAGAGCACGTCGAAGAGGCTCCAGGAGCCGCCGCGCATGACGCGCCAGGAGCCGGCTCCCGGGCCGCGCGGGTCCTGCTCCGGGCTGGCCGCGTAGTAGCCCGGCCCGTACCAATCCGCGACCCACTCCCACACGTTGCCCAGCATGTCGTAGAGCCCGAAGGGGTTGGGAGCCTTGCGCGCCACGGGCTGGGTCTGCCGGCCGGAGTTGTCCCGGAACCAGGCGTGCTCCCCAAGCCGGCTCTCGTCGTCCCCGAAGGGGTAGCGGGTCTCCGTCCCCGCGCGCGCCGCGCGCTCCCACTCCGCCTCCGTGGGCAGGCGGCCGCCGTCCCAGGCGCAGCAGGCGCGGGCGTCTTCCCAGCTCACGTTGACCACGGGATGGTCGTCCCCGCTCCAGGAGGGCTGTCCCGGGAAGGGGCGCCCGGCGGCCCGGCAGAACTCCACGAACCGGGCCGCGGTGACCGGGTGCTGGTCCAGGAGGAAGGCGCGCAGGCGCACGCGATGGCGGGGGCGTTCGTCGTCGTGTCCTTCGCCTTCGGGAGACCCCATCCAAAACTCCCCGGCCGGGACGAGGATGCTGGGGGTCTGGGTCACTTGGCGCAGCGGAAGCCCCGGTTCTCTGCGCCCGTGTCCGGGGAGAACTTGTCCCGGAAGGAGGGGGGGAGGGCTTCGCGCGGGCTGTCGAAGGCGCCTCCGCGCAGGACCCGCTCCTCGCCGGCGCGGGGGCCGCGCGGAGAGTCTTTGGGGCTTCGGTCATAGTAGGTCGCGGAATACCAGTCCGCGGTCCATTCCCAGACGTTGCCGTACAGGTCGTAGAGATCGCAGCCCGACGGCCCCTTCTCCTTCACAGGATGGCACCGGCCCTCGGAGTCCTCCATGAACCAGGCGTAGGGCTGCGGCCACGGCTGCGGATTGCCGCAGCGCGCGGCCTTCTCCCACTCCGCCTCGGTCGGGAGGCGGCGGCCGAGCCGGCGGCAATAGGCCCGGGCGTCATGCCAGGTGACAGAGACCACGGGATGGCGCGGGGTGCTCCCGAAGGGCTGGCGCGGGAAGGGACGGCGGGTCTCGGAGCAGAAGCGGCGGTAGGACTCCACCGTGACCTCGTGGGGCTCGATGCCGAACGCGGGGAGGATGACCTCATGGGCCGGATATTCGTCGGGGCTGCGGTCGGGCATGTCGGCCCCCATCAGGAAGGGCCCGGCGGAGATGGTGACCAAGTCCCGGCTCTGCGCGGTCGCCGGCCCCGCTTCCGGCGGCGGGGCGGAGGGGGCGGCCGCGGCGGGCTGGGACGGGGCCAGTTCCCGGTGTTCGAGCAGGAGCTTGGAGCGCAGGCGTTCCAGGCGCTCGCGGGCCGCGGGCCGCTCCGGGCGGAGGTTCATGGCCTGCAGGAGCAGGGACACCGACATGCGGAAATCGCCCCGGGCCTCGTCCGCCTCGGCCTTGTCCAGCAGGTCGTCGTAGAAAGGGTCGACCGGGGGGGCGGGAGAGGCCGCAGGCGTGGCCGCGGCGGCCTCCTGGCTCGCGGCCTGGCGCACCGCGGCGCGCCACCAGAGGGCCCCCCCGACCAAGAGGCCCGCGGAGCAGCCGATGAGGAGCCCCGCGAGCACGGGGCGCAGGAGCCAGGAGAGGCCGATGGACTTCCCGCAGAAGCCGCAGGCCGAGGCCGCGGGGCTGATATCGGCGCCGCAGTGAGGGCAATGGGCGCTGGACGGGCCGGTCAACGCAGCCTCCTCTGCGCCGCCTGGAGGCGCTCGATGAGCGCGTGGGGCGCGGGCCGGCCGGGCTGGGGGGCGAAGCGTTTGTCCTCGTGGACGCGCGCCAGCAGCCGCGCGATGTCTTCGCGCGCCGGGAACACCTGCAGCTGCGCCAGGGCCTCGGCCGCGGCGGTGGCGACCTCGGCGTCCGGGTAGGAGAGGAGGCGGCGCAGGAGCGGCACGTGCCCGGGGTCGTCCAGAGAGGCCAGGACCGCCGCCGCGGCCGCGATGCTCTCCGGCCGACCGGACTCGGAACGGATGGCGGCGGTCAGCGCTCCCGCGGCCTCGGCGCGTAGGGCGGGGAGGTCCCGGCGCTTCTCCCAGAGAGCGCGCAGGACCGCGGTCTTGAGGGGAGAGCCCGCAGGATAGAACCCCAGCAGGCGCGCCAGGGCCCGGGCCGCCGAGATGGGAAAGGAGCGCCCCAGCCCCGCCGCGGCCAGTTCCGCGTCCCGGGCCGCGGCGCCTTCCGGACGCAGCCCGCCGCGCCGGGCCCGGTCTTCCAGGACCGAGGCCTCGTCGCAGCCCAGGCGCGACGCCTCGAGCAGGGCCGCGCGGGCCGTCTCATCGGGGATGTCCTCCTGGGCCAGCGCCGCGCACAGGGCCGCGCGGCGGGCCTGCCGCGAGGCCCCCAGGCCGGCCAAGCCCGCGGCCGCGGCCGAGCGCAGGGCCGCGGGCTGCCCCGGATCGAGGAGCAGGCGGCGCAGGGGCGGGAAGGCGAGGGGGTCGCCGGTCAGGGATAGGAAGGACAGGGCGTAGAGTCGGGACTTGACGGGGCGGGCGGGGTCGGTCATGACCCGCTCGAGAGGGGCGACCGCGCGCCACTTCCAGCGCAGCACCGCCGGGGCGAGGGACTCGATCTCCCGGCCGAGCGCCGCGACCGCGCGCGCGTCGGCGCCGGACTGTCGGGCCAGGAGGCCCTCCAGCTTGACGAAGACGGCGCGCACCTCGCGGTCCGCGGCCGCCGCGGGGTCCGCCGCCGGGGCGGGCAGGGCCAAGGCGGCGAGCAGGAGCAGTCCGGGAATCATCCGGGAGGGGCGACGGAGAATATCCGGGCCTGGGGGTGATGGAAGACCAGGGCCGAGACGCTGGCCTCCGGGTCCATCATGAAGCCCTCGGTGAGGGACACGCCCGCGCTGCGCCGGCTGTCCAGCAGCTCCAGGAGCCTGGCCTGGGGCTCCAGGTCCGGGCAGGCGGGATAGCCGAAGCTGAAGCGCTCCCCGCGCGCCCCGATGTCCCAGAGTCCGCGCAGCCGGCCGTGCAGGACCTCGGCCGCGGCCTCGGAGCCGTCGAGAGCCAGGGAGCTCAGGGCGTGGGACTCGAAGTAGTCGCCGGCCTCGCGCAGGCGCGCCGCCTCCTCGCGCACGCCGGTCCCGGCCGTGACCACGAACAGAGCCAGGTAATCCATGCGGCCGGAGGCCTTGGGCGCGGCGAAGTCGGACAGGCAGAGGCGCTCGCCCGAGCCCTGGCGCGGGAAGGCGAAGCGGGCCAGGGTCTTGCGGCCTTCGGGGTCCTCGTAGAGGACGAGGGAATCTCCCTCGGCCTGGCAGGGAACGAAGCGGTAGGCTCCTCGTGGATGCAGCAGGCCGCGGGAGCGGGACTTGGCCCAGAGCTCCTGCATGCGCCGGCGCAGCTCCAGGGCCTTCGGGTCCCCGGCCGCGAAGAGCTTCTTCACCGCGCCCCGCAGGCCGAGGTGTTTGCCGTAGAGCATCTGCAGGTCGATGTTGCGGAAGACCTCGCCGGAGTCGAAATCCTCCACCGCGTGGAGCGCCAGGTCCGGGGGCGCGGGGATGGGGCCGTCGTGACGCGCGGCAGGAGCGGCCCCTCCGGCCGGCCGCACGCAGGCGGGAGGCGCCGGGACGGGGGAGGATGCGGCCCTCAGCCTCCCCTGCTCCTCCCGGTTGCGGGCCTCGGCGGAGGCGCGCTGAGCCGGGTCGAAGAGGGAGTTGAAGATGTCCAGGCCGACCATGGCGTCCTTGGCGTAGAAGACGGGGTTCGCATAGGCGGGCGCGACCTTGGCCGCCACGAAGCGCGGCGACAGGGCCGCGCCGCCGGTCACGAGGGGGATGTCCACGCCGGCATGGGCCAGGTCCGCGGCGGTGAGGGCCATCTCCTGGCAGGAGCGCACCAGCAGGCCGGAGAGCCCCAGGGCCCCGGCCTTGCTGCGGCGCAGGCCCTCGAGGATGGTCTCGGAGGAGGCCTTGATGCCGAGGTCCGCGACCTCGTAGCCGTTGTTCTTGAGGATGATGTGCACCAGGTTCTTGCCGATGTCGTGCACGTCGCCCTTGACCGTGGCCAGGGCGATGATTCCGCGCGCCGCTGCCCGGCTTCCTTCCATGCGGGGCTCCAGGAGGCTCACCGCGGCCTTCATGACCTCGGCGCACTGGAGGACCTCGGCCACGATGAGGTCGTTGGCCGCGAAGAGGCGTCCCACCTCGGCCATGCCGGCCATGAGCGGGCCGTTGACGATCTCGAGGGGGGTCTTCGACTGGAGGAGCTCTTCGAGGGCCGCCGCCAGGCCTTCGCGGCTGGCCGTGACCACGGCCAGCCGCACGCGTTCCTCTGCGGGCAGCTGTCCGCCGGCCGCCGGAGCCTTTGGTTTGGCCTGTCGGAAGTGGGCGGTGAAGGCGGCGACCGGGTCAGGACCGGTTCCGTCGAGGAGCTCCTCGGCCAGGCGCCGCTCCTCCGCCGGCAGGTTCGCGTAGCGCGCGAGCTTCTCGCTGTTGACGATGGCCAGGTCCAGCCCGGCACCTACGCAGCGGTGCAGGAACACGGCGTTGAGAACCTCGCGGCCCGCGGGCGGCAGGCCGAAGGAGACGTTGGAGATGCCGAGGACGGTCTTGCAGCCCGGCAGGCTCTCCTTGATCAGCCGGATGGCCGCGACGGTCTCGCCCGAACTGCCCGTGTACTTGCCGTCCCCGGTGGCCGCGGGGAAGACCAGGGGGTCGAAGTAGAGGTCCTCCTCAGGCACGCCGTACTTCCCGGTCAGCAGCTCATGGCTGCGCCGGGCCACGGCCAGCTTGCGCTCTCGGGTCAGGGCCATGCCCGAGGCCTTGTCCTCATCGATGGTCCCGACCACGAGGGCCGCGCCGTAGCGGCGCGCCAGGGGGGCCACGGCCGCGAAGCGCTTCTCCCCCTCCTCGAGGTTGACCGAGTTGATGAGGCACTTGCCCGGGCAGCGCTGCAGAGCCGCCTCCAGGACCGCGGGGTCCAGGGAGTCGATCATGAGCGGCACGCGCACGGCCGGGGCCAGGCGTTCGAGCAGGCGCGTCATGTCCGCGAGCTCGTCGCGGTCGGGATTGGCCAGGCAGACGTCGAGGACCTGGGCCCCGCCGCGCACCTGGCGCCGGCCCACGTCCGCTGCCGCGGCGAAGTCCTCCTTGACGATCAGGTCCTTGAACAGCCGCGAGCCGACCACGTTGGCGCGCTCTCCCACCAGCACGGGCCGCTTGTCCTCCTCGACGGTCAAGGATTCCAGGCCGGCGAGGCACCAGCGCCGCGCCGGGGCCGGCTGGCGGGGCGTCCGGCCGGCGGCCATGGCCGCCACGGCCTTGATATGCGCGGGGGTGGTGCCGCAGCAGCCTCCCACGATGTTGAGCCAGCCTTCGGCGCAGAAGCGCGAGAGTTTCTCCGCGAAGGAGTCCGGGCCCTCGCTGTAGCGGCCTTCCTCGTCAGGCAGGCCGGCGTTCGGGTAGCAGACGGTGAAGCCCGGCGACAGGGCCGCGAGGGTGCGCGCGTGATCGGCCATGCGCTCCGGCCCCAGGGCGCAGTTGAGGCCGATGCCGAAGAGTCCCCAGTGTGCGGTGGAATCGGCCAGGGCCTCCGCGGTCTGGCCGCCGAGCATGGCGCCAGAAGCCTCGATGGAGGCGGAGAGGATGACCGGCACGCGCCGGCCCAGGAGGCGGAAGCAGTCGGCGATGCCGCACAGGGAGGCCTTGATATTGACCGTGTCCTGCTGGGTCTCCAGGAGCAGGAGGTCGGCGCCGCCCGAGAGGAGGCCTTGGGCCTGCTCGGCGTGAGCCGCGGCGACCTCGGCGAAGGTGATGCCGCCGGTCAAGGTGATGGTCTTGGTGCCGGGGCCCATGGAGCCGGCCACGAAGCGGGGCTTGTCAGGGGAGGCGTGGCGCCGGGCCGCGGCAACGGCCAGGGCCGCGGCGGCGCGGTTGAGCTCCAGGGCGCGCCCGGCGATGCCGTACTCGGCCAGGACGTGGCGCAGGGCGCCGAAGGAGCAGGTCGAGAGGATGTCCGCCCCGGCCTCGAGGTAGCGCTCGTGCACCGCGGCCACCACCGAGGGTTTGGTGACGGGGAGGATGTCGAAGCAGCCTTCCTGGGCGGCTCCTCCGAAATCCGCGGCCTTGAGGCCCTGGGAGGCGAGCTGGCTGCCCATGGAGCCGTCGAGTATCAGGATGCGCTCCGCCAGGGCCGCGCGCAGTTCGCGGCCGCTTTCGGGCAGGCCGAGGCTTTCGAGGAAGGTCATGGCTGGTCGCCCTCGCGATGGAGGCGGACGGGGTGCGGGTCCTCTCCCACGGCGGCGCGGAAGAGCGGGAATCCGTAGACCTCGTAGAAGTCGGGGTCGTGGCGGGCCTTGGCCGCGAGCTTGGGATCGCGCTTGATGGCCTCGGCGAGCTCGGCTACGGACTCGTTGAGGTGTCCGGAGAGGCACAGCAGCACGGCGTGGCGGTAGCGGGCGATGGCGAGTTCGGGCTGCAGGCGCGCGGCGGTGGCGGCCTCGGCTCGGGCGCCCTCGAGGTCGCTGGCCTCGAAGAGCAGGCGCGAGTTGGTCTGGTGGGCCGCGGCGCGCTGGGTGCGCGCGGAGGGGTTGTAGAAACGGTAGAGCGCGGTGCGGTAGAAGGGGAGGCCCTTCTGGCGCCGGCTGTATATGAAGAGGCCGCAGGTGCCCAGGGGGGAATAGACGATCTTGTCCCAGCCCCAGTCGTCGCCGGGCCACTTGAAGGGGGCGCGGATCTGGAGGGCCGCGGTGGAGAGGATGACGTCCTCGTAGGGACGGGGGCCCTCCTTGCGGGGCACGCGGATGTCCTCGGTGTAGCCGGGATTAGCGTAGCCGGCCGCGAGAAGGTCCTGGACGACCTTCTTGGCTTCGGCGCGGTCCCAGGTGCGCGCTCCGGACCAGTCCGCGGTCAGCACGGTGCGCGAGGACTCCTCTCCGGGGGCGATGGTGATGGTCCCGATGCGGGTGCGCACGGGCTCGCCCACCACGGCCTCTCCGATGGGGGCGTAGCCGAACTGCTGGACGGCCACGGAGCAGGCGTCGTTCCAGCCGATGACCGCGAAGGTCTCGCGCTCCACGACCTGGGTCGCGGCTGGGGCGGCGAGAAGCGCCAGGAGGGCGCAAATCAGCGCGCGCATGCGGATATGATACAACTTACCAGTGGCGCCGCTGCTCTTCGCCGTCGTCCTGAGCCTGGTCGCGGTCTGCGTCATAGACCGCGTCGAGCGCATGACCGACGGCTCGGTCCCTCCGGACCACGACCTTCATCGCGTGGTCTTCCTCTCCGGATTCTTCGTGCTCGGCATCTTCTCTTGGAGCCTGGTCGCCGGCCAGGGCCGGCAGTTGAAAGGACTGCTTCTTCTCCCCGTCATCGTCGGCGCGCTCCTCGCGGCCCTCTACATGCTCAAAGCGCACAGCCTCAGGACCGCGGCGCGCATCCGTAAGCTGCGTTTCGAGCGCGAGGCCGCGGAGTGCTCAACGGTCGTGCAGCGCGACCCGACGAACTGGGCCGCGCACCTGCGGCTGGCCGAGCTCTATGAGGAGGCCGGGGACCTGGAGCGCGCCCGGGAGCACGCCCGCCGCGTCTGCGAGCTCGAGCCCAGCGAGAAGCACCGCCGCCGGCTTGAGGCCCTGGAGAAGCTCCCTCGGCAGGTTCGATGAACGCGGCCCATTCATGCTATGATTCCTGACGCTGTTCCCCGCATGAAAAAGAATGGACCGAAGTTCCCGCCGCCTCAACCCTAGACCGCCGAGGAGTCCCCTGCCATGACCAAGTTCGACAAGAAGATTCTTTTCGTCGGCTACGGCGCCGTGGCCCAGTGCGCTCTGCCCATCCTGCTCAAGCTCATGAAGGTCCGGCCCCGGCAGATCACGGTCATGGACTTCGAGGACCGCCGCGGCGCGCTCAAGCCCCACATCGCCAAGGGCGTGAAGTGGGTGCGGGACCGCGTGACCGAGCAGAACATGGGCCTGCTCCTGAGCCAGTACCTCGACGAAGGCGACGTGCTCATCGACCTGGCCTGGAACATCGACGCCTGCGAGATACTGCGCTGGTGTCATGACCGCGGCGTGCTCTACATCAACACCTCCACCGAACTCTGGGACCCCTACGCCGGCGCGGCCGACAAGACGCCCCAGGAGCGCACCCTCTACTGGCGCCAGATGAACATCCGGCGCATGATCGCCAAGTGGGACCGCCCCGGCCCCACCGCGGTCCTGGAGCACGGCGCCAATCCTGGGCTCATCTCCCACTTCACCAAGTACGGCCTCCTGGACATCGCCAAGAACCTGCTGGCCGAGCGCAAGGTCGCGGGCCGCAGGGCCGAGACCATTCGACAGCTCGCCAAGGACCAGGTCTTCAACCGCCTGGCCATGGAGCTCGGCGTCAAGGTCATCCACTGCTCCGAGCGCGACACGCAGATCTCGAACGTCCCCAAGGAGGTCGACGAGTTCGTCAACACCTGGAGCGTGGAGGGCTTCCGCGAGGAAGGCACCACCACGGCCGAGATGGGCTGGGGAACGCACGAGAAGGAGCTGCCGGATTTCGCCTACCAGCACAAGGCGGGGCCGAAGAACCAGATCTGCCTGGCGCGCATGGGCATGAACACCTGGGTCTGCTCCTGGGTGCCGGACTACTGCATCCACGGCATGGTGGTGCGCCACGGCGAGGCCTTCACCATCTCGGACAAGCTCACGGTCTGGAAGAACGGCAAGGCCGCGTACCGCCCCACCGTGCACTACGCCTACTGCCCCAGCGACAACGCCGTCATCTCCCTGCACGAACTGCGCGGCTACGACTACCAGCTCCAGCCCAAGGTCCGCATCATGAACGACGAGATCGTCAGCGGCCGCGACATCCTGGGCGCGCTGCTCATGGGGCACCCCTACAACTCCTGGTGGTGCGGCACCGACCTCTCCATCGAGGAGTCGCGCCGTCTGGTCCCGCACCAGAACGCCACCACCATGCAGGTGGCCATCTCCGTGGTGGCCGCCACCCTGTGGATGGTGGAGAACCCGGAGCGCGGCGTGGTGGTCCCGGACGACCTGCCCCACGAATTCATCCTCAGGGCGGCCAAGCCCTATCTGGGGAAGTTCATCTCCAAACGCTCGGGCTGGACGCCGCTGAAGCACTACACCAACGCCTTCAAGGGCTTCAACAACCCGGCCGTGGACCGCAAGGACCCGTGGCAGTTCAAGAACTTCCTCATCACGGATGGAGACTAGAACATGGTATCGCGCGCGCAGCTGCAGAAGCTCGCCCAAAGGCACGGCACTCCGCTCTTCGTGGTGGACCACGACGAGATCCGGCGCAATTACGCCACCTTCAAGAGGTACCTGCCCCGGGTTCAGGCCTACTACGCGGTCAAGGCCGAGCCCCTGCCCGAGATCGTGGAGACCCTCTACAAGGCCGGGGCCAGCTTCGATGTGGCCTCCATGCCCGAGTTCCGCATCGTCCACGAGAACATCAAGCGCATGCCGGCCAAGAAGCGCCAAGCCTGGATCTGGGACAAGATCATCTACGCCAACCCCATCAAGGCCAACGCCACGCTGCGCGAGCTCGACCCCTACAAGCCTCTGGTGACCTACGACAACATCGAGGAGGTGCGCAAGATCAAGCGCCACGCCCCGCATGCGGGCCTGGCCCTGCGCATCCGGGTGCCCAACACCGGCGCCATGGTGGAGCTCTCCTCCAAGTTCGGCGCCGCGCCGGGGGAGTCAGTGGACCTCATCCTGGCCGCGGTCGAGGCGGGCCTGGTCGTGGAGGGGCTGAGCTTCCACGTGGGCAGCCAGACCACCAACTTCGAGAACTTCGTGCAGGCCATCAACCTGGCCGCCGACATCTTCCGGGAGGCGCGCGAACGCGGCTATTCGCGCATGAACCTGGTCGACATCGGCGGGGGCTTCCCGGCGCCCTACGACGAGACCGTCAAGCCGTTCAAACTCCTGGCCGAGAAGATCAACGCCGAGCTCGAGCGGCTCTTCCCCAAGGACGTGGAGATCCTGGCCGAGCCCGGCCGCTTCATGATCGCCACCGCGGCCACCTCCGTGGTCACCATACTCGGCAAGGCCGTGCGCGACGGCAAGGTCTGCTACTATGTCGACGACGGGGTCTACCACACCTACTCCGGCATCATCTTCGACCACTGCCACTACCACATGAAGTCCTTCCGCAAGGGACCGGAGCAGATCTGCGGCGTGTTCGGCCCGACCTGCGACGCTTTGGACGTCATCTCCATGTCCGAGAAGCTGCCCGCGGACCTGGAGCTCGGCGAACTGCTCTACAGCCCCAACATCGGGGCCTACAGCCACGCCTCCTCCACCTACTTCAACGGCTTCCCGCCCGCGAAGGTGGTGCACGTCAACCGGTAGGCCATCCGGCATCCTGTAACCGTTTTGACATTGACAGTATAGGGGATTCCTCTTATACTGGAATTTGTGCCTGGGACTGCCGCCGCGGGTCTGCGTCTCCTCGTCGCCCTGGGCCTCGTGCCGCTCCTGCCCGCCCTTCTGTGCGCCCAGGCGGACGTGACCGAGCGTTCCGGCCACGTCGAGGTGAGCTTCCGCGACAGCGGGGCCTGGCGCGTCATCTCCAACGTGCCCTACCGCCTGGAGGCCAAGGACCGCATCCGAACCGGCCTGCAGTCCGCGGCCACGGTGACCTTCCCGGACGGCTCCCGCATCAAGATGGGGCCCAACACCAGCTTCGTCCTGAGCGAGGCCGACCAGCGGGGCGGCGCCGTCTTCCTGGACCTGGGCGTCATCCACTCCTGGGTGCGCAAGGCCCTCTCGGCCGCGAACAAGCGCTTCACGGTGAAGACCCCGGCGGCGGTCTGCTCGGTGCGCGGCACCGAGTTCGTGGTGGACATCAACGACAAGAGCGAGATGAACGTGGAGGTCATGGAGGGCGTGGTGGCGGTCAAGACGCTCCTGGGAGAGGAGCTCGAGATCGGCGACGGCCGCGCCGCGCGCAGCCTGCGCGTCCTGCCCGACCGGCCGCTGGAATACTCCGGCGCCCGGGCCGCCGCGCCTCCGGCGAAGAAGGAACCGGCCCGGATGCGGGCCCAGGAAGCCCGGCCCGTCGCGGCCGACCTGGACAACGAGGATTTCAAGAAGGACGTGCGCCGCGAGGTGGCTCTGGGGCTGGCCAAGGAGGCGGTGCAGTCCGCGGCCGCGGTCGAGGCGCGTCTGGCCGAGTATCAGGAAGGCAAGACCATGATCGACGTGGGCGGCCAGCGGGTGCGCCTGGAGCAGTACATCGTGCGCCCGGCCGCGGACCAGTTCAAATTCGTGGCCCTCAACGAACGCGAGAGCAGCTTCAACTACTTCTACTACCAGGCCCGCTTCAACCAGGCCCTGCCCGTGGAACTGGCCCCGGCCCTGCGCTACCTCAACGGCAAGACCGGCGCGGCGCCGGACTATTTCATCACGGCCTTCGAGACCGGGCGCTCCAACACCGTGGACTCCATCCGGGAGAACGCGACGGGCGGGCATCTGGTCAACACGCTCCTGGGCGAGGACCGCGCGATCTACGATCCGGACGCCAACTCCTTCCGCACCGTGGCCGCGGGCACGGCCTTCTGGAGCACGCTCTTCGACGACTATTCCTATAAGATAAACGGGACGGAGAAGTACGGCTGGCAGCCGGCCGGCGCGCCCAACATCACGGCCTACGACTACGTGGCCACGGGCTTCCAGACCCGCATCCTGGGCGGGGGGGCGGCCTGCGGGGCCGCGGGCTGCGCGGTGGGGCCGGTGAACTGCACCGCCCAAGCCTGCGAGGACGCGGCGCGGCCGAGTTCCATCACCAATCCGCAGGGGGCCTCGCGCCTGCACGACCGGGCCAGCATCACATACTCGGACGGGACCTGGGAGAAGTACGACTTCTACGTGGTGGGCGACGCGGGCAACATCGCCACCAGCGCGGACTTCAACGGCGTGACCTCGGGGGAGAACTATAAGAAGACCTTGCTCAAGTGGAACTACGAGCAGGTGATCACGGCCTCCGAGTTCGGCGGCCGGACCATCGACCTGGTGGTCTCGCCGGCCATCCTGGTGCAGTCGGGGGTCATCCCGTGAGGCGCGCGATGCTCGTCGGGACGCTCCTGGCCCTCGCCCTGCCGGCGCAGGCGTTGGGACCGGCGAACACGCCGTGGCCCATGTTCCGGCACGACGCGCAGCACACGAGTTCGACCACGATCCCGGGAACACTGTTCCGCAATCCCAAGCTGCTCTGGTCCGTGACTCTTAACAGCTCCGGGGACTATAGCTGCTGCGCCACCGGCAATGAACCGTTCTGGCCGCGCTACGGTCCGTCCATCGGCCCGGACGGATCCGTCTATGCGACGGGGTATGACCGGGTCTGGGCGATCAATCCCGACGGCACGACGAAGTGGGTCACCCCGACGTACGGCGCGCTGTCCCAGCCCGCCGTCTCCGATGACGGGAAGGTGTACGTCAGCAGCCAGAACAGCGTGGTGGCGCTCTCCACGGATACGGGGAACACCGTCTGGCAGCTCGATCCCCGGCAAGGCGGCACCCCCACGGCGTTTCCGGGGGGGCCGGTGGTGATCGGACGGGATGGAAATCTGTATGTAGGCGATAGGAGCGATCGTCTGCTGGAAACATTGGGCACGTATGCCTACTCCATCACACCGAACGGGGCGGTCAATTGGAAAAGAATGGAATGCGCGGGGACTGGGACCGGGACTCCTGCGCTATCTAATGACTTGGCCACGGTTTTCTATAAGGACCGTTCGTTTAGCTGCACGGACCTCCAGTCCGTGACGGCCGCCGGCGGCGCCCCAATCCTATCGCAAGGATCAGGCTCCGACTATGGGGCCGTCTCGGTGGACCCGGACGACACCGTCTACACCTACAAAGGCTTCTCCCCGCGGAACCTGATACGCGTCAACCTCCTCACCGGAGCGACCTCCTGGACCTCGGCCGCGAGTTTCAGCGGCACCCCGTTCGCGCCCGCGGTCTCCTCGGCGTACGTCTTCGTGCCGAACAACGACCGCTTCGTGGCGCTGGACAAGAGCAACGGGAGCCTGGCCTGGACCGAGACAGGCGTGGTCGGACCGCAAGTCCATCCGCCGCTGCTGCTGGGGACGACGCTGTTCTATGTGAACAACGGCACATTGGTCAACCTCGACGCCGCCTCCGGCAGCCAGCGTTGGCGCATGGACATGACCAACATTTTCGTCAGCGGCGAGAGCCCGGGGGCGGGCGGGCTGGCCATCAGCACCGCCGGCGTGGTCTACGCGCTGGTGTGGCGCCAGAGCACGGACCGTCGTTTGATTGCCGTGGGAGATTCCGGAGCCGCGGCGGTCGCGGTCACCACCTCGGCCTGGCCGTCGTTTGAGGGCAACCTCTGGGTCGCGACCGTCACGGCGAGATTCACGGACGCGGTTGCGGGCCCGGCTCCCGGAGCGATCGTCCTCCGGCAGAGCTGGACCCCGGCGCCCAATACCTTCATGACCGTGACAGAGGGTTCGGATCCCAGCGGGGCCCAGACCACCTATGCGGCGGACAGCAACGGCCGGGTCAGCCTCGCGCTCAAGACCGATCTCAGCATCCTTGCGCACTCCTCCTGGGAAGCCTACTCCAGCACCATCACGCTGCGGCCCATCGGCTTCCCGGACGTCACCGTGGTCCAGGAGGATGTCCGGGCGTCCACCTACACGGTGGCGCTCTCCACGCCGTTCGTCGAGGATTACGGCTCCTATTTCATGCGCGTGACGACCTTGACCTTCACGGTGAGCAACTCCACCGGCGGCCGCGTGCCGGGCTATCCGGTGGCCTTGGATTACCTGTCCTCCAATGTGTCGGGCCTGACCCAGTCCATAAGCCCGGCGGGCAACTACAGCCTGACCGACTCCACGGGGCAGGCCCGCTACGTGCTGCGCCTGAGGTTCCCAGATTGGGCCGCGGATGCGGATGAATATGAGGATTTCTCGGCCACGGTGCGCGCCTACGCTCTCGGCCTGGCCCCGCAGGACCTCGACGTGCGCGAGATCCGCACCTCCTCCTTCACGGTGGCCTTCTCCACGCCCATGATTCAGCCGGACGTGGGCTTCGCCACCATGACGGTCACGGCCTGGGACGCGGCCTGGAGCACGGTGCCCTACACCATGATCGGCCTGTCCTTCATCCCGCAGAACAAGACCTTCTGGTTCAAGGACACCAATTCCGATTATGGCGCCTCGGGCAGCTGTTTCCGGGCCGACGCAGGCTTGCTGGCTTACACCGACGCCTCCGGCCAGGCGCGTTTCCTCGTAGACCTGCGCCGCTGCGCCAACAATCGCTACGACAACTACGACGACCACGTGACCAGCGTGCCGATCGTAAGCCTCGACATCGCTCCGTCCACGCCGACCCTGAGCCTGGAAAGCAACCTCTTGGATAATTTCACGGTCACGGTCCCGACCGCCGTAGCCGTGGGGATATCCTTCTCCAGCACCTTCACCGCGCGCAACAAATACAACCACATCCTGCCAAAATACGATGCCAACGCGGGGACCCACAACCTCGTGCCGCTCATCTCCGGCACCCAGGTCCAGGGCCTGGGCACGCTGGGCACGAACTCCTTCACCTTCCCGCCTCCCGCGACCACGACCGGAAGCTACGTCATCCCCAACCAGACCTACAACAAGATCGAGGCCATCCAGATCAAGGTCGTCCGGCCTTCCGACGGCAAGTACGGCGTCTCCGACAACCTCGACGTCCTGGGCCCCCACCACTTCAACATCGCCATCCCCACCGGCTCCGCGGCCGGAGCCGTGTTCTCCGCCACCATCACGGCCGTGGACCAGTACAACAACCAGCTGGCTGGCTACTCCGGCACCCTCTCTTTGACCCCCGTGGTCTGGAACGACACGGCCACCGCGGCCTCGGGCGCCCTCTCCGTCACCAACGTCAACATCCCCTCCTCGGGCAAGGTGGTCATCAACAACGAAGCCTACAACAAGGGCGGCGGCATCCGCATCCGCGCCTACGACTCGGCCCTGGCCGTGGACGGCTATTCAAGTTCCATGACCGTGACCACGCCGGCGCTCACCATCGACCACTACGTCATCACCGCCCCCGCTTCGGTCACGGTCGGCCTGCCCTTCGCCATGCAGATCAACGCCCGGGACGCCGCGAATGCTCCCGTGACCTACTCCCTCAACCGCAGCCTCAACATCCAGGCCCTGCTGCCGCCCACCATGGTCGCGGGCAGCGGGTCCTTGGGCAGCTCCGCCGCCACCCTCGTGGCCGGCTCCACCTACGTCATCGTCGGCGCCCAGACCTACAACAAGATCGAGACCATCGTCCTGCGCGCCACCGACGAGGACGCCAAGACCGGCGATTCCGCCAACCTCTCCCTCACCGGCCCCACCTTCTTCGACGTGGGCATCCCCACGGCCGCGCAGGCCGGGGTCAACTACCAGATGACCGTGGTGGCGCGCGACGCCTCCTCCAGCACCGTGACCGGATACAGCGGCACCGTCAACCTGGCCGCGGTCCAGGCCTCCAATCCCAGCCTCTCCGGCGCCGGCACCCTGGGCATCACCAGCCTCAACATCGCCGCCGGCGTGGGCTCCACCTCCTTCCAGACCTATACCAAGGCCGAGACCGTCAAGCTGCGCGTCTCCGACTCCGGCATCGGCATCGTCACCGTGACCTCCACCAACACCGCGGTCCGGGCCGGGCCTCCCGCCAGCCTCTCCCTCTCCGCCAACCCCCAGTCCACCGTGGCCTCCGTTCCCTCGGTGCTGACCGCCGCGGTCCTCGACCTCTACTCCAACGCGGTGCAGGGCGCCACCGTCACCTTCTCCTTGCAGAGAGGCTCGGGCACCGTGGCCGTGGTCATCGGCGCTTTGCCCTCGGCCGTGACCTCCACCGACGTGGTGACCGGCAGCAACGGCCAGGCCCAGGCCTTCTTCGCCAGCACCAACAGCGTCAGCTCCCAGGCCGACCTCCTGCGCGCCGGCATCGGCGGCCTCATGTCGGATACCACGGTCTACAACGCGGTGCTCATCACCTCCGCGGGCGGCACCATCGTGAGCCTGGCCAACCCCGCGGTCACCGTGGTGGTGCCTGCCAACGCCTACGGCGCCAGCGTGCGCCTCAGCGCCCAGTCCCAGGCCGAGCTCTCGGCCGCGGACGTGGCCCTGTCCACCACCGCCTTCGCCCGCTCGCCCAACACCTTCATCTCCACCATGACCGCCCGCTTCGCCGCGGTCCTGGACTCCAGCCCGAACTCCTCCCCCGGAGACGCCAACCAGCTGGTGTCCCTGGCCCTGCCCTTCACCGCCGACGCCTCCAGCAACGTGCTGGTGGGAGCCTCCCTGAGCGGCCAGAGCCTGCTCGTGCCCCTCTCGGTGCTGCGGGTCTACCGCCTCAACGGGGCCACCTCCCTCTTCGAGATGGTGCTCGACGGCGCCAATCTCGCCGATGTCGCCACGCGCAAGGTCACGGCCCAGGTCAAGGACCCCAACGGCCTCTATGTGCTGGGCGCGCCCTCCTTCACGCCCCTGACCTCCACCTCCAGCGGCACCGTGACCACGGCCCTGGCCTCCGGCGCCACCGCCGAGGTGATCGTCCCCTTCGGAGCCTTCGCCTCGGCCACCAACCTGCAGCTCAGCGTCCCCGCCGCCTCCGGCCTGCCCAGCCTGCCGGCCCGCAACGCCTGGAGCGGCACGGGCCTGGCGGTGGCCATCAACACCACGGACGGACAGCAGCCCGTGGCTCCGGTGACGGTGAACATCGGCTACAAGCCGGCCGATGTCGCCGGCCTCGACGTCAACCTCCTGCGCATGGTCCGCTACGACGCGGCCGCCGGCTGGACCATGCTCGAGTCCACGGTAGACCCCGTCTCCCGCAAGGTCTCCGGCGTGACCAGCCACTTCTCCATCTTCATGGTGGTGGCCGCAGCCCCGGCCGGAGACCTCTCCGCCGGCATCGTCTATCCCAGCCCCTTCCGGCCCGGAGCCGGGCACGCCCGCATCAAGTTCTCGCGCCTGCCCGCCGGGGCGCACGTCAAGGTGTTCTCCGTCTCGGGACGGCTCCTTAAGGAGCTCGACGCGGACGCCGCCGGCGACATCCTCTCCTGGGACGGCAACGACATCGACGGCAAGGCCCTGCCCAGCGGGGTCTATATCGCGGTGGTCAAGTCGGGCGGCAGCATGCGCAAGCTCAAGTTCGCGGTGCAAAGATGAGGCGAACGGTCCTGGCCGGACTCCTGGTCCTCCTGGCCCCCTGGGCCCGGGCGGCCCGGCCCGCCTCCGCCGACTTCCTCAGCCTGCCCCTCGACGTGCGCGCCCTGGGCATGGGCGAGGCCGCCCAGGCCCTGGCCTCCGGCGCGGGCGCAGTGGCGTCCAACCCCGCGGCCATCGGGGGCGTGCGCTCCAATCACGCCTATTTCACGCACTCCTTCCTCTACGCGGGCGTCGGCAGCGACTACGCCGGCTACGGGTTGACCCTCGGGCGGCACCACCTGGGCGCCAGCTTCCACCACGTGGGCTACGGGACCCTGGAGAGCCGCGACGAGCAGGGGACCGAGACCGGCACCTACGGACCCAGCGACACGGTCTACGGCTTCACCTACGGCACGGACGCTTTGGGCGCTGACCTGGGGGCCACCGCGAAGTACGTGGACTCCAAGATCGTGGCGAGCGCCCGGACCCTGACCTTCGACGCGGGCGGCCAGTACCGCCTCGGTGAGGACTGGATCCTGGCCGCTTCCGGGCACAACATCGGCGGCTCTTTGCGCTACGAGAGCGAGGGCCGGCCCCTGCCGACCCGGGCCGCGGCCGGCGCGGCTTGGCGGGCCATGGAGCACTGGTGGCTGGCCCTGGACGCGGTCATCCCGGTCTATGACCCGGCCTACGTGGCCATCGGCAGCGAGTACGAGCTCGCCGTCAAGGACGTCGGCGCGGCCGCGTTCCGCCTGGGAGTCAACACCCGGACGCCGGACCTCGGCAACTTCGGCGGCCTCAGGATCGGCCTCGGCCTGCGCGTCAAAGACAGCGTGGACATCGACTACGCCTTCAACCCGGCCGGCGACCTGGGGAGCACGCACCATTTCGCCGTGGGCTACCGCTTCGGCGGAGGCCGCGACTCGGACCGATGACATCATGATGAGGCGTTTCGCGGCATCGCTGGTCCTGGCCCTGGGCGCGGCCGCTCCGGCCGGCGCCGTGGACTGGGTCCCGGTCTTCGACGCCTCCTTCCTGATGGGGCAAGTCCTGCAGGGCGGCAAGGCCAGCTCCTGGCAGGGCAATGCCGCCCTGCAGTTCACCCCGGCGGTCAAGTTCACGGACGAGCTCGGGCTCATCCCGACCTACTACGGCACCTACCGGGGCACCAAGAGCGCCGTGGACCTGGGCAGCGGGGGGCAGCTCTTCCAGGACAGCCAGAGCCACGCCCTGAGCCTGAAGGGCGTCTGGAAGCGCGACGAGTGGAAGGTCAAGCCGTCTCTGGGCTACCGTTGGGAGCTGCTGCGCGAGACCAGCGACGAGGGCTGGGGCAAGGGGCTCTTCGACTACCGCAAGCCCTCGGCCGGCCTGGAGGTGGAGCGCGCCTTCGGCGAGCGCGTCCGGGCCGGCGCCGCCTTCGACTACTACGAGATCCAGTTCCCCAACTACCGGAGCCTGGAGTCGCAGGCGCTGCCCGGCCTGGGCCGCGAACTCGCCGAGGGCCGGACCTTGGACTCGCGCAGCTATTCCTGGACCCTGACCGGGCACTTCCCCCTGCCCTTCGAGGGCGGCGCGGCCCGGCTCACCGGCAACTTCACGCGGCGGGGCTATCCGGAGCAGCACGTGGTCCAGGCCTCGGGGAGCCTCGCCGACGACACGCGCGCCGACGACTTCAGCTCCGTCTCCGCGGCCCTGAGCTACGGCCGCGCCCTGGCGCCCAGGGTCGGCGGCTACCTGTCCCTGGAGTTCACCCAGCTGCGCGACGCCTCGAACCAGAACCACTACGACGCGGAGCAGGCCCGCTTCCTCGGACAGTACTACTCGTATGACGAGCGTTCGCTCTATCCCAAGCTGACCATGATCCTCGGGGAGAAGAAGGTCGAGCTCGCGGTCGGCTACCTGCAGGTGTGGCGCGACTACCTGGGCCGGGCCGCGCAGGACGCCTCCGGGACCTACCTCAACGAGTCCACGCGCCTGGACCAGGGCTCCTTCACCTTCGACCTGTCCCTGCCCCTCGCCCACGGCTTCAAGGCCCTGGCCCACACCACCCTCACGGACGCCAGTTCCAACATGCGCTACGAGAAGACCTACCGCTACAACTACCAGCTCTCCAGCCACCTGCTGGGCTTCTCGTACACGTTCTAACGCGCGAAGTGGTAGAATAGCGCCGGAATGAAGACCATCGCGGTCCTGCCGGCCTACAACGCGGAGAAGACCCTGGAGAAGACCCTCCGGGACATCCCGTCCGGCTGCGTGGACGAGGTCATCCTGGTCGACGACGCCTCCCGGGACGGCACCGCGGAGCTGGCGCGCAGGCTGGGGCTGGCCGTCTTCGTGCACCCCAAGAACCGCGGCTACGGAGGCAACCAGAAGACCTGCTACACCGAGGCCCTCAAGCGCGGGGCGGACATCGTCATCATGATCCACCCCGACTACCAGTACGACGCGCGCCTGGCCCCGCATATGACCGGGCTCATCAAGGCCGGGGTCTGCGACGTGGTCTGCGGCAACCGCATCCGCACGCGCTGGGAGGCCCTGGAGGGCGGCATGCCCTTCTACAAGTATCTGAGCAACCGCTTCCTAACCATCGTCGAGAACATGATGACCGGCCAGAACCTCGGGGAGTGGCACTCCGGCCTGCGCGCCTACTCGCGCCGGGTCCTGGAGACCATCCCCTGGGAGCTCAACTCCGACGATTTCGTCTTCGACCAGCAGTTCCTCATCCAGGCCGCCTGCATGGGCTTCCGCATGGGCGACGTGCCCGTGGCCGTGCGCTACTTCCCGGAGGCCTCCTCCATCAGCTTCAAGCGCAGCATGGTCTACGGCCTCTCCACGCTCGTCCTCCTGGCGCAGTACGTCCTGCACCGCCTGGGCCTGGTGCGCTCCGCTCGGCTCTGCCCCAAGACGCGATGAGCCCGTCCGGCCCGCCCATCCCCTCCGCACCGGAATCCGCGCGCTGGGGCGGGGTCTACGCGGCCGCCACCGCGGTCCTGGGCCTGGCCACGGCCGCCGGCTTCTTCTGGCCCGTGGCGCGCCAGGGCCTGGCCGCTTCCGCGCTCCTGGCCCTGGTCGCGGGGACCGCGGCGGGCAGCGGCCGGGTCGCGGCCGGCCTGCTGGGCCTGCGCGGTCCCGAGGAAGGGGCCAAGACCGTGGTCGGCATGACTTTGGGGCTGGGCCTGCTGAGCCTGGCGGTGCTGGGCCTGGCCTCGGGCCGCGTGCTGGGCCCGCTCTCCATCGCCCTGGTCCTGGGCGGATTGTGGCTGGCGGGATTCTCCGAGCTGCGCGCGGCCCTGTCCGGGCTGCGCGCGCCGGAGGAGTGGCGCGAGCATCCGCTGGCCGCCGCGGCCGTCCTGGCGGCCCTGGGACTGACCTTCTGGCTGGCCTGGGTGCCGCCCCACCAGTACGACTCTTTGGTCTACCACCTGGCCCTGCCCGCCGCGTACCTGCGCGCCGGCGGGCTGACCGCGTCCGGCATGTCCGTCTACGCGCACTTCCCGCAGAACGGGGAGATGCTCTTCACTTTGGCCCTGGCCCTGCGCAGCGACCTGCTGGCCCAGCTCTTCATGTGGCTGGCCGCGGCCCTGAGCGTGGCCTGGATCTGGACCATGGCCGGAGCGGAGATCCCTGTGGCGGCGCGCCTGCTGGCCGCGCTGCTCTTGGCCACGCACACGGGGGTCATGCTGCTGGCCTCCACGACCTACGTCGAGCCGCTGGTCATGCTCTGGACCACGGCGGCGGCGCTCCTGTTCTGGCGCTGGCGGCGCGAGGGCGGGGGCGCCCCGCGCTCCTGGCTGGCGCTCTCGGCGGTCTTCGCGGGCCTGGCCCTGGGCGCCAAGTACACGGCCGGGCTCATGGCCGGCGGCCTGGCCCTCATCCTGCTCAAGGACTGGCTCCTGGGGCCGCCGGCGGCGCGGCGGCAGCGCGCGGGGGACCTGGCCCTGTTCGCGGGAGTGACGGCGCTGGTGTTCTCGCCCTGGCTGGTCAAAAACGCCCTCTTCGTGGGCGACCCTGTCTTCCCGTTCCTTTACGGCTGGTTCCCGGCCACGGCCGCGGGCTGGCCCGCGGAAAGCGCCCGGCGCTACTTTTCGGTGCTCTCGGAGTACCGCCACGGCGGGGCCTGGGGCAAGGCGCTCCTGGAGCTGCCCGTCCAGCTCCTGAGCAACAGCCTGCGCTTCGGCGGGGGCATGGACGTGCTGGGCGACATGGGCTGGGAGCTCCTGTTCTGGTCCCTGCCCCTGGCGGCCTGGGCCGGCTGGCGCCGGCGCAACCGCACGGCCCGGTGGCTGCTGGGCTTCTGCGCCCTCTACCTCGCGGGCTGGTTCGCGACCGGCGTGGTCCTACGCTTCCTGACCGCCCTGGCGCCGCTGCTATGCCTGCTGGCCGCCTACGGCCTGCACGCCCTGTGGACGCGTCTGGAGGGCCGGGCCCGGCCCCTTCTGGCGGCCGGGGCGGGCGTCCTGGTCGCGACGCACGTGCTGGTCTTCCTCTACGCGCACGCGGTCTTCGGCAGCGGCGCGGTCCTCTCCGGCCTGGAGACCCGCGAGGAGTTCCTCTCCCGCCGCCTGGACTACTATCCCTGCGCGGCCTGGGCGCGGGAGCGTCTCGGGCGAAATGATAGAATCCTCATCGTGGGGGAGCAGCGCGCCTACTACTGGAGCCAGGACAACCTGGCCACCACGGTCAACGCGCCCAACCGCTGGCGGGCTTGGGCCGACGAAGCCGCCAGCCCCGGGGGCTACGCCGCCCGGCTCAAGGGCGAGGGGTTCACCCATGTCGCAGTGATGCCCGGGGAGGCGCGCCGGATCGCCAGCAACCTGGACCCCTTCAGCGCGCGGGGCGCGGCCAACTGGCAGGGCCTGGAGCCCCGGTTCGCGGCGCTGGAGCACCAGGCCCCGGCCTGCGCCGTTTACCGTCTCCGCTAGCCTATGGAGATCCTGGCCGCCAACTGGAAGCTCTACGCCATCGCGGTGGGCACGGCGGCCGGGCTCTCGTTCCTGCTCACTCCGCTGGTGCGCGCCGCGGCCCTGCGCTTCGGCTGGATGGACGAACCCTCCTCCGCGGTCAAGACCCATAAGGTGAGCACCCCGTCCTTGGGCGGGGTGGCCATATTCGCCAGCTACGCCGCGACCCTGCTTCTGCTGCGCTTCTTCACGAGCTTCCCGACCGGCACCCTGCGCAGCCTGCGCGGCCTCATGGTGGGCGGGGCCTTGGTGTTCGTCATGGGGGTGGTCGACGACCTCAAGAAGCCCCGTGGCGGTCAGGGCCTGCACTTCAAGCCCAAGTTCGCGGTGCAGTGCCTGGCCGCCCTGTGCCTGCTCACCTTCGGCATCCGCATCAATTTCGTGAAGCCGGACTACCTGGCGGCGGCGCTGAGCCTGCTCTGGGTAGTGGGCATCACCAATGCCTTCAACATCATCGACATCATGGACGGCCTGAGCTCCAGCCAGGCCATGACGGCGGCGCTGGCCTTCCTCATGATCTCCCTGCCCTCCGAGGAGCTCTACGTCAACTTCGCCTCCGCCGCCCTGGCCGGGGCGGCTTTGGGCTTCATCCCCTGGAACATCTCCGCCAAGCGCAAGATCTTCATGGGCGACTCCGGGGCCATGACCTTGGGCTTCCTGCTGGCCGGGACCTCGCTGGGCACCCGCTACAGCGACATCAACGATTTCGGCGTGTTCGCGCCCCTGCTGATCCTCCTGGTCCCCATGTACGACACCCTCTTCGTCATGTTCCTGCGCCTGCGCAAGGGGCACTCGCCCTTCCTGGGCTCCAAGGACCACTTCGCCTTGCGCCTGGAGCGCCTGGGCTACACGCGCGGCCGCATCGTGGCGATCTCGGCCGCGGTCTCGGCCCTGCTGGGATTTTTGGCCTTCCTGGTCACCCAGCTCTCCGCCGTCCTGGCCTTGTGCATCTACGCCGCGGTCATCATCGAGGTCCTGGTGATCAGCCGCGCCCTGGCCCAGGTGGATATCCATTGATCCGGACCCCGGTCCTGGTTCTCGGGGGCGGCTTGGCGGGGCTTTCCACCGCCTACCACCTGCAGCGGAGGGGGCGGCGCGCCCTGGTGGTGGAGAGTGAGGACCGGGTGGGGGGGACGGCCGCGTCCTCTTCGCGGCGGGGCTTCGTCTTCGACAAGACCGGGCACCTCCTGCATCTGCACACCCCTTACGGCCGGAGTCTTGTCCTGTCCCTGCTGCGCGGCAACCTCCGGGTCCTGGAGCGCGACGCCTGGATACACCTGCGGGGCCGCGCCGCGCGCTACCCTTTCCAGGCCAACACCTACGGCCTGCCCGAGGCCGTGAGGGCGGACTGCCTGGCGGGCTTCCTAGAGCAGGTCTACCGCCCGGGCCGGCCGCTCGGAGCGCGCCCGAGCTTCGCGGCCTGGAGCCTGCGGCGCTTCGGCTCGGGCATCTGCCGGCACTTTATGTCCCCCTACAACCGCAAGCTCTGGGGGCTGCCTCTGACGCGCCTGACCGCGGACTGGCAGGGCCGTTTCGTGCCCGCGCCCGAGCCCCGCGAGGTGCTGGCCGGGGCGCTGCTGGACCAGACCAAGGGTTTCGGCTACAACGCGGTCTTCCGCTATCCCCGCCGGGGAGGCAGCCAGGCCTTGGCCGACGCCTTGGCCGCGCGGCTGGAGCCGGGCACGGTGCGCCTCGGCGCCCGGGCGACGCGCGTGGACCTGGAGGAGGGGCGGGCCCAGGTCAGCGGCCTGGGCGAGGTGCGCTTCGAACGGCTGGTCAACACCATGCCTTTGCCCGAGTTCCTGGACATCTCGGGCCCGTGGCCGGCCGCGCTGCGCGCGGCGCGGAGGCGGCTGCGCCATGCCGGCGTCTGGTGCCTCAACCTGGCCTTGGACCGCCCGGAGCGCACCGGCCGCCACTGGACCTATTTCCCGGAGCCGCGCTACCCGTTCTACCGGGTCGGCGCCTACAGCAACTTCTCCGCGGCGGTCGCCCCGGCCGGGACCTCCTCCTACTACGTGGAGGTCTCCCGCCCGGGCGGCGCGAGGGTGGATCTGAAGGCCTTGGAGCGGCGAGTGCTCGACGGACTGCGCGATTGCGGCGTGCTGGAGAGGGGCGACCGGATACTGGTCAAGGAGTGGCTGCCCATCCCCTGCGGCTACGTGCTGTATGATTTCCAGCGCGAGCCGGCTCTGAAGGTCATCTTCCGGGAGCTGGGCCGGCGCAGGGTGGAGTCCATCGGCCGCTACGGGGCCTGGAAGTACTCCTTCATGGAGGAGGCTTTGTTGGACGGGAAGGCCTGCGCCGAGCGGCTCGCGGGGGGATGACATGGGCTCCTGCTCGCGTCTCGCCCTCATCCCCCTGCTCGCCCTGCTCCTGTCCGGCTGCGTGGCCGAGACCGTGCGCAAGGCCAGACCGCGCAAGGGGACCATCAGGGAGATCGGCTACGTGGACCTGGGGGGGGGCGAGGTGCGCTACTCCCTCGACGGCTGGGGCTGGTTCGTGGCGGGCCGGCGCCGCGCCGCCCGCGCGCTCATGCGCCGCGTCTGCGGCAAGCTCAAGCCGGTGGTGACCGAGGAGTTCGAGCGGGAGGACGCCGACGTCCCCTACTCTCAGGACGACATCGCCGCGACCATGGCGCGGGGCGCCGAGCACTTCACCGTGGCGCGCTACATGCACATGGTCTTCGACTGCGCCTTCTCCTCGACCGCGCCGGTCCGGGGCGAGCCGCCGCGCGGCCTGCCGCCCCCGCCGCGGCCCGTGGTCGAGGTCCCGGCCCCGGTGGCGGCGGTCTCTTCCGCTCCGGTCCCCGCGGCTCCGGTCGTCGTCGTCTCTTCCGTCCCCGCTCCTGCCCCCGCCGTGCAGTTCTCCTCGGCTCCGGCCCGGCCCGCCATCACGGCCGCGCCGCCGGCGCCGCCGAAGGCGGCGCCGGCCGCCGCGGCGGTCTGGAGTCCCTTCGCCACGACCTGGACCCCGGTCCAGGCCCCGCCCCAACCCAGCACCAGTCCCGTCACTTCGGAGGCACCCAAGCCATGATCACCCTGCGCAAGCCCATCGTTTTCTTCGACCTGGAGACCACGGGGGTGGCCCCGGACCGCGACCGCATCGTGGACCTGGCCTTCCTGCGGCGCGGGCCCGACGGCCAGGAGGAGGTCTTCTCCTCCCTCGTGGACCCGGGCATGCCCATCCCTCCCGAGGCCACGGCCGTGCACCACATCACCAACGAGATGGTGAGGGGCCAGCCCACCTTCGCGGCCCTGGCCCCCAAGCTGCTGGATTTCATAGGCGACGCGGACCTAGCCGGTTTCGGCATCCTGCGCTTCGACATCCCCATGCTCACGGCCGAGTTCCAGCGCGCCGGCATCACCTTCACCACGGCCAGCCGCCAGCTGGTCGACGCCCTGACCATCTTCCACCGCATGGAGCCGCGCAACCTGACCGCGGCCTACAAGCTCTACTGCGGCAAGGCCCTGGAGGACGCGCACCGCGCCGAGGCGGACATGCGCGCCTCCAGCGAGGTGTTCTTCGCACAGCTGGAGCGCTACCCGGAGCTGCCCAAGGACGTGGCGGGCCTGTCCGCCTTCTGCGTCGAGCAGCGCGACTCGGCCGCGGTGGACAGCCAGGGCAAGCTGGTCTGGCGCAACGGCAAGGCGGCCTTCAACTTCGGCAAGCATCGGACCTTGACCTTGGAGGAGGTGGCGCGCAAGGAGCCGGGCTATATCGAGTGGCTCATGAACGCGGAACGGACCACTCCGGAGCTGGCGCGCATCTGCAGCGAGGCCCTGATGGGGAAGTTCCCCGTGAAGCCGGCGGGGGTGAAGTAGGTTGAAGAAGGCGGTGGTCCTTCTCTCCGGAGGCCTGGACTCGGCCACGGCCCTGTACTGGGCGCGGAAGAAGGGATATAAGACCGTCGCCTTGACCGCGCATTACGGGCAGAGGCACGCGCGCGAACTCTCCGCGGCGCGGGCCTTGGCCCGCAGGGCAGGCGCGGAATGGGTCTCGGTCCGTCTGGACCTGCCCTGGCTCAAGACCAGCTCCCTGGTGGACAGGAAGAAGCGCCTGCCCGAGCTCCCGGCCTCGCGCATCGGCAAGGGGCCCATCCCCTCCACCTACGTGCCGGGCCGCAACACGGTGTTCCTCGCCCTGGCGGTGTCTTTGGCCGACGCGGCCGGGGCCGAGGCCGTGGTCATCGGCAGCAACGCGCAGGACTTCTCCGGCTATCCGGACTGCCGGCCCGAGTTCAACGCGGCGTTCCAGAAGACGGCGCGGCTGGGCACGCGGCGCGGGGCGGAGGGGAAGAGGCTTTCCCTTCTGGCTCCCCTGCAGAGGCTCGACAAGGCCGGCATCGTGCGCTTGGCCCGCCGTCTCAAGGTGCCTTTGGAGCTGACCTGGTCGTGCTACGCGGGCGGCCGGCGGCCCTGCGGCCGCTGCGACTCCTGCCAGCTCCGGGCGCGCGGCTTTTCCGCGGCCGGGTCGGCCGACCCGGCCGCTTGACTGGGACTTGAGCCCCATCGGCTAAACTTCTAGGCATGACCGGCACTCGGGCCGGGGCCCTGCTTGCGGCCGGCGCCCTGGTCCTCGCCTCCGCGGCCGGGTCGGCTGGCGCAGCCGCCTGGAAGGCGGGGGGAGACCAGCTCTACGGACCGGCCAGCTATGTGGCGACCTCCGGCTTCTTCGAGGTGGGGAGCGCGAAGGGAGCCTATCTCAGGCCCAGCTTCGCCTCCTATCATTCCGACGAGATCAAAGCCACCACGGCCTACGCGGCGCGGGCCGGCTACACGGACAAGCGCTGGGACGCGGGAGCCGAGCTCTCGGTCACCCCCAAGGTCGCGGGCTACCGCAACGAGTCGGTGGGCGCCGACGCGACCTACTCGTTCTACCCGCGGGGCGGACTCTCCCGCGTCGACCTGGGCGGCGGGATCCGGCGCATCGCGCACAAGGAAGACTCGACGGCGCCGGCGCTGGTCGCGGCGCGCACGCGCGCCGGCCGCGGCCGTCCCGGGGGGCCTCCAGGGCCGGGGGGGGAGCCCGCCGCGATCGACGCCGGAGAGACGGACATCTCCATCATCAGCGGGGCGGCATGGGGAGATCTCGACCTTGATGCCCAGCTGACGCGGAGCTTTTACTCGGACACCCTGCCGGAGCTGGCGCGCGCCGCCGAGTTGTCCGGGACCGTCGGGGCCAATCCGGCCGTGTTCGGCTTCCCGGAGACGAGCGTCAGCATCAAGGGCTCCTGGACCGCCTGGCCCAGGCTTAAGCCTTCCTTCCGATACAGCCGGACCACCTACAAACAGGACGGGCCGGCTACGAGCGCCTATGCGTTCAGCCTCGCGACCAAGTGGGCCAAGGTCCAGGTCAAGGGCACCTGCGAGCTCTTCGACCCGGGCGGCGGAGCCGGGCTCCAAAGCTACTACGGTCTCGGCGTCACCCTCAGAATATGAAACGCGACGGCCCGGGCCCCAACCTTCTTCCCCCGACGAGCGTCCAATTGATGGAGACGGACGAGGCGCTGGTCCGCAGGGCGCGCGCCGGAGACGCCGAAGCCTTCGGGGTCCTCGTCTCGCGGCACCAGAAGGCCGTGGCGGGGTTCCTGCTCAGCGTCCTGCACGACCTCGACGCCGCGCAGGACGCGGCTCAGCAGGCCTTCGTGCGGGCCTTTATGCGGCTGGAATCGTTCGAGGAGAGGTCGAGCTTCAAGACCTGGGTCTCGCGGATCGCGCTCAACGTCGCGCGTTCGCGGCTGCGCTGGGCGCGGATGTCGAACTGGCTGTCCTTGGACGCTCCCCGGGACTCGGAGGGGGGCACCTGGGAGGAGAGCGTGCGCAGGGCCGGGCCGCGGGAGGATGAGACGCGGGTCCTGGAGAAGAAGCTGGACTTGGAGCGGGCCCTGGCCGCTTTGAGTCCGCGGGAGAGGGAGGTCGCCGCCATGAGGCTGGAAGGCTATTCTCTGGATGAAGTCGCCGGAGTCCTCGGGATCAGCGAGGGGACCGTGAAGTCGACGCTGTTCGCCGCCACGCGCAAGATGAGGCAGAGGCTGCTATGAATATGAAGGAGATCCCCCAGCCCTGCCGTTCGGTCCGGGAGTCCTTGTGGGCCGCCTGGCCCCGGGCCGACCAGGCGCCGGCCGAGGCTCTGGCGCATGCGGCCGCGTGCGCGCTCTGCCGCAAGGAGCACGAGGACCTGCGCGCCCTCTGCGGCCGCAGTTCGGCGCCCGACGGCGCGCCGCTTTCGTGGGACAAGGCGCTGGCGGCCCCTCTCTGGGCGCGCCTGGCCGCCCGCATCCGGGCGGAGCCGCGGCCCTCCCGGCCGCGGCGGCTGCTCTGGGTCCCGGCCGCCGCGCTGGCCGCCGCGGGGCTCTTCCTCTTCCGGCCCGTTCCGCCGGAGAGGAGCGGCGTGGTCCTGATGCCGGCGGTCGAGGAGCTGGAGCTGATGGAGCATCTCGATCTTTTCATGGACTGGGAAGCGGCCCAGGGCCTCTGGCCCCGGAGGGAGCCATGAGGGGCGCGCTCGCCGCGCTGCTGCTATCCCTGCTCTGCGCCCCCGCCAGCGGCGGCGGCCGGGCGTGGGAGGACCTATCCCCGGCGCGCCGCGAGACGGTGCTGCGCAACCACCGGCTCTATGGGGAGATGTCCCCGGGGCAGAGGCAGACGCTGCAGCGGCGCTACGAGCGCTTCCGAAAGCTGCCGTCCGGCCAGCGGCAGGAACTGCTCCGGCGCTGGGAGGAGTTCAAGAAGCTCCCGGCCGAGAAGCAGGCGCAACTGCGCGCCCAGTGGCGCGGCCGGCGCTGAGCCGCGACCCAACCTCCAGCCCCGCGGTGCGTCTAATCTGCGACAGTCGTAAGGAGGTATCTATGCTCGAGATCAAGTGGATGCCACTGACCCTGACAGGCCTGCTGCTGGCGGCGCCCGCCTTCGCGGCGGAGCCGAAGGAGGCGGGCAAGCTGGCCTCCGAGTTCGGCGTCCCCGCCGCCCAGGTCACGGACCTGCGCAGCCAGGGACTCGGCTGGGGGGAGATCCGCAACGCCCTGGCCATCTCGGCCAAGGCCGGAGTGCCCGTGGCGGATGTGCTCAAGCTGCGCGATTCCAAGATGGGCTGGGGCGCCATCGCCCGGAAGTACGGGTTCACCCTGGGCGCGGCTCTGGGCAAGGGGAATGCGCCCGCGCAGCCGGGCGTCAGCGAGGGCAAGGGCAAGCCGGTCGTCGCCGAGGCCGGCGGCCGCCGGGAGTCTTCCGAGCTCCGGCGGGAGAAGCGCGAGGTGCGCCATGAGCCGATGACCGGGCGCCGCGAGCATGCGGGCCGGCATGGCCGCTGAAGGGATCCTGGGAGGCCCTCTTCGGGAGGGCCTCCCAGCCCTTCCAGGAGGTGTCTATGCATACCAAGAGCCCCATTCTTCTTGCGGCGATCCTGGCGTCGGGCCTGTGCGCGGCCGGAACGGCCGCGGCGCAGGAGCAGCCGGGGCAGATCGGCGTGGGCGCTTATATCGGTACGCCGTTCGGGTTCTCCGCGAAGTACCTCATCGACCGCCGCAACGCGGTCGACGCGGCCTTCGGCGTGCAGGACGGGGACCTCGACATGCACCTGGACTTCCTGACGCACTTCCGGGACATGTCGCACCAGCCCCCGCAAGGCCGTCTGGCCCCCTACCTGGGCCTGGGTCTGAAGGTCAAGGACGAGCCCGACGCGCTCTTCGGAATCCGCTTCCTGGGCGGCCTGAGTTACGCGTTCCCCAAGGCTCCGCTGGAGGCTTTCGCCGAGATCGCACCGGTCCTGCGAATGGCGCCGAGCCTCGGCAGCGGCGTCGACGGGGGGGTCGGCTTGCGCTACTATTTCGGTCCGGCCAAGCCCCGCTAAGCCGGAGGAGCGGTCAAGGCAGGAAGATGCGGGCCACGGAGGCCGTGGCCAGGAAGGCGGCCGCGGCGATGAAGGCGCAGGCCAGCATCCCCGGCCAGGGTCCCGGCACGACTGCGGACTGATCGTCCATGCGGAGATGATATCAACGCAGCCCGCGCGGGAGCATGACGGCGGGATAACAACGGCCTGACGGCTTTGATATGATAGGCGCATGAACACTCCTCTCCTTATCATGCTGGCCGCCGCCGCCTTCGCCGCCCCCTACAAGCCCGACGCCAACGCGCCCCGCGCCTCCGTCCCGGAGGCCTATCGGTGGGACCTCTCGCCCTTCTTCGCGGACGACGCGGCCTGGGCGGCGGGCTTCGACCAGGCCAACGGCCGCATCGACGGCCTGGCCAAGCATGTGGGCCGGCTCGCGACCCCGGCGGAGGTCCGCGCGGGCCTCGACGCGTACTTCACCGCCCGGGCGGCGGTGGGGCGGGTCGCCTCCTACGCCAACCTTCGGGCCGACGGGGACGACGCGGCCCCCGGCGCGCAGGACCGGCTCCAGCGCGCCCTGGGTCTCGGCGCGCGGCTGCGCTCCGATTCCGCCTTCCTCCGGCAGGAGCTCCTCAAGCTCGACGACAAAGCCGCCGCCAAGCTCCTGGCCGCCCCGGAGCTGGAGCCTTACCGGCTCTACGTGCAGGACCTGCGCCGGCGGCGCCGGGCCCTGCTCGGCGACGAGGCGGAGAAGGTCCTGAGCCTGGCCGCAGACAACCTCTGGTCCGAGACCGACCTCAACGAGATCCCCTCGGACATCGAGCTCGCCTTCAAGGCCGTGCAGAAGGACCTCCAGCTGCCTTCCATGAAAGACGAGAAGGGCAGGCCGGTCCAGCTGACCTTGGCCAATTACGGCAAGTACCGCTCCTCCAAGGACCGCCGCGTGCGCCGCGACGCGGTCGCCGGGCTCTTCGGCAGCCTCAAGAAGTACGAGGACATCCTGGCCGCGACCTTGGGCGGGGAGGCCAAGCGCGACGTGTTCCTGGCCCGGGCCCGGGGCTATGGGCGCTCTCTTGACGCCTACCTCGACCGCCAGGACGTGCCCCCGGCCGTGGTGGAGAACCTGGTCGCCTCGGTGCGAGTCAACCTGGAACCCCTGCACCGCTACCTGGCCCTGCGCAAGAAGATGCTGAAGGTCAAGGAGCTGCGCTTCCACGACCTCTACGCGCCCCTGGTGCCGGCGGCGGACGTGGACATCCCCTTCGACGAGGGACTCAAGGACGTGCGGGCCGCGGTCGCGCCCATGGGGGAGTCTTATCTGGAGGCGTTTAATGGGCCCGAGATGCTGGGCCGGCGCATGATGGACGTCTATCCCAACAAGGGCAAGGACTCCGGGGCCTTCTCCCACTCGCTCTGGGGCTTCCCGCCCTTCGTGAAGCTCAACTACATGGACCGCGTGGAGGACGTCTCCACCACGGCCCACGAACTGGGCCACGCCATGCACAGCTTCATCAACAACAAGGCCAACGCGGACGCGGACGCGGGCTACTCCTCCTTGACCGCGGAGATCGCCTCCACCTTCCAGGAGATGCTGCTCAGCCGGCACCTGCTCAAGAAGTACGAGGGCGACAAGAAGATGCGCCTCTACCTGCTCAGCCAGCTGGCCGACCGCATCCGGGGCACGGTGTACCGGCAGACCCTGTTCACCGAGTTCGAGCTCAAGCTCCACGGCTTCGCCGAGGCCGGGACTCCGATCACCGCCGAGCTCCTGAACCAGACCTACGCGGATCTGGTCAAGACCTACTACGGCCCCGGCTTCACCGTGGGGCAGCACGACGGCATAGAGTGGTCCTATGTGCCCCACTTCTACTGGAAGCACTACGTGTTCAGCTACGCCTGCGGCCTGGCCAGCGCCATCGCCCTCTCGGACAAGGTCGGCGCCGGCGACGTCCCGGCGCGGGACCGCTACCTGGCCATGCTGGCGGCGCCCCGCGAGGCGCACCCCGTGGAGACGCTCAAGGCGGCGGGCGTGGACCTGCTCTCGCCCGACGCCATCGCGGCCGCGGCGCGCGCCCTCGACGGCGCGGTCGCGGAGATGGAGAAGCTCGCGGAGTGAGTCCCGCCGCAAGCCTGCGCGTGGCGGAGGTCTTCTCCTCCTTGCAGGGCGAGGGCCTCTGGCTGGGCCAGCGCCACGCCTTCGTGCGCCTGGCCGGCTGCAACCTCTCCTGCCGCTACTGCGACACGCCCCGCACGCGGAAGGTCTCCGCGGGGAAGCCCTGGTCCGAGGCGGAGGTCCGAGGCGCTCTCTCCCGGCTCTTCGCGGAGAGGAAGCACGATGCCGTGTCCTGGACCGGCGGCGAGCCCCTCTTGCAGGCCGCGGCCCTGCCGCCGCTGATGCGCTGGGTCCGGTCCCAGGGAGTGAAGAACCTCCTGGAGACCAACGGGACCATGGTCGAGGCTTTCAAGGAAGTCGAGCCTTTCTGCGACCTGGCTTCGGTGGACGTGAAGATGCCTTCAGCGGTGGGACGGGAGACTTGGTCCAGCCATCTGGAGTTCCTGCGCGTGGCGCCGGGAAAATGCTTCGTCAAGGCCGTACTCACCGCGCGCACCACCAGGGCGGAGTGGCGCCAGATCATCCGCCTTATGCAGGAGGCCGCGCCCGACATGCCCCTGGTCCTGCAGCCGGCCACGGCCCGCGGCGGAGAAGGGCCGGCCGAGCCGGACGCCGTGGTCTTCTTCCTTAGGCAGGCCGCGGCCCTCCTTAAGGACGTCCGGCTCATCCCCCAGTGGCATCCCGTCTGGGGCCTTCCCTGATTCGAATTCCGGAACGGCCGCCGGGGCCTGTAAAAACGGTGGAACTTTTCGCGCCCGGCGTCGTATATAGGGTATGGGGCTTTTGCTAGAATGGATGAGCAACGATCCCCCCGGAGGACACGCCATGACGACCACCACTGAGACCGCGAAGGGCAAGGCCCTGGAGCTGGCTTTGGCCCAGATCGAGAAGGCCTACGGCCGCGAAGCCATCATGAAGCTCGGCGAGCGCGCCGCCAAGATCAAGGTGGACACCATACCGACCGGCGTGCTCTCCCTCGACCTCGCCCTCGGCGTGGGGGGCTTTCCGCGCGGCCGCATCGTCGAGGTCTACGGACCGGAGTCCTCGGGCAAGACCACCTTGGCCCTGCAGGTCGTGGCCCAGGCCCAGAAGCTCGGGGGATCGGCCGCCTACATCGACGCGGAGCACGCCATGGATCCCGCCTACTCCAAGGCTCTCGGCGTGGACCTCGACAACCTGCTCATCTCCCAGCCCGACTCGGGGGAGGAGGCCCTGGAGATCACCGAGAAGCTCGTGCGCTCCAGCGCCCTCGATGTGATCGTGGTCGACTCCGTCGCCGCGCTGGTGCCCAAGGCCGAGATCGAGGGCGAGATGGGCGACTCGCACATGGGCCTGCAGGCGCGCCTGATGAGCCAGGCCCTGCGCAAGCTCACCTCCTCCATCGCGCGCTCCAAGACCTGCCTCATCTTCATCAACCAGATCCGCCACAAGATCGGCGTAATGTTCGGCAACCCCGAGACCACCACCGGCGGGCTGGCGCTGAAGTTCTACGCCTCGGTGCGCCTCGACATCCGCCGCATCGAGAACATCAAGGAGGGCGACCAGGTGATCGGCATGCGCGCCCGGGTCAAGGTGGTCAAGAACAAGATCGCCCCGCCCTACCGCACGGCCGAGTTCGAGATGATCCACGGCTACGGCGCCTCGCGCGAGGCCTGCCTGCTCGACATGGGAGTCGAGTCCCAGCTGGTGGAGAAGTCCGGCTCCTGGTTCCTCTACCAGGGCGAGCGCCTCGGTCAGGGGCGCGAGAACGCCAAGGCCTACCTCAAGGCCAACGCGCCGGTCGCGGACCGCATCGAGAAGGCCCTGCGCGAGAAGTTCCTCACCGGCGCGGCCGCCGAGCCGGCCCAGCCCGCCGCGAAGTCGGGGAAGAGCAAGGGCGACTAGGTTACGGAAGGGAAGCTCCCGCCGCTGCTGGAGGAGTACCGCCGCTACATCTCGGTGGAGCGGGGGCTGGCCCGCAACACGACTTCGGCCTACCTTTCGGACCTGGCGCAGTTCCTGGAGCATCTCGGCCGGCGCGGTCTGGACCCTCTGAAGGCTTCTCGGCAGGACCTGGAGGACTACCTCTGGGAGCTCAGGAGCGGGCAGGGCCTCGAGGCCAGCACTTTGGCGCGCAAGATCGAAGCCCTGCGCTCCTTCTACTTCTTCCAGGCTGCGGAGCGCCGCACGGCGGCCAACCCGGCCGCGGAGCTGCGCTCCCCGCGCCGGCCGGCGCGCCTGCCCGAGTTCCTGACCCCGGCAGAGGTCGGCCGCCTCCTGGCCGCTGCGGTCGGGGGCTCCTACGAGTCCCTGCGCCTGCGCGCCATGCTCGAGCTCCTCTACGCCACGGGCATGCGGGTCTCGGAGCTCCTGGCCCTCAAGGCGGGCTACCTCAACCTGCAGGACGGCTGGGTGCGCGTGCTGGGCAAGGGCGCCAAGGAGCGCCTCATCCCGGTGCACGAGCGGGCCCTGGCGCTCCTCGAGCAGTTCCTGCTCGCGCGCCAGCGCCGCTTCCCGAACGCGGGAGAGAGCGCGGTCTTCCTCAACCGGCGGGGCCGGCCCCTCTCGCGCGTGCAGTTCTGGCGCGACCTGCAGGCCCTGGCCTCCCGCGCCGGATTGGAGGGGCGGGTCCATCCCCATGTCCTGCGCCACACCTTCGCCACGCACCTCCTGCAGGGCGGGGCGGACCTGCGCAGCGTGCAGGAGATGCTGGGCCACTCCAGCCTCTCCACCACCCAGATCTACACGCATCTGGAGAAGTCCGGCTTGAAGGACTCGCACAGGAGGCATCATCCCCGTGGCTAGATCCTTGTGGCCGGCCCTGCTCATCCTCTCCCTGCCCGCGGCGGCCTGGGCCGGGGCCTTGGCCGAGCTCAAGGCCGAGGCGCCCGCGGCCGACGACAAGGTGAAGCTGGTCCAGGCCTTCCTGGACATGCCCACGGCCGAGCTCCCTGCCGACCTGGTGCCAGAGTTCCTGGCCGTTGACCCCGCGACGCTGCCCGAGAAGCTGCGCGAGCCCTTTGCGGCCAAGCGCCTGGAGCTCTACGCGCTCAAGCAGATCGTGGGCGGCAAGAAGCGGGGCGCGGTGCGCATGCCCGAGGAGAACTGCGCTATCGAGAAGGAGGCCAAGGCCGACTCCGCCAGGATCCTGATGATGGCGGGCTTCGGGCCTATCACGGAGGACGAGGAGCGCTTCGTGATGGACAAGACCAACTGCACCGAGCGCGACCTCATGTGCGAGTTCTCCCTGCAGATCGTGGGCGTCAAGGCCGCCAAGAAGAAGCCCGCGCACCGGCTGCTGTTCCTGCACCTGAGGGACCCGCTCATGGCCCTGGTCGGGCAGTACCGGGAGATGGGGCGGGTCAAGCAGACCAACTTCTTCGGCATCGGCGGGCCGGTCTGCGCGCCGCGCCTCAAGTAGCTCCCTAGGACCCCGCGTCCACCTGGGCCTGCAGCCGGGCCGCCTTGTCGGCCCGACCCATGCGTTCGTAGAGGCGCGCCATGCGGCGCAGCACGTCCCGGCCCACGGAGCTGTCGCGCCCGCGGGAGTCGGCCAGCCGGCGCAGGCGCGCCAGCCAGGGCTCGGCCCGATCGGGGCGGCGCCGGGCCAACTGGACTTGGGCCAGCGCGGCGATGATGGCCGCGGAGCCCGGGTCGAGCGCGCCGTGCAGGGATTCGTTGGTCTCCAGGGCTCGCCGCAGGTAGCCTTCGGCCCGCCCGTGCCGGCCGAGACCCACGGAGACCTCGGCCAGCCGCATGAGCAGGGCCTCGCGGTCGCGCTTGTCCGCCTTGGGAGAGGAGACCTGCTTGGCCAGCGCCTGGAGATACAGGCGCTCGGCGATGTCGAGGCGGCCGCGGCTCTGATAGTGGCCGGCCACGCGGGCCAGGGCCTTGACCAGAGCGTAGGGGTTGGAGTACAGGGGCAGCAGCTTGGCGAAGAGCTCTTCCGCCTCGGCGTCGCGGCCCTCGGCCGCCGCGACCTCGGCCAGCGTGAGCCAGCTCTCCACGAGACCCTGGGGGTCGGCGCCCGGCCTTTCCCGGTAGATGGCCAGGGCCTTCTGTGAACAGGCGCGCGCCTCCTCCACGCTGCCGGAGCGCAGGTGCATGAGTCCGGCCGCGCTCAGGGCCTCGGCCAGGTCCAGGTGGTTCTTGGGCAGGCGCCGGCGCTTGGCCAGGGCCCGTGTGCAGTCCTCCCAGGCGGCGTCGAGTTCTCCGGCCTGCAGGTGGAACGTGCAGTGGGCCGCCGCCACGGCGGAGTCCGCGGCCTCGTCAGAGGAGCCCACCCGGGTGTTGATGGCCTCCAGGCGGCGCACCAGCGGCTCGGCTTCCTCGTAGACCCCCCAGCGGACGTAGAGCGCGGCCAGCCGGGCGTAGGCCGCGGAGACGGGGACGCTGAGCTCCCCGAAGTCCCGCTGCATCAGGCGCAGGGAGTCCTGGTAGAGGACCTCCGCCTCGTCGTATTTCCCCTGCGCCGTGAGGAGCTCGGCGAGGTTGTCCAGGAAGTGGGCCCGCTGGGGCGCGTCCGGGCCCAGGGCTTCGGCGGCGATTCCCACGGCGCGCTCGAAGAGCTCCCGGGCCCGCTCCAGCCTGCCCAGCCGGCGCTCCACCTTGCCCAGGAAGTCCAGGGCGTAGGCGGTGCGCAGGTCGGCGGAGCCGAAGGACTCTTCGGCCAGGCGCATCCCCTCCAGGGCCAGGGGCCGGGCCTCCTGGTAGCGGCCCTGGTCGTAGAGCGTGAGGCCGGCGACCGACCGCTCCTGCCAGCGCGTCTCCCGGGCCCGGCGGCAGGCCGCGGCCAGGCACAGGCTGGCCGGCAGGACCAGCGCCAGGGCCAGCCACCGCCAGGCGGACATATCCCCTCCTACTTGAAGAGCTTGCGCAGCGAGGCCATCTCCATGGGCGCCATCGCGGTGTCGCCCTCGGCCCGCGCCGTGATGCGCACGTCCCCCTGCAGGACGCTGAGGGCCGCGTACTGCGCCTCGTTGGGGTTGACCAGCAGCAGCAGGGCGCCCCGGCCCTCCGGCTGGTCCGGCCTGAGCACGTCGATCACGACGACGTTCTGCAGGATGGTGGCCGTGACCTTCTCCTTGACGTTCCTCTTCATCAGGGCCTCGAAGGTCACCAGGACGTCCACCCGCTGGCCCTTCTTGATGAAGGCCAGCTGGTGCCCCGGTAGGGGCAAGGAGAAGCCGCGATAGCCCGGTACCAGGCGGTCCTTGGCCCAGTAAGTCACCTTCTCGGGGGCCTGCGGCGGGGCGGAGAGCTGCGCGAAGGCCGCGCGCGCGTCGCGGGCCACCTCTGCCGCCGCCCGCTGGAAAGCCTCGGTGTCTCCGGAGGGCAGCGAGTCCAACAGGCCGTCGAGTGGCTCGAATGCACGGCTGAAGGCCGCCAGCAGGGCCGCGCCGCGGCCGCCCAGGGAGTCTTGCAGCTTGGAACGCCGGATGCGGTCGATCGCTATCCGGTAGTTCAGCAGCAGGTTGTTGTAGTCGGTCTCCCGGTCGTAGAGGGAGGACTCCGGCGAGTCCATGCGGACGGCCTTGAAGAACTCGTAGAGGACCGAGGCCGGGGCCTGCCAGAGCTGGGCCTCGCTGAGGTCGCCGGCCTCCGGGTCGCGCCAGACCTTGCGCTCGGCCATCTTGGGGAGCTCTTCCTCCAGCCAGGCCGGCCTCTTGACCGCGGGGTCCGCGCCCGGCTTGAGGGAGTGGTAGAAGAGCTGCATCTCCTTCTCCGCGGCGGCCATGTCCGGCGTGGGGAAGGAGGCGCCGGCCGCGGGCGCGGCCAGGGCGAGGACCAGGATCCAGGGTGAAGTTCTCATATCGTTCTCCTAGCGGAAGAGCTTGCGGAAGCTCGCCATCTCCATGGGGTGCATCTCCGTGTCCCCCGGAGCGCGCAGCGCGACGTGCAGGTCGCCCTGGGCGTCGCTCAGGGCGGCGTACTGGGCCTCGTTGGGGTTGAGCAGGATCTGGACCGTCCCGCGCTCCTCGCCCTTGCCGGGCTTGGAGACGTCCACGATGCGGACGTTCTGCAGGATGGTGGCCGTGACCTTCTCCTTGCGCTCGTCGGCCATCTTGGCGTCGAAGGTCACCATGACGTCGACGTGGTCGCCCTTCTTGAGGAAGGCCAGCTGGTGGCCGGGCAGGGACAGCGAGACTCCGCGGTAGCCCGTGAAGAGCCCCTGCCCATCGGGCCGCGAGGCGGCCGCTTTGGGCGCCTCAGGGATGGCCGCCTCGACGATGAGGCCGTCCTGTCCCTCGGCGCGCACGGAGAGCCCTTTCACCACGCAGAGTATCTGCACCGCCTGGCGGGCGGGGACCTTCTGCAGGGAGAGCGTGGCTTTCCAGTCCCGGATCTGCGGAACGAGCGCGAAGCGCAGCCCCGTCACTCCCCCGATTCTCGCGAAGACGCTCGACAACGGGGCTTGTCGTACGTCGATGGTGATCTTGGCGTCAAGGGCGGGATATCCGGCGAGGACCCCGGGACAGGACGCGAGGACCGGTTCGGCCGCGATGAGATAGATATCCGGAGCGAGTTCCTGATAGCCCAGGCCTTTCGATTGCTTGATCTGGTCGAGCACCTGCCTGACCGGGGCGCCCTTGAACGCCAGCGTCACGCGTTGGTCTTCGGTGCCTTGCCCGAGGACGAAGCTGACCTTGGTCTGCTTGGACACCGTGTCTAGGAATTGGCCCAGCGGAGCGTCGGTCACGGAGATGTCGAGGTGCTGGGCCTGAGCCCGGGCGACAGGAGAGACGAGGCACAGGGCAGCCGCCAGCGGCAGGATTCTCATGATAGGCCTCCTTGTATGCCGGATCATAGCGTCGGCTTGACGAAAAGCTCTGCGATGCGCACGGGCCGCTCCTCGAGCCGGAACGTGGCGTGCTCGAACTGCCAGACCACGGCCCGGCCGCGCGCGGTGCGCGTCCTGCGGCCGGGGACGGTCACGAAGGGATGCCCGGCCGAGACCGTCCCGTGAGTCTCGAACGGCGAGGCGGCGGGGATGGAGACGAAGACTCCCTCGGCGCGCTGCGCGGGCCTCTTCGCCGCGGGGGGAAGGGCTTCGGCGATCGGAGCCGGGGATGCCGGCGCAGTCGCGGGCGCCGGAGTCCTCGGCCGCAGGAGCAAAAGCATGACCGCGGCCGCGGCCAGGGCGCCCGCAAGGCCCGCCGGCCCGCGCAAGGTGAAAAAGGGCGTGGGTCTGCGGGCCAGGAGCCGGGCCCGCAGGCTCAGCCGGATGCGGCTCTCCGCGGCGAGGTCGAGGGCGGCCAGGCGCCGGGCCACGGCCAAGGCTCCCGGATCGCTCTCGAGGCGGTCCGCTGCGTCACTCATGACGGCTCTCCCAGCGCGGCCTGCAGCTTCTTGACCGCGCGATAGACCAGCACCCCCACGTGGCTCTCGCCCAGGTCCAGGACCTCGGCGATCTGCCGGTTGTTGAGCCCGGCCTGGAACTTGAGCCCCAGGACCTCGCGGCTGCGCTCGTCGAGGCGCTGCAGCGCCCGGAGCAGGCCGGCGCGCTCCTCCTCGGCCAGCAGGCGCGCCTCGGCCGCCGGCTCGCGGCCGGCCGGCTCCGGCGCCTCTTCCAGGGAGAAGAGGGCGCGCCAGCGCCGGCTGCGGAAATGGTCGCGCACCGCGTTGCGGACCACAGCGAAGAGCCAGGATTCGAAGGCGCCGCGTTCCGGGCGGTAGGTGCCCAAGCGCTCGAGCAGGCGCTCGAAGGCGCGGGAGACCACGTCATCGGCGTCCGCCGGGTCGCTGACCTGGCTGCGCACGAAGCCGCAGACGCAGGAGAAGTAGAGGTCATAGAGGGAGGCGAAGTCCTGGGGAGCGCCTGGCTCGGGCATGCGGGGACTGGCCTCCTGCCTATGGATACGGAGCCGGCCCGGAAGTATTACAGCCTTCCGGCCCTAGAACAGGGTGTAGACGAAGGGCGCCACGGCCGTGGTCTCGGAGAGGATGATCAGGCCGCCCAGCAGGAGCAGGACGATGAGGATGGGGGCCAGCCAGTAGAGTTTGCGCTTCTTGAGGAAGTCCCAGAGTTCGCGCAGGGTTTCCATCTTGGGCATGGTCTCTCCTTAGAACTGGTTGCGGTAGGATTCCGGCGCGGGGACGTCTTCCCGCAGGTGCCAGTAGCTTCCCCGGTCGCGCATCCTCTCGTCGAGCAGGTCGCCGCCGATGAGGCGGGCCAGGAAGGCGTAGGGCGTGATGATTAGGTAGTAGAGGATGCCCATGACCAGCCAGGTGTTGACCTTGCCGATGACGGCTACGGCCCTCATCCAGGGCTTGTACACGGGGCCCAGGGCCATGGGCCAGAGGCCGCCCAGCAGGGCGCAGGCCGCTGCCAGGCACAGCTCGTAGGGAGCGGCGGCCCCGCCCTTGCGCCGGGACAGGTAGGCGAAGAACATCAGGATGAGGGCCAGGCCGAAGCCGAAGACGCGCAGGTCCTTGCGCTCCTTGCCCGGGGCCGCGACGGGCAGGCCTAGTCGAGCGCGAATTCCTTCATCCATGACTGATCCTCTTTGAAGCTGTCCTGCGCCTTCTTCTCCAGAAGGTAGCTGCCCAGGACCAGGTAGTCCATGTGCGTGCGCATGAAGCAGGTATAGGCCTCCTGCGGCCGGCAGACGATGGGCTCGCCGCGCACGTTGAAGGAGGTGTTGACGATGACCCCGCAGCCGGTGAGCTTGCGGAACTCGCTGATGAGCTCGTGGTAGGGGGCGTTGTCCGCCCGGTTGACGGTCTGCAGGCGCGCGGAGTAGTCCACGTGGGTGACGGCGGGCAGGTCGGAGCGGGGCACGTTGAGCTTGGCGATGCCCCAGAGCTTGTTCTGCTCCCCGGTCATGGCGATGCGCCGCGACTCCTTCACCGGGGCGGTGAGCAGCATGTAGGGGCTCTCGCACTCGATGTCGAAGTACTCGGAGTAGTGCTCGGCCAGCACCGAGGGGGCGAAGGGCCGGAAGGACTCGCGGAACTTGATCTTAAGGTTCATCTTGGCCTGCATCTCGACGTTGCGCGCGTCGCCGATGATGCTGCGGCTGCCCAAAGCCCGGGGGCCGAACTCCATGCGGCCCTGGAACCAGCCGACCACATGCCCGTCCTTCAAAAGAGCCGCGGTCTCGCGGGCCACGTCCTTTGGGTCGAGTTTCTTGTGGGGGATGCCCTTTTCCTTGAGCCAGGCGCCGATCTGCTCGTCCGAGAAGCCGGGGCCCAGCAGCGAGCCCTGCTGGGAGTCGCGGCCTTCCGAGACCGTGCGCTCGTTGCCCAGATACTGGTGCCACAACAGCAGCGCCGCGCCCAGGGCGCCGCCCGCGTCGCCGGAGGCGGGCTGGATCCAGATGCGGTTGAAGACCTTCTCGCGCAGGATGCGGCCGTTGCCCACGCAGTTGAGGGCGACGCCGCCGGCCAGGCAGAGGTCCTTGAGCTCGGTGACCTTGCGGGCGTGGCGGGCCATGCGCAGCATGGCCTCCTCGGTCACGGCCTGCACCGAGGCGGCGAGGTCCATCTCCTTCTGGGTGAGCTCGGACTCGGGCCGGCGCGGCGGGCCGCCGAAGAGCTTGTGGAACTTCTCGCTGGTCATGGCCAGGCCGGCGCAGTAGTCGAAATACTCCTGGTTGAGCTTGAGCGAGCCGTCTTCCTTGAGGTCGATGAGTTCCTTATAGATGAGGTCCGCGTACTTGGGCTCGCCGTAGGGGGCCAAGCCCATGACCTTGTACTCGCCGGAGTTGACCTTGAAGCCGGTGTAGTAGGTGAAGGCGCAGTAGAGCAGACCCAGAGAGTGGGGGAAGCGGAGTTCGCGGTTGAGCTGGATCTTGTTGCCGATGCCGGTGCCGATGGAGGCCGTGGCCCATTCGCCCACGCCGTCCATGGTGAGGATGGCGGCGCGGCCGAAGGGGGAGGGGTAGAAGGCGGAGGCGGCGTGGGACTCGTGATGCTCGGGGAAGAGGATCTGGCCCTTGAAGCCGAGCTGCTCGCGGATGTGGGACTTCATCCAGAGCTTGCCCTTGAGCCACATGGGCACGGCCATGGCGAAGGGCTTGAAACCCCGGGGCGCGTAGGCCATGTAGGTCTTGAGCATGCGCTCGAACTTGAGGAAGGGCTTGTCGTAGAAGCCGACGAGGTCGAGGTCCGAGACCTTCAGGCCCGCGGCCTGCAGGCAGTAGGCGATGGCCTCGATGGGAAAGCCGGAATCGTGCCGCTTGCGCGTGAAGCGCTCTTCCTGGGCCGCGGCCGTGATGCGGCCGTCCTGCACCAAAACGGCGGCGCTGTCGTGGTAATACGCCGAGATGCCGAGGATGTTCACGGGCCCTCTATTATAGATTTTTCAGGCGAGCTTCTCTAGCACCAGCGCCCCGCCCGTGCCGCCGCCCGCGCAGGCCGCGGCCAATCCCAGCCGCGCCTTGGGGTCCTCGCGCAGGGCGTGCATGAGGTTGAGGACCAGCCGCGTGCCGGTCGCGCCCAGAGGATGGCCCAGGGCGATGGAGCCGCCGTTGGGATTGAGCGCGCCGGACTCGTATTTCGCCCGCCAGTCGCAGCCGTGCTCCGGCCCCAGCTTGAAGATGGACAGCACCGTGGCCGCGAAGGGCTCGTGCAGCTCCACGTGGTCCAGGTCCGCGAACCTCGCGCCTGCCGACTCCAGGGCCACCGGCGCGGCCAGCGCGGGCGAGACGCCCATGAAGGCCGGCTCGTTGCCGTAGTAGCCCCAGCTCTTGAGCTCGGCCAGGGGCGTGAGGCCCGCGGCCGCGGCGCGTTCCGGCGTGGCCACCACCACGGCCGAGGCCCCGTCCGAGCGGCCGCAGGAGTTGAACAAGGTCACGGTGGGCAAAGACTTGCCCTCCTCATAGGCCTTGCCGTGCAGGAACTGCGCGTTGTCCCGGTAGAAATCCTTGAGCGGGTAGGCCGAGGAGCCGAACAGGGCCGGGGCCTTGGCGAACATCTGGGGCTTCTGGGGCAGGTCCTCGCGCAGGAACGGGTACTCGTCCTTCTCCAGGATGGTCTTGCCGTCCACCACCACCGGCGTCACGTGCGAGGCGTAGAAGCCCCGGTTCCAGGCCGCCAAAGTGCGGCGGAAGCTCTCGCAGGCGAAGCGGTCCTGCTCTTCGCGCGGGATGCCGTAGACCTGCGCGCAGACCTCGGCCGTGGCGGCCATGTTGATGTGCTCCACCGGGTCGGTGAGGCCCTCCTCCATGGCGTCGACGATGCTGGCGTTGGGGTTGTCCCACAGGGCGCCCCAGCGCTCCTTGACCGTGGCCAGGCTGCGCAGCTCGCGCGCCGCGCGCGAGCCCTCGATGGTGTAGGGCAGGCGCGACATGCTCTCCGTGCCGCCCACGATGTAGAGCCCGCCCTCGCCGGTCAGGATGCGCCGCGCCGCCTCGGAGACCGCCTCGAAGGAGGAGATGCAGTTGTTCTGCACGGTGAGCGACTGGCACTTCTCCGGCAGGCCGCTGGTCAGCGCCACCACGCGCGCGATGTTGGGCGCGGAGAAGGTCTGCCCCACCCAGCCCACGATGAGGCCGTCCACGGCCGCGGCGTCGAGGCGGGCGTGGTCGAGCAAAGTGTGCACCGCCGCGTGCATGAGCGCGGCCGGCGGCAGGTCCGCCAGGCTGCGCGAGATGTGGCCGATGGGCGTGCGCACTCCGGCGCACAGGACGATGCGTCGATCTTGGGCTCGCATGCCCTCATTATAGTCCATGGGACGCGCGCCTGCAATTGTTATAATGGAGACCCAGATGATCGTTTTCATCGGCAGCCACCTCGGCTACCCTATGGACCGCACGCCCCTGGGCGGCGGCGCCATGGTCGGCCTGCGCCTGGTGCGGCACTGGGCCGCGGCGGGCGTCGGCGGCCTCACCGTCCTGGGCTCGGGCCTGGAGTCCCCGGCTATGGGCGTGGAGTACGTGCGCCTGCCCGAGGGGCCCGGACACGACCTGGTCCGCCTCTCCGAGTTCGAGTACGCCCGCTTCTGCCGGGCCTTCGAGGCCGCCTCCACGGACTGGCTCCTGGCGCGCCGGGACCGCCTGCCGCCCGGGAGCACCACGGTCCTGGTCAACGACGTCTCCGAGGGCCCCACCGTGGCCCGGCTCGCCGCGGCCGGCTACCCCATCGTCTCTTTGTGGCATGTGGACGTGGTGGACTACTTCAACAAGCTCTACCTCTACAGCCTGGTCCCGCCCCAGCGCCTCACGCGCCTCTACGAGCGCTGCCTGCGCCTGGGCCTGGCCGGCGCGGTGCCGGACCTGCTGCGCATCGTCTTCGAGAAGCAGCGCGAGACCGTGGCCCACTCCCGCCGCCTCATCGTGCCCTCGCGGGCCATGGCCGAGACCTTGACCCGGTGCTATGGAGGCGAGGCTCCGGGCGGCGACCTGGCCCGCCGCATCCAGGTCGTGCCCTGGGGCGCCTTCGCCGATTCGGCGCCCGAGCCCTCCGAGGCGCTCCTGCGCGAGCTGCGTGGGCGCTACCGCATCGGGCCGGACACCACGGTGCTCATGACCTTGAGCCGCATCTCCCCCGAGAAGGGCATCCACCTCTTCATCGAGGCCCTGCGCCTGCTGGAAGACGAGGGGCGCCTGGACCGGCGCGACACGGTCCTGCTGGTCTGCGGCGAGGCCTCCTTCATGCAGGGAGCGGCCTATTGCCGCCGCGTGCGCGCCGCGGCCGCGGGCCTGCGCCGGGTCCGGGCCTTCTTCCCCGGCTATCTCGACCCCGCGGCCAAGAAGGCGCATTTCCGGCTGGCCCGGCTCTTCATATCGCCTTCGGTGCACGAGAGTTACGGCCTCAACATCGTGGAGGCCATGCAGGCCGGCCTGGCCGTGCTGGCCAGCGACCACTACGGGGTCCACGACATCCTCGACGCTTCCTGCGGCCGCGTCGTCCCCTACCCCAGCCTGGCCGAGGCGCCGCAGCGTCTGGCCCGGGCCCTGGAGTCGGCCTGTGGGGAGAACGGCCGCCTGGCGGCCATGGGCCGCGCCGCGGCCGCGCGCGCCGCGGCCATGCCCTTCGCGGGCGCGGCCGACGCGGTCCTGCGGGCGTGCGGCGAGGTCTTGGCGCGCCCCGTCCCGGGGGGGAGATGAGCGCCTCCCCGAAGAGCCGGCGCCTTCATCTGCGGCCCCTGGCCGAGGCGGACGCGGGGGCGCTGCGCGCCGCGGTGGACGCCTCGCGCGAGGTCCTGCGTCGGCGCCTGCGCTGGGGCGGCGAGGCGGCCACGGTCGAGGGCAGCCGCGGCTTCATCGCGGCCGCCGCGCGGGACCGGCGGCTGGGCGGGCGGGAGGTCTACGGGGTCTTCGAGGGGCGCACCGGCGCCCTGGCCGGCGTGGCCGCCCTGCAGGGGCTGCTGTCGGCGCCGGGCCTGGCCGAGCTCTCGCTGTGGATCCGCGCGGACCGGCAGGGCCGGGGCTACGGCGTGGAGGCGGGGCGGCTGCTGGCCGCGCGCGCCTTCCGGAGGGCGGAGCTGCAGAAGGTCTACGCGCGCCTGGACCCGGGCAACCGGGCCGCGCGCAAGGTGATCCAGCGCTGCGGCTTCCGCTACGAGGGCTGCCTGCGCCATGAGAAGCGGCTCAACGGCCGCTGGATCGACCAGGAATGCTGGGGACTCTTGCGCTCGGAATGGAGGAGTCGGTGAGCCAAAGGGATGCCGTGGTCGTGGCCGCGGTCCGGTCCCCGGTGGGCCGGCTCGGGGGAAGCCTGGCGATGGTGCGGCCGGACGACTTGGCCGCCGCGGTGATCGCCGCGCTACTGAAGTCCGTCCCGGGCCTGGACCCGGCGGAGGTCGCGGACGTGTACCTGGGGTGCGCAAACCAGGCGGGCGAGGACAACCGCGACGTGGCGCGCATGGCCCTGCTCCTGGCCGGCCTGCCGCGCTCCGTGCCCGGCTGCACGGTCAACCGCCTCTGCGCCTCGGGCCTGGAGGCGGTCAACTGCGCGGCGCGCGCGGTCCTGGCCGGCGAGGGCGAGGTCTACGTGGCCGGCGGCGTGGAGAGCATGAGCCGAGCGCCCTGGGTCCTGCCCAAGGCCGAGAAGGCCTTTCCCTTCGGCAACCTCACCGCCTACGACACCGCCCTGGGCTGGCGCTTCCCCAACCCGCGCCTGGAGAAGCTCTTCCCCCTGCAGGGCATGGGCGAGACGGCCGAGAACGTCGCGGAGAAGTTCAAGATCTCCCGCGCCGACCTGGACGCCTTCGCCCTGGAGAGCCACGCGCGCGCCTGCCGCGCGCGCGACAAGGTCTTCGCCGAGGAGATCGTGCCCGTCCCGGTCCCCACGGCCAAGGACCCGTCCGCCGTGTTCGCCCAGGACGAGACCATGCGCTCCGACACCACCCTCGAGAAGCTCGCCGGGCTCAAGCCCGCCTTCCGCAAGGGCGGCAGCGTCACCGCGGGCAACAGCTCGAGCATGAACGACGGTGCCTCGGCCCTGTTGGTCATGGAGGCCGGTCGGGCGCGGGCCTCGGGCCTCAAGCCCTTGGCGCGCTGGGCCGGGTCCGCGGCCGCGGGCGTGGAGCCGGCCCTGATGGGTCTGGGCCCGGTGGACGCGGTGCGCCGGCTGCTGGGCCGGACCGGGCTCAAGACCCGGGACATCGACCTCTGGGAGGTCAACGAGGCCTTCGCGGCGCAGGCCCTGGCCTGCGCGCGCGAGCTGGGCCTCGACGCGGAGAAGCTCAACGTCAACGGCGGGGCCATCGCCCTGGGGCATCCCCTGGGCTCGAGCGGCGCCCGCATCACGGTCACCCTCCTCCATGAGCTGCGCCGGCGCGGCGCGCGCCGCGGCTTGGCGGCTCTGTGCGTGGGAGTGGGGCAGGGTCTTGCTACAATGTGGGAGGCAGTCTGATGTCTAAAGAAGCTTTCGTCCTGGTGGTCGACGACGACCCCATCGTGCTCAACCTGGTGGCCACCCGCCTGGAGATGGCCGGCTACCGCGTCACCACCGCGACCGACGCGTGGCAGCAGGTGGTGCAGGCCCAGGGCGTGAAGATCGGGCTCATCATCTCGGACATCATGATGCCGGGGGTGGGCACGGGGGTGGACGCGTTCAAGCAACTGCGCGCCACGCCAGCGGTCTCGCCCATGCTGCCCGTGGTCTTCATGACCGGCCTGAGCCTGGACAAGGCGCGGCAGATGATCCCGTTCGACCCGCACGTCCGGCTCATCAGCAAGCCCATCGACTTCGACAACCTGCGCGTGGCCATCCGGGAGCTCACCGGCGTGGACCGGCCCCTCTGATATGCCCCGGGAAGCCTACGTCCTGGTCGTGGACGACGACCCCGAGATGCTGGCTTTGGTCAGCAAGGTCTTGGATGCCGCGGGCTACCAGGTCACCACCGCCACCGACGCCTGGCAGGAGGTGGTGCAGGCCCAGGGACTGCGGGTGGGGCTCGTCATCACCGACATCCAGATGCCCGGCGGCCGCAGCGGCGTCGATGCGGTGCGGGAGCTGCGCGCCCTGCCCACGCTCTCGCCCCAGCTGCCCGTGATCTTCATGACCGCCATGGACCTGGATGCTGCCCGCAGGATGGTCCCGTTCGACCCCTACGTCCGGATCATCGGCAAGCCCATCAACTTCGAGACCCTGCGCGCGGCCATCAAGGAACTCACCGGAGTAGACCGCCCGCTCTGAGGGGAGTCCGCCCATGATGACGGCCCTGCTCGCGGTCTCCGCCGACGCGGATTGGCTGGGCCGCCTGGAGCGGGCGGCGGGCGGAGCGGGCTTGGAGTTCTCCCGCCTGCGCGACGCGCGCGTCCTCTCCGCGCGCGCGGGCGCCGCGGGGGTGGTCGTGGCGGACAGCGGGCCCGAGGCCCCGCGCTGGGCGCGGGCCGTGCGGCGCGACCTGCCCGGCTATGTCCTGGCCTTTGCCGTCGCCCGGGAGGGCCTGGCCGCCGGCGCCGTATCCGAGGCCTTGGCGCGGGGCGCTGACGGCATCCTGGACAAGGACGGGTCCGAGGCTGTCCTGGCCGCGCGTCTGCGTGAGCTGGGCCGGCGCGCCGCGGCCGCGGCGCGCGAGCGGGGGCTGACCTCGCCCGACGGCCGCGTGCGTCTGCAGCCGGCCGGCGGCCGGGTCTTCCTGCGCCGCCGGGGGGCCTGGAAGCCCGGGCCGGCCCTGTCGGTCCGGGAGGCGGGGCTCCTGCGGCTCCTGCTGGAGCGCCCGGGCCGCGTCTTCGAGCGGGCGGACCTGCTGGAGGCCCTCTGGCGGGGCCGCGGGGGGGACGTCAACAGCGAGGCCCTCGACAAGCAGGCCGCCTCCCTGCGCCGCAAGCTGGGACCCGCCGGCCGGAGCCTGCGCACGGTGCGCGGGCGCGGCTACTGCTGGGGCTAGACGGCTTTGCGGCGGTCCAGGAGATACTTGCTTCCCGGCATCTCCTTGGCCGCCTTCTTGAGCTCCGCCCCGATCTGGGAGACCTGGGCCACGGACTCCAGCCTGCGGTCCGCGTTGTGGCAGATGCCGATGGAGACCGAGAGCAGAGGGAACTCCTTGACGTTGCCCTGACGGTCGGTGGACACGATGCGGCCGCGCGCGCGGTCGGCCTCGTTGTAGAAGGCGGGCACGGCCGCGTCGAACTCCGCGATGACGCTCTTGGCCGCCTCCTCCATGCGCTCGGGCGCGGTGAGCATGATGAAGTCGTCGCCGCCGATGTGGCCCACGAAGTCGGGCGGGCCGCCGTGCCCGCGCGCGACCTTGACCAGCGCGTCGGCCAGGGTGCGCAGGACGTGGTCGCCGGCCTCGTAGCCGTAGCAGTCGTTGTAGGCCTTGAACTGGTCGAGGTCCACGTAGAGCACGGCCATGGGCTGGCCCTTGGCCAGGGCGTCCTCGATGCGCGACTCGATGGAGAGGTTGCCGGGCAGGCGCGTCAGCGGGTTGGCGTCGAGGCCCTGCCGCGTGCGCTTGAGGATCATGCGGATGCGGGCCAGCAGCTCCCGGATGTCCACGGACTTGGTGATGAAGTCGTCGACGCCCAGGTCCAGGCCCTCGATGCGGCTGTCGCGCGAGCCCGAGGCGGAGAGGATGATGATGGGCAGGTGCGCGAAGAGCGGGTCCTTGCGCAGCTCCCGGCAGACCGTGAAGCCGTCGCAGCGGGGCATGATGAGGTCGAGCACCGCGATGTCCGGAGGGTCCTGGCGGATGGCGGCCAGGGCCTCCTGCCCGTCGAGGGCCGTGGTCACCGTGAAGCCCTGGCGCTCCAGGGTCTCCTTCATGAGGGCCAGGAGGTCGGGCTCGTCGTCGGCGAGCAGGATGCGCGGCAGGGGGTGTTGCGGTTCGGCCATTTTCCGGTACGCGAGAAGTATACAACAATTGACCGGTCCGGCGCCGACGGTAGCGGAGGTCCCGTCGGTGCCGGCGGGACGGAAATCCTTACCGCCGGCGGCCGTCATTGACAGGCGCAGGCGGATAAATCGTAGAATCTTCCCGTCGTCATCGCGCATGCCCGTAGAGCAGAAGCCTGAGGTGGGGCCGGCGTCCCCGCGCTGGACCGACGCCTTGGCGGCCGGCACGGAGCTGGCGGCCGCGGTCTTCGTCGGAGTCGGCGGCGGCTGGTGGCTGGACTCGGTCCTGGGCACGCTGCCCGGGCTCACGGTGCTCGGCGCGATGGCCGGGATGGCTTTTGGACTCTATCGTCTCGTTAAATTATCGAGAGTTAAGCGCGGGAGCCGCTAAGGCGGCCCTGCCCGCCGGGCTCCTCGCCGCCCTGGCCGGGGCCGCGGCCCTGCGCCTGTGGCCCGGCGGCGCGGGGCGCGGAGCGGCCTTGGGCCTGGCCGCGGCCTGGATCCTGGCCTCCCTCGGGGCGGCCGCCCTGCTGGCGGCCCGGCAGGTCTCGGCGCGCGCCTTCTGGCTGGCTTTCTGGACCGGCATCGGCAGCCGCCTGGCCGTGCTCGTCGCCCTGATGCTCTGGTGCCTGCGCTCGCCTCAGGCCGCGGCCGACGCCCTGCTGGCCGGCTACGGGGTCGGGGTCGCCTGCTTGCTGCCCATCGAGCTCAGGCAGGTCCGTCTGAGATGAACTTCGAGGCCATTCTCGGGCACCACCTGCTCGACCACGCCTACTTCCCGCTCTTCTCCCGGGGCGGCTTCACCCTCTCCGTGTCCAAGCACTCGGTGACCATGTGGGTGGTGGCCGCCGGACTCGCGGCCGTGCTCTCGGCCGCGGCGCGCGGGCGCTCCGGGGCCGGGCTGCTGCTGCGCACCGCGGTGGAGGAGGTCGTCCTCTTCATCCGCGACAAGATCGTGGCGCCCGTCTTCGGGCACGCGGCGGACGCCTTCCTGCCCTACTTCCTGACCCTCTTTTTCTTCATACTGGGCTGCAACCTCTGGGGCCTGCTCCCCGGCAGCTCGGCCGTCACGGGCAACGTCTCCGTGACCGCGTCTCTGGCCCTGTGCACCTTCGCCCTCATCAACCTCTCCGGCATCCGGGAGTACGGGGTGGTCAAGCACCTGAAGCACTTCGTCCCCGGCGGCCTGCCCAGCATCTGGTGGCTCAGCCCCATCCTGGTGCCCCTCATCTTCCTCATCGAGATCGTGGGCATGGGCGCCAAGTGCGTGGCCCTGTGCATCCGCCTCTTCGCCAACATCATCTCCGGGCACATCGTGTCCTTGGCTTTCCTGTGCATGATCTTCATCTTCTCGCAGTTCGGCGCGGCCGTTGGGCTGGGCGTGGCGCCCGCCGCCGTCGGCCTGGCCCTCTTCGTCATGGCCCTGGACCTGCTGGTGGCCCTCATCCAGGCCTACATCTTCACCTTGCTCACGGCGCTCTTCGTGGGCATGGCGGTGCATCCGCATTGAGGCTCTCATAACACAACTAGGAGGAACAATGACCTACCTCGGACTCGGCTACATCGGAATCGGACTCGGCATGGGCATCTGCCTGCTCGGCGCGGGCCTGGGCATCGGCAAGCTCTCCAGCTCGGCTTTGGAAGGCGCGGCGCGCCAGCCGGAGGCGGCGGGCACTTTGCAGACCATGATGATCATCCCCGCGGCCATGATCGAAGGCCTCGGCCTGCTGGCCCTGGTCGTGGCGTTTTTGGGCGTGCTGACCCTCAACAAGGGCGTGGACAGCGCCGCCAAGACCGCCGGGACCCCGGCCGCCGTCGAAGCGCCCGCGCACCACTGAGCGCATGGACAAGCTGGTATCCCCGGACCCGGGGCTGATGTTCTGGACCATCGTCACCTTCCTGGCCCTGGCCGCCCTGCTCAAGCGCTTCGCCTGGGGCCCGCTGCTGTCGGCCATCGCGGCGCGCGAGGCCGGCCTGCGGGCCGAGGCCGAGGCGGCCAAGCAGGCGCGCGCGGACTCCGAGCGCATCAAAGGCGAACTCGCCGCCCAACTGGCCGAGGCCGCGGCGCGCCGGCAGGAGGCCCTGGCGAAGGCCGCCCGGGAGGGCGAGGCCCTGCTGGCGAAGTTCAAGACCGCGGCGGAGGAGGACTCGCGCCGTCTGCGCGAGAAGACCGCCGCGGAGCTGGCGCGCGAGAAGGAGCGCCTGGTCGGAGAGCTGCGCCGCGAGGTCGCGGGGCTCTCGCTGCTGGCCGCGGAGAAGCTCCTGCGCCGCAGCGTGGACCCGGCCGTGGAGAAGGCCGTGCTCGACGACTTCCTCAAGGAAGTCTCCCAGGGAGGCGGCCGCCGGTGACCAGCGCGGAGCGCTGCCTGGCCGGCCGCTACGCGCGGGCGCTGTTCGCCTGCGCCGCGGCCCGCCAGTCGGAGGCGGCGGTCGCCGCCGACCTCGCCGCCTGCGTCTCGGCCCTGGCCGGGGCCCTGCCCCTGCTGCGCGACCCGCGCGTGTCCGCGGCCCGGAAGAAGGCCCTGGTGCGCGAGAGCCTGGGCGGGGCGGCCGCGCCCCTGACCGCGGATTTCTTGGAGTTCCTCATCGAGAAGAAGCGCTTCGCCCTGCTGCCCGCGCTGGCGGGGGATTTCGACCGGCTCATGCTGCAGTCGCGCGGGGTCGTGCGGGCGCGGGTGCGCGCGGCGCGGCCGCTCTCGGAGGCGGACCGGGCCCGCCTGCGCCAGAGCCTGGAGAAGTTCGCCGGGACCGGCGTGGAGCTCGACGTCCGGCAGGACCCGGAGCTTTTGGGCGGCGTGACCGTGCGGCTGGGGGACTGGGTCCTCGACAGCAGCCTGCGCGGCCAGCTGCAGAGTCTCAAGGAGGCGATCGGTGGCGATTAGACCAGAAGAGATCACGTCGGTCATCAAGTCCCGCCTGGAGTCCTGGGGCAAGACGGCTCGGCTGCAGGAGGAGGGCGCGGTGCTGCAGGTCGGCGACGGCATCGCCCGCGTCTACGGCCTGGAGCAGGCCATGGCCGGCGAGCTCCTGGAACTCCCGCACGGCGTGGTGGGCATGGTGCTCAACCTCGAGGCCGAGAACGTGGGCTGCGTGCTGCTCGGACCGGACCATCTCATCCACGAGGGCGACCCGGTCAAGCGCACCGGGAAGGTCATGTCCGTGCCCGTGGGCGAGGCCATGGTCGGCCGCGTGGTCAGCCCCCTGGGCCAGCCGCTCGACGGCAAGGGCCCGATCAAGACGACGAAGACCCGCCCCATCGAAGTCGTGGCCGCCGGCGTGGTGGAGCGCACCCCGGTCCAGTCGCCGCTGCAGACGGGCCTCAAGGCCATCGACTCCATGATCCCCATCGGCCGGGGCCAGCGCGAGCTCATCATCGGCGACCGGCAGACCGGCAAGACCGCCATCGCCATCGACGCCATCATCAACCAGAAGCACGCGCCCCGGCGCCCCATCTGCATCTACGTGGCCGTGGGCCAGAAGCAGTCCACGGTGGCCCAGGTGGTCAAGACCCTGGAGGACCACGGCGCCATGGAGTACTCCATCGTGGTCTGCGCCGCGGCCGCGGACCCGGCGCCGCTGCTCTACATCGCGCCCTACGCGGGCTGCGCCATGGGCGAGGAGTTCCTGCATCAGGGCAAGGACGTGCTGGTCGTCTACGACGACCTCTCCAAGCACGCCCAGTCCTACCGCCAGCTCTCTTTGCTGCTGCGCCGCCCGCCGGGCCGCGAGGCCTATCCGGGCGACGTGTTCTACCTGCACTCCCGCCTGCTCGAGCGCGCCTGCGCCCTCTCCGAGAAGAACGGAGGCGGGTCGCTGACGGCCCTGCCCATCATCGAGACCCAGGCCGGCGACGTTTCGGCCTACATCCCCACCAACGTCATCTCCATCACCGACGGGCAGATCTACCTGGAGACGGGCCTGTTCTACTCCGGGGTGCGCCCGGCGGTCAACGTCGGCCTCTCCGTGTCGCGCGTGGGCGGCGCGGCCCAGACCAAGGCCATGAAGACCGTGGCCGGCCGCCTGCGCCTGGACCTGGCCCAGTACAACGAGCTGGCCGCCTTCGCCCAGTTCGGGGCCGACCTGGACAAGGCCTCCCAGCAGCAGCTGGCGCGCGGCGAGCGCCTGGTGGAGCTGCTCAAGCAGGACCAGTACCAGCCCATGCCCTTCGAGCGCCAGGTCGTGGCCATCTTCGCCGGGGTCAACGGCTTCCTCGACGAGATTCCCGCGGCCCGCGTGCGCGAGTTCGAGGCGGGCCTGCTGGCCCATGTCGCGGACAAGCACCCGGACGTCCTGGAGGGACTGGTCAAGACGCGCGCCCTCGACGACGCCCTGGCCGCGCGCCTGACCGCGGCGGTGACCGAGTACAAGGCCGCATTCCTGGAGGGACGATCATGAACGCGCTGATCCTATCCATCGCTCTGGCCGCTGGCGCCGCGGCCCAGACCCCCGCCGCGGGCGGCGTCCTGAGCCTGAGCTGCATCGAGGCCCTGGCCGCCATCGGCCAGCCCAAGCTCGCCGGGGTCTTCTCCTTCGTCTCCGAGAAGGACTCGCCGGCCGCCTTCGCCGACTTGGTGGCCCACGACGCCAAGGCCCTCAAGAAGTACGTGGAGAAGGTGGACAAGGACTTCCGGGCCGCGGGCGGCGTCACGGGTTGGGACCACGAGGCCCTGATGTTCTCGCTGAACCTGTTCTCCGGGCCGCTGGCGCAGAGCCTGGACAAGCCCGCGGGCAAGGTCCTGGAGCGCATCCAGTCCCTGAGCACCGCCCCGACTTTGACCCTGCAGCAGATCACGGAGAAGAGGAAGAAATAGCATGCGCGCCCTGGTGACGGGAGCGGCCGGCTTCGTCGGCTCCAATCTGGCCCTGCGCCTGGAGGCGGAGGGACACGAGGCCGTGGGGCTCGACGACTTCACCACGGGGGACTTCCGCAACCTGCAGGGCTTCAAGGGCGATTTCGCGGCGGCCGACCTCTGCGACCTCGAAGCCTGGGCCGACCGCGTCGGCCCGGTGGACGCCGTCTTCCATCAGGCGGCCGTCACGGACACGACCGTCACCGACCAGAAGCGCATGATGCGCGCCAACGTGGAGGCCTTCCAGGCGCTGCTGGGCTGGGCGGCCGAGCGCGGGGTCAAGACCGTGGTCTACGCCTCCTCCGCCGGCGTCTACGGCGACGGGCCGGTGCCCATGCGCGAGACGGCCGAACCCAGGCCGCTCAACGTCTACGCCTTCTCCAAGCGGGTCATGGAGAAAGTCGCCGCGGACTTCGCCAAGGCACATCCCAAGATGCGCGTGGTGGGGCTGCGCTACTTCAACGTGTTCGGGCCGCGCGAGCTGTACAAGAAGGCCGCGGCCAGCATGATCTGGCAGCTGGCCCTGCAGATGCGCGCGGGCCAGCGCCCGCGCATCTTCACGGGCGGCGAGCAGTACCGCGACCACATCTACGTCAAGGACGTGGTGCAGGCCAACCTGCTCGCGGCCAAGTCCGCGCCTTCCGGCGCGTACAATGTCTGCACCGGGAAGAAGACCACCTTCAACGAGATCGTCCGCTTCCTCAACGCCGCGCTGGGGACGAAGCTCGAGCCGGACTACTTCAAGAACCCCTACTCCTTCTACCAGAACGAGACCCTGGGCGACCCGGCCCGGGCGCAGAAGGCCTTCGGCTGGCAGGCCGGCTTCTCCGTGGAGAAGGGCGTCCAGGACTACCTGGGCGCGGCGCAGGCCAAGGTCTGACATGGCATCCCTGCGCGACATCCGCCGCAAGATCAAGTCGGTCAAGTCGACCGAGCAGATCACCAGGGCCATGAAGATGGTGGCCGCGGCGCGCATGCGCCGCTCGCAGAGCGCCATCCTCTCGGCGCGCCCCTTCGCGGTGAAGATGGAGGAACTCATTCGGGACCTCCACGCCGTGCACCACGCGCGGGCCGCCGAGGGGGACTGCCCGGAGTCGGTCCTGGATTTCTTCGAGTCCCCGGCCGACGGCCCGGCGGGCCTGCTGCTCATCACCGGCGACAAGGGGCTCTGCGGGGCCTTCAACACGACCCTGATCCGCGCCGCCCTGGACTGGCTGCGCGGCCGGGAGGGGCGCAAGAGCTGCCTAGCCGTGGTGGGACGCAAGGGCCGGGACTTCGCGCGGCGCTTGCGCGGCCAGGATTGCGAGGTGGTCGCCGAACTGGTGGGCATCTTCCCCAAGGTCGGCTACCACCACGCGGACATGCTGGGCAAGGCCCTGCTGGACGCCTACCGGGAGAAGGGGCTCTCCCAGTGGGACGTGGTCTACAACGAGTTCAAGTCCGCGGCCCAGCAGCGCTTGGTGCGCGCGACGGTCCTGCCCGCGGCGCGCTTCGAGGCGGCCGACGACGGGGCCCCGGCGCCCGATTACGGCTTCGAGCCGGACTACGCCCGGCTGCTGCAGGCCCTGCTGCCGCGCCACCTCAAGGCCCAGCTCTACCGCATGCTCCTGGAGTCGCAGGCCGCGGAGCTCTCCGCGCGCATGAACGCCATGGACGCGGCCTCCAAGAACGCGGCGGAGCTGCGCGAGAGCCTCAACGTGGCGGCCAACCGCCAGCGGCAGGCCATGATCACCAAGGAGATCGCCGAACTGGTCGGCGGGGCCGAGGCCCTGGCCGCTTAAATGGAGAGACGATGAAGACACAGACTGGCAAAGAGAAGCGCAGACATCCCCGGTTCCCCATGGGGATCAACCTGGAGATCCGCGCCGGCGGCCATCCCGTGGGCAAGTGCCGGGGCGCGATCGTGGACCTCTCTGTCGGAGGCATGGCCTTCAAGACGGACGCGGTCCTGGAGGAGGGGATGAGCCTCTACCTCAAGCTCAACATCCCGCTGGAGATCCACGGCGAGGTCCGGCACATGAAGGGCTCCGTGGTCGGCGGCATGCGCCGCTACGGCGTGCGCTTCCACAAGATCGGCTACCAGCTGCCCGACGTCAACAAGCCGCAGACCTTCATCGCCGCCCAGTTCCAGAGGAAGCCATGAGCCAGGGCAAGGTCGCGCAGGTCATCGGAGCCGTGCTGGACGTGGAATTCCCCGCCGGCCGGCTGCCGGCCATCCAGAACGCCCTGCAGGTGAGCCGGCCCGACGGCGAGGTCCTGACTTTGGAGGTGGCCGCGCACCTGGGAGACAACATGGTGCGCACCATCGCCATGCAGCCGACCGACGGGCTGGTCCGCGGCGCGGCCGTGGAGGACACCGGCGCGCCCATCACCGTGCCCGTGGGCAAGGCCTGCCTGGGGCGGCTGCTCGACGTCCTGGGGCAGCCCAAGGACTACCGGGGCGAGATCAAGGCCGAGGCGCGCCTGCCCATCCATCGCGCCCCGCCCCCGCTGGTGGACCAGGTGACCACCCCGCAGATCTTCGAGACCGGCATCAAGGTCGTAGACCTCCTGGCCCCCTACATGAAGGGCGGCAAGGTCGGCCTCTTCGGCGGCGCCGGGGTGGGCAAGACCGTGGTCATCATGGAGCTCATCAACAACGTGGCCAAGGAGCACGGCGGCGTCTCGGTCTTCGGCGGCGTGGGCGAGCGCAGCCGCGAGGGCAACGACCTCTGGCTGGACATGCAGCGTTCCAAGCTGGCCGACGGCTCGCCGGTGCTCTCCAAGACCGTGCTGGTCTACGGTCAGATGAACGAGCCGCCGGGCGCGCG
>JACRDS010000142.1 GCA_016212825.1 Elusimicrobiota bacterium | reverse complement strand
CTACGCCGGCTCATCGGAGCCGGGAGGATTGATGACGCGCGAGGCCAGGAGCGCGTCGGGCTGGCCGCGGCCGAGGCCCTGCTGGCCCATTTCTCCGGCGCTTGAGAGCGTCCGCGCCGGCTTTGTGTTATCATCTCGGGATGCGGGCGGGCGGATGAACGTCCTCTTCGTCGTCCCGGACACCATCAAGATGGAGCTGCTCTCCATCGAGCTCCTCTCCGCCTGCCTCAAGCGGGCCGGCCACGCGACGCGGCTGGCCTACAGCAACCATCCGGACTTCTGGCGGCGCGCCGGGGCCTTCCGGCCGGACCTCGCCGCCTTCAGCGTCACCACCGGCATGCACCACGGCATGGCCCTGCTCGCCGGGGACATGAAGCGGCGCCTGCCCGGGCTGCTGACCGTCTTCGGCGGGCCGCACGCCACCTTCCACCCCGGGATGATCGAGGAATACCCGGGCGTGGACGCGCTCTGCCGCGGGGAGGGGGAGGCCGCTCTCGTGGCCCTGGCCGGCGCCCTGCAGGGCGGCCGCGACCACTCCCGGATACCCAACCTCTGGGTGCGCGCGGCGGGCGGCGTGGTCAGGAACCCGCTGGGCGCCCCGGCGGAGCTCGACGGCCTGCCCTTCTACGACCGGGACCTTTTCGCCGAGGCCGACCCTGACCTGAGCGCCTCCACGACCAGGGCCGTCATGGTGTCGCGGGGCTGCCCCTACTCCTGCTCCTACTGCTACAATCGGGGCTACAAAGCCCTCTACGGACCCGCCGCCGGTCTGGCGCGCGCCATGAGCGTGCCCCGCGCCATCGCGGAGCTCAAGCGCCTGCTGTTGTCGGCCCCGCGCACCCGTTTCATCGAGTTCCACGACGACATCTTCCCCTACTCGGACGACGAGAGGCTGGAGGAGTTCGCCGATCTCTACCGACGGGAGATCGGCTTGGAGTTCTTCACCTACCTGCCCCCGGCACGCGGCGGCCGGGATTTCATCGCCAGGCTCAAGAGGGCGGGCTGCGGCTTCCTGGGCATCGGGCTGGAATGCGGCGACGAGGCGGTGCGCCGGGAAGTGCTCAGGCGGCCCCGCTACTCCAACGCGGACGTGGCGGCCGCCGTCGGGGCCTGCCGCGAGCTGGGCATCCGGTCGCTGACCACCAACCTGGTGGGCCTGCCCGTGGCGGACTGCCTGCGCACGGACCTCGGCACCCTCGCGGTCAACATCGCGGCCCGGCCGACTCTGGCCTTGTCCTACCTGGCCCAGCCCTATCCCGGCACGGAACTGGCGGAGATCGCGGTGAGAGGGGGATTCTTCCGCGCCGGAGCGCGCATCGACTTCAACAACAAGGCCGACTCCCCTCTGGATTTCCCGGAAGGCAGGACCGCCATAGAGAAGACCGCTCTGATGTTCGGCCTGCTCCTGCTCCTGCCCAAGGGCTGGTGGGCGTTCCTGTACCTGGCCCACCGCGGCTTCAAGTTCAACGTCGTGGGCCGCGGCGACTACAGCCTGGGGGGCTTCCTGCGCGAGCTCAAGGCCTTCTTCCGCTACCTGAGGACCGCGTCGGCGGAGAAGCAGCTGGCCCAGGCGCCGCGGATTTGACAGGGATTCGTCCTGGAGGAGGCAAGCTGAGGTCAGGAGGCAGGGCGGCACATGTCCCTATCGCGCCGCTCGCGCCAGACGATTTCGCGTTTGACGTGGGGCCTGCTACCGGGCGCACCGACGCTTACCCGGACGGGACTTGCACCCGCTGGCGCTGCGTAGTTTTCAGGACGCACCAATCGGTATAATACAACACACGGGGCCAGGAGAGACCACCTTGCGCCAGGCAGGTTATGCCTCTAGGCAGCGGCCGCCCTACGCCGGCTCATCGTGGCCGGGAGGATTGGTACCGCCCGATGATCCGGCCTGCGGCTTCGCGGCCGATTCCGGGAGGGGGGCGCCACCGGTGATCACCTCACCTCAGCCGGGGCTGACCTATAGCCTCCGGGCGGCTGCGCTGGGCAAGGAGTCCCTGCCGCTCTCCGCGGTCACCGATGCCGATGCTCGCCAGCTCTTCTGGTTCGTCAACGACCGGCTGGTGGGACGGGCCAAGACCGGGGAACCCTTCTTCTGGAAGCCTCAGCCCGGGGATTTCATCGTCCGGGTCGTGGATGACCAGGAGCGGGCCGACGCGCGGGATATCCATATCGCCGTTGTCGAGTAGAGGAAAGCTCCTGCGATCCTAGTATGCTGAGGATTCGGCGCCATTCGCCGTGCATGATTTATGCCGCGAACTGTGCGTAGAATAGGCTTGAAAATGCGGAGAATACAGCATATAATATACGCATAAGGTGCGGAGAATGAGCAGATACATCTACCAACGCTCGGACTGGCCAAGATTCCATTGGGACCAAGAAGGCCTGGCCCTCCAGTTGACAGCCGTGCGACACAGACAAGGGCATCTCCTCGGCCGCATGGAAAGCCTCGGTTTCGCCCAGCGGGACGAAGCCCTGCTGCAGACCCTCACGCTCGACGTCCTTAAGTCCAGCGAGATCGAAGGCGAGGTCCTCGACGCCCAGCAGGTGCGCTCCTACATCGCCCGCCGCTTGGGGCTCGACATCGCGGGCCTGGTGCCCGCAGACCGCCGCGTCGACGGCGTGGTGGACATGACGCTGGAGGCCACGCGCGACTACGCCAAACCGCTGACCCAAGAGCGCCTGTCCCGCTGGCATGCCTCGCTCTTTCCCGCGGCCGGCGCGGCCAAGCTCAAGGTCGGCGCCTGGCGCGACGACGCCAAGGGGCCCATGCAGGTGGTCTCCGGCCCCATGGGGCGCGAGCGGGTGCATTACGAAGCTCCGCCGGCCGCGCGCCTGCCCGAGGAAATGACGGCCTTCCTCGATTGGGCCAACCGCACCGGCGACATGGACCCCGTCCTGCGGGCCGCGGCGGCCCACCTCTGGTTCGTCACCATCCATCCCTTCGACGACGGCAACGGCCGCATCGCGCGCGCCATCGCGGACTGGGCGCTGGCGCGCTCCGAGGACACCCCGCGGCGCTTCTACAGCATGTCCGCGCAGATCCGCCGCGAGCGCAAGGAGTACTATGACATCCTCGAACGGACGCAGAAAGGCCCGCTCGACATCACGGAGTGGATGCGCTGGTTCCTCGGCTGCCTGGACCGGGCCATCGCGGGGACCGAGGTCTCTCTCGCGGCAGTCTTCAGGAAGGATGGCTTCTGGAAGACCCATGCGGGGCTGTCTCTCAACGAGCGCCAGCGCCTGATGCTCAACAAGCTGCTCGACGGATTCGTGGGGAAGCTGACCTCGTCCAAGTGGTCGGCGCTGGCCAAGTGCTCCCAGGACACGGCGCAGCGCGACATCGTCGACCTCATCGACAAGGGCATCCTAGCCAAGGACAGCGCGGGGGGCAGGAGCACGAGCTATTCCCTGAAGGCCCCTCGGCCCGCGGCCGGGCGGTGATGGACACTTTTTGGACACCAGCGGGGTGTACTGATTCTGACGGCCGTCAGTCGGTTAAGTTGTAGGAAAAATAACCCCTCTTTGTCCCGCCCCGCCGGCTAGTCACTTCTGTTGCGTCCCGCGCATTCCGATTGCCAGCCCCCGAGGGGGCTGGCAATCGGTATAATACAACACAACGGAGCCAGGAGAGACCACTTGCGGCAGGAAGGATACGCCTCTAGGCAGCGGCCGCCCTACGCCGGCTCATCGTGGCCGGGAGGATTGTCGGCACGATCCCCATGAGATCCCGGCACGGAAGACTGAACGGTG
>JACRDS010000016.1 GCA_016212825.1 Elusimicrobiota bacterium | reverse complement strand
GGCGTTACACGCCCGGATCCAAGCACATCCAGACCGGCGCATAACAGGCCGCTTCTGCGGACGCGCGCACGGATAGCGGCGGGCCTATAACCAACGACCCTCACCTTCCGGCCGGATCCTCCACGTGTCCTGTCAATCCCGCATCCGCAGCCCGGCCGGGCATTTGTCGGCCGCCATCACACGCCCAGGAAATCTGGTGTCCGAAAAGTGTCCATGCCAAGGCAGAAATGGACACTTTCCTGGCCGCGCTCCGTCGGAGACCGACATGAGCCGTTGCATTCAGGCGACCGGCCGAGCCGGGATAAACTGCACGGGCAACAATAAAAAAAGCCCTCTTTGCAGAGGGCTTTTTCCGCCTAGAGTGGTGGACCTAGTCGGGCTCGAACCGACGACCTCTTGCATGCCATGCAAGCGCTCTCCCAGCTGAGCTATAGGCCCGTCAGGCGGATATTTTACGAGTAAAGACCCCCCCCGGTCAATATCCCAGCTCTTCGTCGACGAGGACGACGTGGAAATCCAGGGCGCGCGGCCGCTTCCAGAGCATGACCACCGCGTTGCAGATGCGCTCGGGGCTGGAGCAGTCCATGCAGCGCCCCGTCTCCACGCAGGGGTTCTTCTTCTTGAGCCGGATGTTGTTGGCCACCGCCGCCACGTTGCGCATGCGCCAGAGCCCTTCCTCCGTGTCGCGCACGAGCTTGTTGCGCCCCGCCACGACGATGGCCGCGCCCGGGCCGTGCAGGAGGGCCGAGACGCGGTTGCCGGAGCCATCGACGAAGATGAGCTTGCCGTCCCGGGTGACCGCCTGGGGCGAGGCCAGGTAGAAGTCCGCGGCCTGCGCTTCCCGGCAGGCTTGGGCGCGGCGCGCCGGGTCCATGCCCGGCCGGTGCGTGAGGACCTCCTGGCCGGCCTCCTGGAGCCTTCGGGGCAGGTCCAGCTCCTCGAGTGTAACGCTCCCCCCGAGCCCCACGCGCCGCCCCTTGCCGGTGAGGGAGAGGACGTGCCGGGCCGCCTCGGCCCGGTCGGCGCAGACCTTGGCGCCGAAGCCGTTCCTCTTGAGCGCCTCCGCGGCGTCGGCCAGAGACTTCAGGTTGGCGGCTTTGAGGTTCTCGTCCATGGCTCCTCCCAAAATCGTGAAAACCAGGCACCTACTTGGTGGTCGCGGTGAAGGTTCCGTCCCAGTTGGAGGCCGGAGGATGGAGCTGGAATGCCGCGATGCGCGTCTCGTAGAGGTCGTAGAGCTTCTCCAGGGGCAGCGGCGCCCGGCGGCACCCGGCCAGCAGGGCCAGGGCCTCCTCCCACTTCTGTCCGCGGTAGGCGGCCAGCATCCGGCCGTGCGTCTCGGCATGCCGCTTGAAATCCGCCTCCTGGGCCTTCGGCTCGTCGCCCAGCAGGGTGAAGATGCGCACCGGCCTGGTCTTGCCCTTGACCCGGATGAGGTCGAGCTCCAGGGCCGCGAACTCCGGGGTCAGTTCGCGGGTCCGGGGGCCGATGACCGTGCTCACCCCGTAGGGCTTGGACTGCCCCTCCAGGCGCGAGGCCAGGTTGACGTCGTCGCCCAGGACCGAGTAGTTGAAGCGCTGGTCCGAGCCCATGTTGCCCACGCAGCAGGGGCCGGTGTTGAGGCCCACGCCGATGTGGATGGGCACGTACTTGCGGCCCGCGGCCAGAGCCTCCTCCTTCCAGACGACGTCGAGTTCCGCGAGCCGCGCGTGCATGGCCAAGGCCGAACGGCAGGCGTTGCGCGCGTGCTCCGCGTCGTCGAGGGGCGCGTTCCAGAAGGCCATGATGCAGTCGCCGATGTACTTGTCGATGTAGCCCAGACGGTCCATGATGATGCCGGTCATGGGCGTGAGGAACTTGTTGATCATGGCCGTGAGCCCGGCCGCGTCGAACTGCTCGGAGATGGTGGTGAAGCCCCGGATGTCGCAGAAGAGGATGGTCATGTCCCGGGTCTCGCCGCCCAGGCGCAGCTTCTCCGGGTGCTTGGCCAGTTCCTCCACGAGCTTGGGATGCATGTAGCGGGAGAAGGCCCCGCGCACCTGGCGGCGCTCGGTCTCGCTCTTGAGATAGCTGATGAGCGAGGAGGACATGTAGACCACGAGCACGGTCAGGCAGGGGAAGACCGGGTCCACGAGCAGGCCCCGGGACGAGAACATGCGCCAGGAGAAGCCCACGGCCGCGGCCACGCCCGCCCCGGCCAGCCAGGCGCACCAGGCCGCGCCCAGCCAGGGCAGCAGGGCCAGCAGCAGCAGTCCGAGCAGGACCATGTAGATGAGCTCCGCGCCCGCGGCCCAGTCGGGCCTCTGCAGGAAGCGGCCCAGCAGGATCTGCTCCGTCACGTTGGCGTGGACCTGCACCCCGGCCAGGGCCGGGTCCAGCGGCGTGGCGCGCAGGTCCTTGAGCCCCGCGGCGCTGGTGCCCACGTAGAGGATGCCGCCCTCGACCTGGGACCTGTCGAACCCCTTCTCGAACACCTTCCAGGCCGGAATCGTCCGCAGCGCGGGGTCCTGCGTGAAATAGACCCAGACGCTGCCCTTGGCGTCCGTGGGTACCACGTAGCGCCCGATCTTGAGCTTGCTGATGCCCGTGTGCTGGCGGCCGTAGCTGCGCTCCCCGCTGGCGCCCGCGGTCTTCACCGAGATGTTGGTCGCGCCCTGCGCCACGCGCAGGGCCTCGGCGGACAAGGCGGGCAGGAGGGTCTGCCCCCTGGCGAAGAGCATCGGGGCCCGGCGCGCCATGCCGTCGCGCTCCGGGACGAAGTTGAAGCAGCCGTTGCCCGCGGCCGCCCCCTCCAGCACCGGGAGGTTCGCCACCGCTCCCGGATAGTCGTCGAGGAAGGCCAGGGGCCCGTCGCCGCCGTAGGCGAAGAGCGCCTTGGCCGCGGGCTGGACCTCGTTGGGCTCGGCCACGAGGGCGAAGCCCAGGACCACGGGAGTCCGGCCCAGGACCCCGGCCAGGACCTGGTCGTGGTCCGGCAGCCGGGCCGCGCCCTGGCGCAGGGCCGCCGTCTCCGGGGTCCGGGGCCAGAGCCCGGCCACGCGCGCCGGGGAGGTCCGGTCCGGCTCCGCGAAGACCGCGTCGAAGGCCGTGACCGCGGCGCCCAGATCGGCCAGGCGCCGGACCAGGCGGCCCACCTGGGTGCGCGGCCAGGGCCACTGCCCCAGCCGGGCCAGGCTCTCGTCGTCGATGTCGATGACGCGGACCGCGACCGGCTCGTAGGGCCGGGGCCGGGCCCGCTGGAAGGCATCGAAGACCTTGTGCTGTATGCCCTCGACCCAGCCCATCCCCGCGATGCGGGCCGACACCAGGGCCAGGAACAGGGCGCCCGGGACCAGGAACTGGGCCCAATTCTGGATGAGCCGCCGCCGTGTCCTGTACCACTGGACCGCGGCCTTGACCTGGGCCGTGTTCGTCCCTTGGAGCATGAGGCATTCTCTCCTATTTCGCGGCGTTTTTCAATAAATGGGGATTGTCATTGACTGGGGTCGGTCATGTTTGCGAACATATCGGCATCATGATTCTTCATTCTTTCACCCTCGTCTGTCTGCTCGCACTGCCCGCCGCGCTCCAGGCGCAGGATATCGACAAGGACATCCAGAAGCCCGCGCGAGAGGAGACGGAGCAGCAGCGCTCCTCCCGCCTGGCCGCGGAAGCGGCCAAGCGCGAAGCGCCCGGCGAGGACGTCGCCTACGAGGCTGTCCTCGCGGACCCGGACAACGTGCAGCTCAATTACCGCTACGCGCGAGCCCAGGTGCGCCGCGGCGACGTCAAAGGCGCGGCCGCCACCCTCGAGCGCATCCTCCTGGTCGACCCCAAGCAGACCGAGATCCGCCTCTTCTATGCCATCGTGCTCTACCGCCTGGACAATATGATCGAGGCCAGGCGCGAGCTCGACGCCCTCAAGAAGCTCTCCCTGCCCCCGCCCCTGGCGGAGGAGGCGGCCAAGTACGCCAAGGCCGTGGAGTCGCGCAGCAAGCGCACGCACCTCAACGCCACGGCCGGCCTGGGCTTCGAGTACGACACCAACCGCAACGCGGCCCCGAACCGGGCGCTCTTCGGAGGGACCGACATCACCCCCGCGCAGCGGCGCGACGACACCAGCCTCATCTTCCTGGGCAGCATCGGCGCCAAGCGCGACCTGCCCTTCCAGGCCGTGCCCGAGGTCTTCGGCTCCTTCACCTACTACCAGGCCGAGCAGACCCTGTCCAAGACCCTCAACCTCAAGGCCTACTCCGTCGCCGGCGGGACCGTCTACCGCCGCGGCCGCGCCAAGCTCACCCCCACGGCGCTGTTCGACCATGTCCAGCTGGCGCAGAGCACCTTCCTGAAGAACCGCGGCGGCGAGCTGAGGCTCGACTACCGCTTCAGCCCGGCCGCCAGCCTGTTCTGCTCGGTCAAGGACGTGTACCAGGACTTCATGGCCACCCGGGAGGTGGCCTCCGCCCCGGAGCGCAACGGCGTGCAGGTGGATGTGGCCCTGGGCGGCGAGCGCATCCTCGGGCCGACCATGAAGGCCGGCATCATGCTGGGCCGCGGCTTCAAGAACGCGGCGCAGGCTTACTGGGGCTATGACCGGACCACGCTGGGCCTCAACCACTCCTGGCTGCTGGGCCGCGGCATGTTCCTCCTCTCCTCCTTCAACGTCAACGAGGACCACTACAAGCAGGCGGACACGGCCATCGGCGGCGGCTACCGCAAGGACACCACCATGCGCGCCGCCGGCACGCTGGGCGCGCCCCTGGGGCTGCTGCACCCGAAGCTCAAGGACCTGCTCTGGACCCTGACCTACGAGTACTACCACGCCCTCTCCAACGTCCCGAACTACGCCTACACCAACAACAAGCTGGCGACCATGATCACCTATAGATGGGAGGTCGGCCTATGACCCTCTTCGCCTTTCTGCTCTCCGTCGTGACCGCGGCCTCGGCCCAGGCTCCCGCGGCCGGGCTCACCCGCATCGGGGCCGCGGCCGCCGTCAAGGGCGCGGTCAAGGCCCAGGCTCCCGGACAGGCCGTTGGCCGCGTGCTCGGCAGCGGCAAGCCGGTCTTCCTCAACGACCACGTCACCACGGACGCGGCCGGCCGCCTGCAGGTGCTCCTGCTCGACGAAACGGTCTTCACCATCGGGCCCAACAGCGACATGATGCTCGACGAGTTCGTCTACGACCCGGCCACCAGCGCGGGCAAGGTCACGGCCCAGGTCACCAAGGGCGTGTTCCGCTTTGTCACGGGCAAGGTGGCGCGCAAGGACCCGGGCAGCATGAAGGTCAAGCTCCCGGTCGGGACCATCGGCATCCGCGGCACCATCGCGGGCGGGCAGGCCTCGCCGGGCGGCTCGACGGTCATCCTCTTCGGCCCCGGGGCGCCGAACAACGCCAACGAGAACCCGGGCAGCGTGGCCGTGGGCAACGCGGGCTCCGAGGTGGTCATCACCCAGCCGGGGTTCGGGACCACGGTCTCACCCGGCCAGGCCCCGAGCGCGGTGACGGACATGAGCCAGCAGGCGGCGCAGATCAGCAATATGCTGGGCGAGCCCGCGCCTCAGGGCGGCGCGCCCTCCGGCGGCGCGGGCGGGCCTTCGCCCACGCAGCAGGCGGGCCAGGACACGGCCGCGGGCGGCGTCAGCGCGGACATCGCCGGAGCCGTGGGCGACTTCACGGGCGGGCTGGATAACACCCAGACCGTGGCCTCCCAGCAAGGGACGGCCAGCAGCATCGCGGACGGCATATCCACCTGGGACAGCGTGCGCAGCTTGACCGGGAGCGCATTCTACACCGGCACCGGGAACTACACCTGCAGCGGGACGCTGGCCTGCGGGGGAGGCTATACCGGGACGGGCCTGTCCTTCGGGCTCACCGTGGATTTCGGAGCCCGGCAGGTCATCGGCGGTCTGGGGAGCTCGGACGTGGCCATCTTCGCCGGACCCTTGAGCGGCTCGCAGACGGCCCTCAACTCGTTCTCGTTCGCCGGCCTGTCCGGAGACGCGGTCATCCTGCTCTCCGGAGCCAACCACACCAACTCGAACTTCAACAACACCACGATCACGCTCATGAACAGCGGCGGCATCGCGGCCAAGGATGCGGTCGTCGTCCTGAGCTTCAACAACACCTCGGACATAGCCAGCGGCACGGCCACCGGCTCGCGCTGACTCAGCGCCCGGGCAGGGCCCGGACCCGGCGCAGGTACTCGGCCGCGTCCGGGTACGCGGGAGAGCGGGCGAGCAGCTCCTCGTAGATCCGGACCGCCTCCGCGAGCTTCCCCCGCCGGGCCAGGCAGTTGGCGAGGTTGAAGCGGGCCTCCAGGAGACCGGGAGACCGGCGCAACGCCTCCCGGTACCTGGCCTCGGCCTGCCCCAGCCGACCGAGGTCGGAAAGGGCGTTGCCCCAGTTGTAATAGGCTTCGGCCCAACCCGGCTTGGCCGCGAGGGCTTGCTGGAAGTGCCCACAGGCCTCGGCAGGCCGGCCGGACGCGCTCAGGGCCAGTCCGAGGTTGTTATGGGCGTCGGCCCAGCCGGGGGTGAGGGACAGGGCTTCCCGGTAGAGCGCGGCGGCGTCCCGGTGCCGGCCTTCGCGGAGAGAACGGTTGCCCCGGTTGAACAGGACGTCGGCGAGGTTGCGGCGGTAGGAGGCGCTATGCGGCCGCAGGAGCAGGGCCTGGCGCGCGTGGCGCTCGGTCTCCTCCCAGCGCCCCTGTTCGGCAAGAACGCCTCCGAGGTTGTTGTGCGCCATGGCCGTATCCGGGGCCAGAGCCAGGACCCGGCCCCAGAGGGCCTCGGAATCCTTCCAATGCCGGCATTGCCGCCGGCTCAGCGCGGCCAACGCCAGGCAGAGCGCGGCGCAGCCCAGCGCTAGGGCAGCCCTGCCGCGCGGACCGCAGTTCCGCTGCCAGGCCAGGAGCCCGCCTCCCGCCAGCAGGGCCAGGGCCAGGCCGGGGATGTAGGCGAAACGGTCCGCGGCCAGCAAAGACCCGGCCTGCACGAAGCCCAGCGCCGGGGCCACGGCCGCGGTGAACGCGGCCAGAGCCGCCGCCGCCGCGGGGACGCGTCTCCCCCAGCGCAGGACGGCCGCGGCGGCCAGGGCGGCGGCCGCCAAGCTCAGGAGATACGGCGCCGTGAAGGGGTCGAGATACTGCGGGACCTCGTACATGGGCGAGAGTCCGGACGGCCAGACGGTCTTGGCCAGGTAGAAGACCCATGCATAGCAGGCCCGGGCCATACGCTGCAAAGGGCCGAAGTCCGCCAGGGGCAGGAATCCGCTGCGCGACACCGACCAGAGTCCGCTGGCCGCGCCGCCCAGCGCCAGGACCGCGAACGGCGCTAGCGCCTTCCAGCGCGGCCGGCGCCTCAGGGGATAGAACTCCAGGATCAGGAGCAGGACCGGGAAGCTCATGCCGATGGCCTTGGAGAGCAAGGACAGGACATAGGCGGCCAAGCCGGCCGCGTACCAGCGGCGCAGCCCCTCGCGCGTCCAGGCCAGCCAGAAGAGCAGCGAGCTCAGCAGGAAGAAGGTCGAGAGCACGTCGCGGCGCTCCGTGATCCAGGCCACGGGCTCGACGCGCAAGGGGTGGAGGGACCAGAAGAGGGCGGCGAAAAGACATGAAACGGAAAGAGACCAGCCTTGGAATGGCGCGGCAGCTTCGCTGCCGCGCAACCCGGGCCCCCTCCGAGGGGGCCCGGGTTCCGTTGGGGTGACGAGCCGTCCTTGGCCGAACGGAAATAAAACGAGGCAGACCAGACAGAACAAGGCGGCATTGGCCGAGTGCAGCAGGAGGTTCGTCAGGTGATAACCCCTCGGCTCCATCCCCCAGAGCACATAGTCCAACGCCAGGCTCAGCCAGGAGAGCGGCTGGTAGTTGCCCACGTGAGTCTGGGTGAACATCCAGACGATGTTGTCCCAGGAAAAGCCCCGATAATAAGGATTGTTCAGGAAGTTAGCCGGGTCATCCCACGCCACGAACCCGCTGCCCAACACAGGGAGGAATGCCGCTGCTGTCGCCAGAGCGGCCAGGAAAGGCGCCAGCCGGACGGCGCTGCGGCCCGCCCAGCTGGTCTCAGGAGGCACGGCGCGGAGTCTAATCCTTGGGGACCAGGACGATCTCGATGCGGCGGTTGAGGGCCCGGTGCTCCGGCGTGTCGTTGGGCGAGACCGGCCGGAACTCGCCGTAGCCGGCCGCGGCCAGGCGCTTGCCGTCCACCTTGGCCGCGTCCTCCAGATGGCGCAGCACCGCGGTGGCGCGGGCCGTGGAGAGCTCCCAGTTCGTGGCGTACTTGTTCTTGAGGTCGCCCACGATGGGCTTGTTGTCCGTGTGCCCCTCGATGCGGATGTCCTTGTCCGCCACGCCGGCGAGCACCTTGCCCACCTTCTCGAGGACCTTCTTGCCGTCGGCGCGCACTTCGGCTTGACCGGAGTCGAAGAGGATGCGGTCGACCATGTTCACGGTAAGCTTGCCCTTGAGCTGGGTGATGGCGACCTCGCCCGCCGCGATCTCCGACTTGAGCGTGGAGGTCAGGTTGTCGTAGTTCTGCTTGACCCTGGACAGCTCCTCGGCCTTGGCCTTCTCCAGGGCGGCCTTCTCGTCGCGGGCCTGGGCCAATTCCTTCTCGCGCGCGGCGACGGCGGCCTCGGCCGTGGCGGCCCGGGCCGTGGCCGCGGCCAGGTCCTTGGACGTGTCGGCCAGCTTCTGGGAGACGGCGTCCTTCTGCTTGACGAGATCCGACACCTTCTTGCTCAGCTCGCCCTTGTTGGCATCCAGCGACTCCTGCAGGTCCTTGTTCGACTTCTGGACCGAGGCCAGTTGGGTATTGAGCGAGGCCAGCTGGTCGGCGGAGGCCTTGAGCTGGACGTTGAGCGCGGCCTCGGTGGCGGCGCTCTTCTCGGCCGCGGCCTTGGCCGCGTCGAGGTCCTTCTGCAGGGAGTCGGCGCGCTGCTGCTGGGCCGCGGTCTGGGCCTGCTGATCCTTGAGCTTGGAGGCCGAGACGCAGCCGCCCAGGGCCAGGGCGCAGGCGAGGACGAGGATGGAGTGGCGTTTCATGTCGGAAGACCTCCTAGATGAGCAGAGGATAGCAAATCAAATTCCCCAGCGGTCGAGCTTCTCGATGGTCCGCTGGGTGTGCGTGCCGCCCCAGTACATCCGCTTGCACGCTCCGCAGCGCCAGAACTCGGTCTGGAGCTCCTGGACCAGGGGCGGGACCTGCGCCAGCGCCTCATCGCGGGGCACGGAAGCGAGGGATTCGTTGCAGTAGGAGCAGCGGGTGAAGAGCTTCTTGCGGTCGGGCTTGAGCTCCAGCGCCTTGAGCACGTAGCGCAGCTGGTCCTCGAAGCGCGTGGGCCGCACCAGGAGCATGCGCAGGCCGGCCACGCGGGGTATGCGGGTGTCCCGGGTCAGGAAGATGCGCCCCTCCCGCTTGGCCTGCTCCTGCAGGGAGGCGTCGCTGCGGCCCTTCTCGCCGCCGTAGGCCGCGTCGTAGCCCAGGATGATGAGCCAGCGGGCCAGCTTGCCCAGCATGCTGTCGGCCAGGAACTTCGGTTCGCTCAAAAGAATGCGCGGGGGGGGACTTGAACCCCCACGGGTTTCCCCATACGCCCCTCAAACGTACGCGTCTGCCAGTTCCGCCACCCGCGCTAAATCGCTATTTCCCTGCCGGGGCCGCAGGCGCGGCCGGCGCCGGAACGGCCGGAGCCTCGACCGGGACCGGAGCCGCCACGCGGCTGGTCACGCTCGACATGCCCGCGCGGCTGCCCAGCAAGGTCAGGAACAGGGAGGTGAACGCGAAGGTCCCGGCCAGGACCGCGGTGAACTTCTTCATGAAGTCCGAGCCCGACGGGGTGTTGATCAGCGAGTCCCCCCCTCCGCCGAACACGGCCAGGCCGGC
>JACRDS010000140.1 GCA_016212825.1 Elusimicrobiota bacterium | reverse complement strand
CTGGCCGAGGCCTTCACCCGGCCCAAGGTCATGGCCCGCCTGGCCAAGGCGGGGTTCTCGCAGTCCTACAACTACTTCCCCTGGCGCAACTCCAAGTGGGAGCTGGAGAGCTACTTCCACGAGCTGGTCCACAGCGAGGCCAAGGAGTTCCTGCGCCCCAACCTCTGGCCCAACACGCCGGACATCCTCACCGAGTACCTGCAGTTCGGCGGCCGGCCGGCCTTCATCGTGCGCCACACCCTGGCCGCCACTTTGGGCGCGAGCTACGGCGTCTACGGCCCGGCCTTCGAGCTTTGCGAGAACACCCCGCGCGAGCCGGGCCGCGAGGAGTACAAGGACTCGGAGAAGTACGAGCTCAAGCACTGGCCGCTGGAGCGCAAGGACAGCCTGCGCCAGCACATCGCCCGGGTCAACCGCATCCGCCGCGAGAACCCGGCCCTGCAGAGCGACGCGAGCCTGCGCTTCTTCCGCTGCGACAACGAAGCGATCATCTGCTACTCCAAGCAGTCGGGCGACAACGTGGTCCTGGTCATCGTGAACCTCGACCCCAACCACAAGCAGGCCGGCTGGGTGGAGCTGCCGCTGGGCGAGTTCGGCCTGGCCGCGGACAAGCCCTACCAGATGCACGACCTGCTGGCCGAGCGGCATTATCTGTGGCGGGGGCACCGCAACTACGTGGAGCTCGACCCCAAGGGGGTCCCGGCCCACATCTTCCGCCTGCGCCGCTACGTCAGGACGGAACGGGACTTCGACTATTTCCTGTGAGGAGAAGGCCATGCGCCAGACCATGAAGAAGCTCGCCATCCTGCTCGCCGCCGCGGGCCTCTCGGCCTGCCTCGGCCGCAACGAGTCCTCCATCGGCGCCGCGGACGATCCCCTGGTCGTGCTTCTCTCGCCCGCCCATGCGGCTGCCGAATCCGTCCTGGACAGCCTCGCCCGGCAGCTCTCCTCCGGCTCGGGGCTCGACGTGGAGACGCGCGCGGCCGACTCCCCGGTGGACGCCATCGAGCGGCTCGGCACGCGCCAGGCCGACGCCGGCCTCCTGACCATGGAGGAGTTCCTCCTGGCGCATGAGGAGTACGAGGTGGCGCCGGCCCTGCAGGTCCTGCGCGGCAAGGGCGAGACCACCTACGAAGGCGTCATCCTCGTCAAGTCCAAGAGCACGGTCCGCAAGCCCATGGACCTCGACGGAGCCCGGTTCGGCTACGTGGACCCCTATTCGGTCAGCGGCTTCCTCCTGCCCGCCCGGTTCCTCAAGAAGGAGGGGGTGAAGGTCTCGCCGGTCTTCCTGATGACCCATGCCCGGGCCCTGAAGGCGCTGGACCAGGGCGAGGTCGCGGCCGTCGCCACCTACGCCGGCCAGGCCGCCGCCAGGAAGGACCTGCGCGTGCTCGCCAGGACCGGGACCATCCCCAACGAGCCCTTCGTCTTCCGGAAGGGCCTGCGGCCGGAGAAACGCGAGGCCCTCCTCAAAGCCCTGCGGGGGCTGGCCTCCTCGCCTGAAGGGAAGAAGACCCTCTCGGCCCTCGCGGACATCGCCGGCTTCGGTCCCGTGGACCAGGACGCCTACCGCTCCGTCCACAAGCTCCTCCGGGAAGCGGGCAAGAGCGTCTACGACATCGTGCCCGAAGGCGTCGAGGTCCGGCGCCTCAACCAGCCCTACATGGACGCGCGTTGAGCCGGGCGGCTCAGCCTTCGCCCAGCTCGGCGCGCACCCGGCGCGCGATGTCGCGCACGTGCCCCAGCATGTAGAGCTGGTCACCCCACTCCATGGCCCCGAGCTTGCGCTCCAGGGCCGAGTCGAAGCTCTCGGCCGGGTCCGGCCGGGTGCGCCAGGCCTCGAAGGCGGAGAAGAGCAGGCGCAGGCAGTGGTCCCCCAAAGAGCCCACGTACCAGGCCGGGGGCAGGTAGCTGCCGTAGCTCTGCAGGTTGAAGCGCAGGGAGGCCGCGGCCTGGGGCACGAAATCGAAGGCCTCGGTCCCGGGCCGGCCGCACTTGGGGCACGGCACGCCCGGAGCGTAGGGGATGTAGAAGGCCCCGCAGCCGGCGCAGCGGTGCTCGTAGTGGACGTGGACGGTCATGACGCGGCCCCCGTCCCGTCGAAAGCCCCCGGGATGTGCTCCAGTCCGCGGGGGGAGATGGCGACCACGTCGAAGCGCAGAGGCGCGTCGAGGCCCCGGCTCTGCGCGTAGACCAGGGCCGTGCGGATGATGCGCCGGCGCTTGGCCGCGGTCACGGTCTCCTGCGCCGACCCGAAAGCGTCGGACGAGCGGGAGCGCACCTCCACGAACACCACGGTCTCGCCGTCCTGGGCCACCAGGTCGATCTCGCCGCAGCGGCTGCGGAAGTTGCGCGCCAGGATGCGCATGCCCCGCCCCCGGAGGAAGGCCTCCGCCTCCCGTTCGGCCCGCTCGCCGGCGGCATTGGAAGTTCCGCCGGTGCCGGGCGGACGGAATTCCTTACGCCCGGCGCCCGCCTCGCGGCTCATGCCGGGACCAGCCGGCGCACCGGCGCGAAGGTGAACCGGTGCACGGGGGCCGGGCCCAGGCGGTCGAGCGCCTCGCGGTGGGCGGCGGTCCCGTAGCCCTTGTGCCGGGCCAGGCCGTAGCCCGGATAGCGGCGGTCGAGCCCGAGCATCCAGCGGTCGCGCACGACCTTGGCCACAATGCTCGCGCAGGAGACGGCCAAAGAGAGGCGGTCGCCGTCGACCACGGTCAACTGCTCCAGACTCAGGCCGGGGATGCGCCGGTTGCCGTCCACCACGGCCAGGCAGCCGCCGGGCTCGATCCCCGCGGCGGCGCGCAGGACGGCCCGGCGCATGGCGGCCAAAGTGGCGGCGAGTATGTTGCTGCGCTCGATCTCGCGGGGGTGGGCCCAGGAGACGGCCACGGCCGCGGCCCTCGCCCGGATAGCCGGGAAGAGGCGCTCGCGCTGGAAGGGGGAGAGGAGCTTGGAGTCGCGCGCCGCCCGCAGGGCCCGCGGGGCCTCCGGTCCCAGACGCACGGCCGCGGCCACCACGGGACCGGCCCAGGGCCCCCGGCCGGCTTCGTCCACGCCGATAAGCCACCCTGCACGCCGGGAGGCGCGCAGGGCGTCGTCGAACCTCTTTCCCGCGCCGGAAGGCACGGCCGGACTACTTGGCCGTGGAACCAGCCTTGACCGCGGCCGCCTTGCCCGGCTTGGCGTCCGTGGAATGGGACTTGCCCGTCTCGGTCCGGGCCGGCGCCGGGGCGGAAGCCTCGGCCGGCTTGACCTTCTCGGCCTGGGCCGGGGCCGCCGCCGAGGACTCGGCCGGGGCGGTCTCGCCCGGAGCGCCGCGCTCGGACTCGCTCAGACGCGCGGCGCGGCCGCTCAAGCCCCGCAGGTAGTAGAGCTTGGCCCGGCGCACCTTGCCGGACATCACGACCTCGATCTTCTCGATGTGCGGGGAGAACAGGGGGAACGTCCGCTCCACGCCCACGCCGAAGGATATCTTGCGCACGGTGAAGCTCGCCCCGTCGCCGCGGCCCCGCCGCGCCAGGCACGTGCCTTCGAAGACCTGGACGCGCTCGCTGTCGCCTTCCACGACCCGGATGTGCACCCGGATCGTGTCGCCCGGACGGAAGTCCGGGAACTGCTTCTTCGCCTGTTCTGCTGCCGCCATCATGACTCTCTCCTATGCGCTCATGTGCTAGTCTTCAACAAATCCGGGCGCCTGCGTCGCGTGACGCGCCGCGCGGCGCAGCGGCGCCACTCGGCGATGCGCTCGTGGTCTCCGGACAGCAGAGCCTCCGGGACCTTGCGGCCCCGCCAGACCCGCGGCCGGGTGTAATGCGGGTGTTCCAGCAGCCCGCCCTCGAACGACTCGCAGGCCGCCGCGTCGGCCTTCTTGAGCACTCCCGGGATGAGCCGCGCCACGGCGTCGGCCACCATCATGGCCGGCAGTTCCCCGCCCGTGAGCACGAAGTCCCCGATGGAGACCTCCTCGTCGCACAGGCGCAGGACCCTCTCGTCGAGCCCCTCGTAGCGGCCGCAGACCAGGACCAGGTGCTCCTCGCGGGCCAGACGCCGGGCCGCGGCCGCGTCGAAGCGCGGCCCCCGCGGAGTCAGGCAGACCACGCGGCTGCCGGGCCGACGCACGCTCTTGATGGCCCGGTGGAGGGGCTCGGCCATGAGCACCATGCCCGCGCCGCCCCCGAAAGGCCGGTCGTCGACGGTGCGGTGCCGGTCCGCGGCGAAGTCCCGCGGGTTGACGGTCCCCAGCTCCAGCAGGCCGCGCGTCCGGGCGCGGCCCGTGATGCTCGCGCCCAGCACGGGCTCGAACATCTCGGGGAACAGCGTCACCACGTCGATGCGCATCGCCTCTCCTAGTCGATGTCCACCACGGTCTTCTTCTGGGCCTTGGCCCCGGCCGCGGACACGAGGGAGCGGATGGCCTTGATCACCTTGCCCTTCTTGCCGATGATCTTGCCCTTGTCCTCCTCCGCCACGACCAGCTTCAAGGTCACGGTGCCGTCGGCCTCCGAGTCCTGCACGGAAGCCTGGTCGGGGTGGTCGGCCAGGTTCTTGACCAGGAATTGGGTGAGTTCCTTCATGACTTGGCCTCCGCCTTCGGCGCGGCGGGAGCCTTCTGCGCCTGCCGCATCAGCTTCTCCACCGTCACGGAAGGCAGGGCGCCGTTCTTGCGCCAGGCCTCATAGCGGTCCTGCCGCACCGCGAGCTTCTTGGCGATGGTCTCGCCGCGGGGGTTGTAGCTGCCGAGCACCTCGATGGGCTTGCCCGTGCTGCCCCGGCTCTTCTCGATGGCCACCACGCGGTAGTGCGCCTGCTTGGGTTTTCCCGTCCTCTGCAGCCTGATGACTACGGACATGTCTCCTCCTGTCGACGCACGGATGTGCGTCTGCACTGACCGCCATAAGGAAATGCGTTGGCGGTCATGTGTTATCCCGCCCGCCCGGAATAAGCCGCCTGGGCCTTGGCGCGCAAGGTCCGGATGGCGGCCGCCGGGTCGGGGTTCCCGAAAACGCCGTGGCCCGCGACCAGGACGTCGGCGCCGGCGGAAGCCGCGGCCTCCACGGTCTCCAGATTGATGCCTCCGTCCGCCTGCAGGCGGCACGGCAGGGCGCCGGCGTCGAGGGCCCGGCGCAGGGCCGATATCTTGGGCAGCATGGCGCTCAGGAAGGCGGCGCCGCCGAAGCCCGGCTCCACGGTCATGACCAGGGCCAGGTCCGACTGCGCCAGCAGCGGCAGCAGGCCGTCGACCGGCGTGCCCGGCTTGACCGCGACGCCCGCCTCCACGCCCTGGCCGCGCAGCGCGCGCAGCAGGGGCTCCGGCTCGGGACAGGCCTCGAGGTGGAAGATGACGCGGTCCGCCCCGGCCTTGACGAACCAGGGGGCCGCGGCCTCGGGGTTGGTCACCATGAGATGCGCGTCGACGCGCAGGGGGGAGAGGCGCTTGACGGCGCGCACCAGGTCCGGCCCGAAGCTCAGGTTGGGCACGAAGTGTCCGTCCATGGCGTCCACCGTGACCCACTCGGCCCCGCCGTCCTGCACCCGGCGCAGTTCCGCCGCCAGGCGGGAGAAGTCGGCGGAGAGCAGCGAGGGCACCACGTCCACCGTCCTCGCGAGGGTCATCGTCACATGTCCCTCTCGTCGACGAGGATGCCGTTGAGGAAGATGCGCACATGCGCCCCGCCCGTCTCCTGCACGGGCAGGTCGATCTTGGAGCCGGGCCGGCGCAAGCCGTTGAAGAGCTCGCGCTCGCCGTATTTGTCCGAGACCACGATGCGCACCAGGCTCTCGCTGCCGCCCTGGGGCAGCTCGTAGTGGAAATTGGTGACCGCCGGGCCGGCCTCGCCGGGCTTGCCCACCCGGCCGCTGATGATCACGGAGACCCGCGTCGAGGCCGTCAGCGGGCTGTCCGGCGCCGGCGTCTGCGAGAGGACGGTGCCGTAGGCGAAGGGCGAGGACAGGTCCTTGGTCTCGACGAGGCTGAGCCCCGCGCCGCCGGCCCAGGCCTGGGCCTCCTGGATGTTCTTGCGCAGGAAATCCGGCATGAGGTTGACCCCGGCGGGAGGGGAGCCGGCGGAGACCGTCACGTTGACCAGGGCGCTGCGCTCCACGCTGGACTCCGCCTTGGGGTCCTGGGACACGACGACGCCCTTCTCGAACTTCAGCGAGTAGGTCTCGTTGACCTCGCCCAGCGCCAGCTGGCTCTGGCGCAGGAGCATCTCCGCGTTGCGCAGGGGCAGCGCCACGATGGCGGGCGTCAGCACGGTCTCGCCGCCCTGGCTGACCACCACGCGCACGATCTTGCCCTCGCGCACCACCGTGCCGGCCGGGGGATACTGGCGCAGGACGGAGGCGATGGGCACCGCGTTGTTGAACTCGATGCTCTCCTTGCGCAGGCCGATGTTGAGCGGGGCGAGCATATCGAGCGCCGAGGAGAGGGAGCGGCCCTTCAGGTCGGGCACGGTCTGGGTCCTGCGGTCATGGACCACGCCGGCGATCCCCCATTGCAGCAAGGCGAAGACCGCGGCGGCCAGGACCAGGCCGACGCCCACCGCTTCCCACGAGCGCACCTCCCCTCTGATATCCAGACTCATGTCCAAGGCAAAAGGTCCCCCGCGCCGAGGCGGAGGCCATTGAGAAAATCCGCAGCCGCTACCGGCTTTTTCCCCTCAGGTTGAACCGTGAGAAGCCAAAGACTGCTGCAGTCCGAACATTGTACCAAAATACCGCCGCCTCGTTCAACGCGTACGATGGAACCGGGAGTCCCGCCGGTCGCCGCCCCATGCGCGTCCCGAAGCGCGGTCTGGAGGACCCGCAGGTGCCGGGGCGCGGGCGCGGCCAGCTCGAGATAGGCGGTGGGCCACAGGCGCAGGCCCCGGACCAGGTTGTGCAGCTCCCGCGCGGGCCGCGCCAGGGAGAGCCGGCCGTCCTCCTTGCGCAGGCGCGGCGCCAGGCTCGGCTCTCCGGCCTGGGGCTCGCGGCGGATGCGCCCCGCCGCGGCCTCGTCGAGCGCCTCCCCCAGGGCCTCCAGCCCCAACGCGGTCTGCCGCGCGAAGAGGCTCCCGGCGTCCTCGTCCGGGCCGACCTCCAGGCCGCGCTGGAGGAAGACCGGTCCGGTGTCGAGCCCGGCCTCGATCCAGAACACGGTGACGCCGGTGCGGGTCTCGCCGCGCACCAGGCTCCACTGCACGGGAGCGGCGCCGCGGTACTTGGGCAGCAGGGAGAAGTGCACGTTGAGGCTGCCCAGGGCGGGGACCGCCAGGAGTTCGGGCGGGAGCAGCCTGCCGTAGGCCACGGCCACGGCGAGGTCGGGCTTGAGCGCGGCTAAAGACGCGGCCGCCGCCCCGGGCCGCTCGGGCTGCAGGACGCTCAGGCCCAGCTCGAGGGCCCGGGCCTTGACCGGGCTCGGCCGCACGCGCAGGCCCCGGCCCGCGGGCGCGTCCGGGCCGGTGAGCACGGCCGCGACCTCGCTGCGGCGGGCCAGCAGCTCGAGGAACGGCACCGCCAAAGCGGGGGACCCGTAGAAGAGGGTCCTCACGTCCAGTCCCGGCGCAGGTCCTTGATGAGGGAGAGGACCCTGAGCTTCTCCGTGAAAGGCAGACGGTCGATGAAGAGCTTGCCGTCGAGGTGGTCCACCTCGTGCTGGAAGGCCTTGGCCAGCAGGCCCGCCGCCTCCATCTCGAAGGGCTCGCCGCGCGCGTCGAGGGCGCGCAGGCGCACGCGCGCGCAGCGCTTGACCCGGGCGAAGACCCCGGGCACCGAGAGGCAGCCCTCCTCCTCGGCCATGACGCCCTCGCGGGAGACGATCTCCGGGTTGATGAGCACCAGGCGCTGGGCCTTGCCCTCGGGACGGACGTCGACGACCGAGAGGCGCAGGTTCAGGCCGATCTGCGGGGCGGCCAGGCCCACCCCTTTGGCCGCGTACATGGTCGCCCACATGTCCTTGAGCAGGCGGGGGAGCTCCGGGCGCAGAGCCTCGTAGACGACGGACGCCGAGGGCTTCTTCAGGACCGGCTCGCCGTGCTTGGTGATGCGCAGGATGGCCATGCTGGTCCTCGCCGGGCCCCGCTAGCGGCTCTCCGTCCGGCGGATGAGCTCCAGCGCCGCGGCCGGAGACGGGGCCGCGGCCAGCTCCGCGATGAACTGGGGCTGGAACAGGGAGGCGACCCCCCGCAGGAGCTGCAGATGCAGGGGCAGGAACTCCGCCTGGGCGGGGGAGAAGAAGAGGAACATCAGCCTGATGGTGAGGTCCCCCGCCTTGGGGTCCGCCACGCCCCGGGGCGCCAGGGCCAGCGCCGCCACGATGCTCCGGAGGGGGTCCAGGCGGGCATGGGGCAGGCTCAGCCCGGTGTCCAGGGTGGTGCTGATGCCCTGCTCCCGCTCCAGGACCTTGGCCAGGACGGCCTGGGGGGAGCCGATGCAACGGGCCGCGCAGAGACGGGTCACGAGCAGCTCCAGCAGCCGGTCCTTGTCCGCGCCGTCCGGCGCCTGCAGGATCAGGTCCTCGCCGAGGATGTCGGAGATGGCGACCTTCTTCGGCTTGACCAGGGAGCCGGGCCTTCCGGAGGAGGCTTTAGGCTGGTCCTTCTTGTCGGGGAAGAACGGCAACACCATGGGGAAAAGTCATTATAACATTCGCGGGATGGACTGTCAAAATCCGCAATATGTAGAATATCCCAACGGTGCGCAAGCCCCTTTCCGGACGGACCATCCTGGTGACGCGGCCCGAGGGCCCCTCCGGCCCCCTGGCCGCCGGCCTGCGGGCCCTGGGCGCGCGCGTCCTGCGCGCGCCGGTCATCCGCTTCGCGCCGCCGGCCTCCTGGGCCCGCCTGGACCGCTGCCTCCGGGACCTCG
>JACRDS010000015.1 GCA_016212825.1 Elusimicrobiota bacterium | reverse complement strand
TGGTTGCGGGGGGTGGATTTGAACCACCGACCTCAAGGTTATGAGCCTTGCGAGCTACCGGGCTGCTCTACCCCGCAAAAGAATGATAGCAAACAGCGGGGCGGCAAAGCAAGGCGGCTCTAGGCGCCGCCGCCAGGGAGGGGGAGCCTCTTGGAGCAGGCCGCCTTCACGCGACGCACGAGTACGGGCAGGAGGAACATCGCTGCCAATATGACCGCCATGGTCCGCTCGGGGTCGCCCAGGACGGAGTTGAGCCGCAGGGTCGCGACCATGATGACGGCGAAATAGAGCATGTCGCCGGTGATGGCGATGGCCCAGCCCGCCACGAAGCCGTGGCCGGCCGCGGCCGCCGCGGCGCGGCCGGTCATGGGATCCACGCCGAAGGCGATCATGACCAGGGCGAAGGGCCCCGCTCCGACGCCGTATTGGGCCGCGGTCCTGTCCATGGCCAGGCGCACGGCCTCCGCCGCGCGGGCCAGAGGCGGGATCCGGCGCACCACCGCGATCAGGAGCCGCAGCACCGGCTCGAACAGGAAGGCCAGGATCACGTCGGAGACGAGGTAGAGGCTCGCGGTCACCGGCCAGGCGATGTGGTGGTCGCGCGCCAGCAGGACCCCGGCCGGGATGCCCCCGCCGACCGGGATGAGGAAGAGCATCAGGACGGGGAGCATGGGGGATTCAATACTTCGGCACCGACGGGTCGATGCGCTCGGACCAGGCCGCGATGCCGCCGGCCACGTTGAGCGCTCCGGAGAAGCCCTGGGCGCGCAGCAGACCCACCGCCTGCGCCGACCGGGCCCCGGTCTTGCAGTGCACCAGCACGGGTTTGCGCCGGTAGGCCGCCAGCTCCTTGAGCCGCGCCGGCAGTTGGCCCAGCGGGATGAGCTTGGCGCCCGGTATGCGGGCGAGGTCGTGTTCTCCGGGCTCCCGGACGTCGAGCAGCAGGAGGGCTTCCTTGCGGTCCAGCCGGGCCTTGAGATCCTCCACCGAGGTCTCCGGCACCGCGGCGGCGCAGGAATACTCCAGGTCCTTGAGTCCCCGGATGGAGGGCTTCTTGCCGCAGAGAGGGCAGCGCGGGTCCTTGCGCAAGGTGACGGCCTGCCATTCCATGGCCAGCGCGTCGAAGACCACGAGCTTCCCGACCGCGGGCTCGCCGGTGCCCAGGACGAGCTTCATGGCCTCCACGGCCTGCAGGGAGCCCATCACGCCCGGCAGGGCGCCCAGCACGCCGCCCGCGGCGCAGTCCGGCACGGTCCCGGGCGCGGGCGGCTGGGGGAAAAGGCAGCGGTAGCAGGGGCCCCTGCGGGCATCGAAGACGGAGAGCCGCCCCTCGAACCGGAACACGGCCGCGTACACGTCGGGCTTGCCGGCCAGGACGCAGGCGTCGTTGACCAGGTAGCGCGCGGGGAAGTTGTCCGTGCCGTCAGCCACCACGTCATAGCTCTTCACGATCCCCAGAGCGTTGCGGGCGGTCAGCCGCTCGTCGTGGGCGACGACCTTCACGGACGGGTTGAGGGCCCTGAGCCGCGCCTCGGCCTCGGCCAGCTTGGGCTTGCCCACCGAGGCGTCGGAGTAGAGGATCTGGCGGTGCAGGTTGCCCAGTTCCACCTCGTCCGCGTCGGCCAGCCCGATGGTGCCGACCCCGGCCGCGGCCAGATAGAGGCTCGCGGGTGCGCCCAGACCCCCCGCGCCCACGACCAGCACGCGCGCCGCCTTGAGCTTCCGCTGCCCTTCGGGCCCCAGCTCGGGCAGGACGATCTGGCGGCCGTAGCGGGTCAGTTCCTCGGTCGTCAGCTCGGGCAGCTTCATGGGAGACGCCATATCATACCATTGCTATACTATATGCATGCATGCCGTCTGGACCGCCGCGGGCATCGGCCTGGCGGCCTTCCTGGTCAACCTCCCGCTGGGACGTCTGCGCGCGCGCAGCCGCGCCTATTCCGCCGCCTGGTTCGTCTACGTCCACCTCTCCGTGCCCTTCATCATCGCGCTGCGCATCGCCAACCACGTCAGCCTCTGGGCCATCCCAGTCTTCATCGCCTGCGCGGTCTGCGGGCAGCTCCTGGGCGGGCGGCTGGCCCGGGGAGTCGGCGCTTCCTAGGCTCAGCGCGAGGCCAGGGCCTGCTTCGCCTCGCGGTACATGGCCACCCGCTCCTCCTGGATGGCGGCGCGCACCGCGGAGAGGTCGAGGCCATGGGTCCCGGCGAAGGAGTTGAGCAGCCCCAGCTCGCCGTCGGCGATGGCTCCATCGGCCAGGCTCATCCGGATGAGCCCGCCCAGCACGGCCCGGACCTGGGCTTGGTCCCTGGGCGCCGGGAGGCTCAAGGCCCCGGCGTTGGCGGCCGAGATGACACTCTCGGCCGCGTCCGGCGCGATGCCGCGCGCCTGGGCGTAGGCCTGCAGGTAGGCCATCTCCTGGGGGTCGACCCGGCCGTCAGCCGTCACCGCCGAGACCAGGACCGCCAAGCCGTCGACGGGCGACAGCTGCGCGTCCCACGGGCCCGACGCCTGGGCCGCAGCCGCAGCCTCGGGGAGCTCCGGCCGCTGCCATAGCTCGGCCGGGACCATCTCGAGCAGGACCCAGCCGCGGGTCCCGTCGTTGAAGGGGGCGGAGCAGTAGGCGCACGCCGCCGCCTCGCGGCTGGCGGCCGGCGCGCCGCAGGCGGGACAGCGCGCCGAGGCCAGCCCGGAGCGCCCGTCGGTCTTGACGCCCCGGCGCCGGCCCAGGACCAGGACGTGCTGGAGCACCGAGCCCCGGGCCGACCACTTGACCAGGACGTGGGCGCGGTCATGGGGCTCTCCCGGCTCCACGGCCAGGACCCGGACCGCGCCCACGGCCGCGTCCTCGTGGCGGCCGGGCTTCTCGCGCAGCCGCGCGGCGAGGTCGTCGCAGAAGCCGTCCGCGGCCACGCCCCGCAGCGGCCCGGCGCCCGACTCCCAGAGGGCGCGCTGCCAGCGCCAGAAGACCACGGAGGCCCGGTCCTCCAGAAACTGGGTGTTGAGGCCGGGGTCGTCTGCGCTGAGCAGGCCCCAGCCTGGAACGCCGCGGCCCGGCTCCCGCGGGGTCCATTCCCAGGCCTGGGTGATCTCGGCGAGCACCCAGTCGTACTCCCCGGAGGCGACCCAGGAGCCGCAGGAGGCGCACAGGGCCGCGTCCTGGATCCGCAGGACGGCCCCGCAGTTCGGGCACTGTCCCTCCATGAGCCCCGGCCGGCCCAGGGCCGAGGTCCTGGCCCCGGGGCGGCGCAGGAAGGACCAGACCTCGACGAACTCCCGGGGTTCCGAGCCGCCGTCCAGCACGAAGCCGTTCTCCAGCGCGACCTCCTGGTCCACGGCCGAGGCGCGCAGGCTGACGTGCAGGGCGTCGAACTGCGGGTCGGAGTCGACCATGAGCAGGCGCGCCTCCCTGACCTCGACGCGCTCCATGCGGTCGCGCTTGCCCAGCGACTTCTGCATGACCAGCTGGATGCCGAAGCGCTCCATGACCCCGTCCGAGACGAAGGCGCGCGCCGGGGCCATGTCCTGGGCGCACCAGGCTTCCTGGACCTTCAGGAAGGCGCCCCGGACCCGGGACAGGAACGCCTCCGGCTCGAAGCCGGGGTCGCGGCGGCGCAGGGCGGCCAGGCCGGACTGGAGCCGGGAGTCGGCCTGGGCCTCGCGGCCCCGGTCGATGGTGACCCGGACGTAGCGGTCGTTGCCCGCGCTCATGAGCCGGATGACCGCGTAGAGGATGAGGAGGGTCAGGGGGACCCCGATGAGGGGGTGGGCCTCGGCCCAGCGGGCGTAGGCCGCGAGGAGGTCGAAGAGCAGCTTGCCGTCGCCGTGATGGTGGCGCCCTCCGCTGAGGAAGCCGCCCGAGTAGCTGTGCCCTCCCGAGAAGCTGTGGCCCGCGGAGTAGTGTCCGCCTCCGCCCGCCCGGCCGAAGGCCAGGGCCTCCAGACAGAACAGGACCGCCGCCCAGGCCATGAGCGATTTATACCAAATACGGGGGCGGCCCGTCGGGCGTCCCAAAGGCTATAATACTGCGATGGGTCCGGGACGAGCCAGCCGTTTCCTGGGAATCGCGGCCGCGCCGGGCGCGTCCTGCCGTCCTGTCCCAGGGGAGCCGGCCCTCCTTTCTCGGGACGAGTCGCCCGGCTTCGTCCTGCGCTGCGAGAGCCCGGTGCTGCGCGACGGGGCCCTCAGCGTCGCGGTGCTGGGAGCCGTCTGCGAGGCCGACGGAGGAGCGCCGCCGGAGGAGCCCGCGCGGCTCGTCGCCGGTCTCTACCGGAAGCACGGCAAGGACCTCGCCGGGCGCATCGACGGCTGGTTCCTGGCCATCGTCTGCGACCGGGAGCGTCGGGAGCTCCTGGTCGTCAACAACCCTTACGCCAGCGGCACCTGCTACTACCGTCTGGAGGGCCGGGAACTCATCGTCGCCGACAGCGTGACGCGCGTCCTGGGCAGGCTGAGCTCCCGGCCGCAGATCGACAAGGGCTCGCTGCTCAACTACCTCAACAACGGCTACAACCATACGGAGCACACCTGCTTCGAGGGGGTCCGCAAGCTCCTGCCCGGCTGCCTGCTGCGCTTCCACGGCGGCCGCGTGGAACTCGAGCAGCACTACAAGATCGCGTTCGCGCGCAGGCAGAGCATCGACCTGCGTTCCGCTCTCGACGAGTACGAGCGGCTGTTCCAGGACGACCTGCGGCGCTTCCTGGCGGCCAACCGGGTCCGCGAGCTCGGCGGCGCCATCAGCGGCGGCCTGGACACGAGCTGGACCTTCCACAACGCGGCCGCGGTGCATGGCCGGCCCGTGCACGGCTACACCGCCTATTTCCGCCAGGAGCAGTACAACGAGCTGGGCCCGGCGGCCCGGGTGGTCGAGGCCGAGGGGGGGGGTCCACCACCGGGTGGCCTGCGGCCCGGACGACTTCGACCTCTTCCCCGGGCTCGTGGCCACGGTCGAGGAGCCCGTGCTATCGGTCTCCCTGCCCCTCTACCGGGTGACGGCCGAGGCGAGCGGCACGGTGGACGCCCTGGTCTACGGCGAGGGCGGCAACAACGTCTACAGCATCTACTATCCGGTCGCCGAGGTCCACCGCTACTTGGCCCGCGCGCCCTGGCCAGCGCGGCGGGCCCTGCATTCGGCCTTGGCCGGCCTGGGGCGGCTGACCGACCGCGAGTTCTTCTGGCAGGCCGCCCACGTGGCCAAGATATTCGCCGCCGAGCCGGACTACCGGGAGTCTTTCTTCGAACGGCTGACCAGCCATTTCCATTTCGACCGCGAGCTGCGCGCGGAACTGCTCGACCCGGCGTTCCGCGGCGGCGCGGGGATGCACCGCTCCTTCTGCGAGGCCGCGCCGCGGGACGAGGAGTTCTTCGACGACCTCATCGCCCTCAACATCACCCAGGGGCTCAAGCCCTACCTGCTCTTCTTCGAGCACCGCATGGCGGCGGCCCGCGGCCTGGCGCTGGCCGCGCCGTTTGTGAGCAAGAAGGTGGTCGCCTTCGTCAACACCCTGCCCCGGGACTGGGTGGTGGGCGGAGGGACGCTGGCCAAGCTGCTGCGGCATAGGAGCAGCGACCGGCCTTTCCACAAGCGGGCCCTGGAGCGGGTCTATCCCCGCGACCATGTGCATCGCGACCCCCGCCTGTTCTACGCCCCCTACCATTCCATGTTCCGGGAGCGCCCCGCCGCGGCGGAGAAGCTGCTCAGAGCCCTCAAGAGGCGCGGCTGGTACGACGCGCGCTTCCTGGACCGGCTCTTCGCCGAGCACCGCGGACAGGCCCTGCACCCTCGGTTCAACTCGCGGATGCGCAACCACGGGCAGAGGCTCATGGCCCTGCTCGGCTGCGAGGTCTGGGCGCGGCTCTTCCTCGATGGCAGGCGGCTCGGGACGCAGGCGAGGACCCCCATCGAGGATTTCCTGGACCTGCCATGATCGCCTGCGACACCGACCGCCCCGAGATCCCCGGGCTGAGATACCTGGCGCCTCCCCTGGCGCTGGGCCTCATGCTCGCCGGCGCCGCGGCCATGGCCCTGCTCTTCGTCCCCGGGCTGGTCTTCCCCTGCCTGGACCAGCAGGCGCGCATGCGTCGGTCGGCTCTGTTCCGCTACCGGGAGCTCTGCGAGCTCATCGCGCGGGGGGCGGTCTACGGCAAGGCCAAGTGCGTGCTGACCAGCGAGACCTTCCGCTGGTCGCCCCGGCTCGCCGGCCTGATCTACCGGCACTTCGGGAAGATGACGCTCCTGGTGCTGCTGGGCCTGGCCCTGCTCCTGTCCCGGGGGAGATGAGGCGATGAGGGGGGACGGCCCGCGGTTCGACGCGCAGAAGCTCCGGTTGGACTTCCCGGCCCTGGCGCGCCTGCACCTGGGCCGGCCCGTGGTCTATCTGGACAACGCCTGCATGACGCTGCCGCCGGCGCCGGTACTCGAGGCCATGGCGCGCTACTACCGCGAGCATCCGGGCTGCCACGGCAGGTCGAACCACCTCTTCGGCCGCGAGACCACGACCGCCTTCAACGCGGCGCGCGCGGCGCTGCAGCGCTTCGTCGGAGCGGCCCGGCCCGAGGAGGTCGTCTTCACCAAGAACGCCACCGAGGCCGTCAACCTGGTGGCGCATTGCTGGCCCTGGAAGGAGGGCGACGCGGTGGTGTGCACGGACCTCGAGCACAACTCCGACCTCCTGCCCTGGCGGCGGCTGCAGGAGAGCGGCCGGGTGACGCTCCGGGTGGTGCGCACGGCCCCGGACACCAGCCTGGACCTGGAGAGCCTGCGCTCGGCGCTCGACGGCCGGGTGCGGCTCGTGGCCCTGCCCCAGGTCTCCAACCTCAGCGGCGTCGCGCTGCCGGTCCGGGAAGTCTGCGCCCTGGCCCGCACCCTCGGCGTGCGGGTCCTGGTGGACGGCACCCAGGCCGTGCCCCACGTCCCGGTCGACGTGCGGGAGTTGGGCGCCGACTTCTACGTCTTCTCCGCGCACAAGATGCTGGGGCCCGCGGGGATGGGCTGCCTCTACGGCAGGCGCGAACTCCTCGCCGGGCTGCCGCCGTTCCTGTCCGGGGGGGAGACAGTCTCGGACGTGGGCCCGGAGGCCTGCGAACTCCTCGGCCCGCCGGAGCGCTTCGAGGCGGGCCTGCAGAACTACGCCGGCGCCCTGGGCTTCGCCCGGGCCGCGGAATACCTCTCGGGCCTGGACCGGGCCGCGGCCGAGGCCCACGTGCGCGAGCTCAACCGCCTGGCCACGGAGCCGCTGGCCGGGCAGCGCCGGTTCCGGATCATCGGCCCGCGCGACCCGGCGCGCCGCGGCGGCATCCTCAACTTCGTCATCGAGGGGCTCGACTCCCACGACGCGGCCCGCATACTCGACTCGTCCGACAACATCATGCTGCGCGCGGGCCGCCACTGCGTCCACTCCTGGTACCGCCGCAACGGCGTCGCGGACTCGCTGCGCGCCTCGTTCTATATCTACAACACCCGGGAGGAAGCGGAACTCTTCGCCGCCAAGGTCCGGGACCTGCTCGAGCATTTCTGACCTCCCGCCGGGGTGGGAGGGCGGAGGGGCATTTTGGTAGAATATCGGGCCTTGCAGCCGTCTGGCTCGGAGGGAAACAGAACTTGAAACGCAGAGTGGTCGTGACCGGAATAGGCCTGGTGACTCCCGTGGGCATCGGCACGGACGAGACCTGGAAGGCGCTCCTGGAGTGCCGCAGCGGCGTGGGCCTCATCACCAAGTTCGACACCGTGCAGTTCTCCACCCGCATCGCGGCCGAGCTCAAGGGCTTCGATCCCCTGCTCTGGATCGAGAAGAAGGAGGTCAAGAAGATGGACCCCTTCATCCAGTACGCCATCGCGGCCAGCGATTTCGCCGTGAAGGACTCCGGCCTGCAGATCGACGCCGCCAGCGGCCCCCGCGTGGGCGTCAACATCGGTTCCGGCATCGGCGGCTTCTCCACCATCGAGAACCAGCACACCGAGCTCATGCAGGGCGGCCCGCGCAAGATCTCGCCCTTCTTCATCCCCTCCTGCATCATCAACCTGGCGGCCGGGCAGGTCTCCATCCGCACCGGCGCCAAGGGGCCCAACACCGCCACCTGCACGGCCTGCTCATCGGGCGCGCATGCCATCGGCGACTCCTTCCGCCTCATCCAGAACGGCTACGCCGACGCCATGATCTGCGGGGCCGCGGAGGCCGCCATCACGCCCCTGGCCGTGGGCGGGTTCGGGAACATGCGGGCGCTCTCCCGGCGCAACGAGGAGCCTCAGCGCGCCAGCCGGCCCTTTGAGAAGGACCGCGACGGCTTCGTCATGGGCGAGGGTTCCGGCATCCTGGTCATCGAGGCGCTCGAGCGCGCCCAGGCCCGCGGCGCCAAGGTCATCGCGGAGTTGGTCGGCTACGGCATGTCCGGCGACGCCTACCACATCACATCCCCATCCGAGGACGGCGACGGCGGCTGCCGGGTCATGCAGAACGCCCTGGACGACGCGGCCGTCAAGCCCGAGCAGGTGGGCTACATCAACGCCCACGGCACGTCCACTCCGGCCAACGACAAGCTGGAGACCATGGCCATCAAGAAGGTCTTCGGGGAGCACGCCAAGAGGGGGCTGTTGGTCAGCTCCACCAAGTCCATGACCGGTCACCTGCTCGGGGCGGCCGGCTCGGTGGAGGCCGGACTTTCGGCCCTGGTCGTGCACCACGGCAAGGTCCCGCCCACCGTCAACTACGAGACCCAGGACCCGGAGTGCGACCTCGACTACGTGCCCAACAAGGTGCGCGAGACGCCGGTCGAGTACGCCCTGTCCAACTCCTTCGGGTTCGGCGGCACGAACGCCTGCCTGCTGTTCAAGAGATACAACGGCTAGAGGCTTGCCGTTGAATGGCCTCCGGGTCGCTTCGCGACCCGGAGGCGACTCGGGGCCCGAAGGGCCCCGAGTCCATTCACGAGACTGACTTCAAGCGGTCGTCACTGACCGGCCGTTTCCGTCTACTTCTTGACCGCAGCCGCTTCCAGGTTCTTCGCCGCGAACTCCCAGTCCACGATGGTCCAGAAGCCCTCCACGTACTTGGCCCGGGCGTTGCGGTAGTCGACGTAGTAGGCGTGCTCCCAAACGTCGCAGGTGAGCAGCGGCACCGCGCCCGTGGTCAGCGGGGTGGCGGCGTTGGAGGTGTTCTCCACGGCCAGCTTGCCGTCGCGCAGGACGAGCCAGGTCCAGCCGGAGCCGAAGTTGCCGACCGCCTTGGCGGCGAAATCCTCCTTGAACTTGGCGAAGGAGCCGAAGTCCTTGGCGATGGCTTCGGCCAGCTTGCCTTTGGGCTCGCCGCCGCCCTTGGGCTTGAGGCTGTTCCAGTAGAAGGTGTGGTTCCAGACCTGGGCCGCGTTGTTGAAGACCGGGCCCTGGGGCGCCTTCTTGACCACCGCTTCGAGGGTGTTCTCATCTGCGAGCGGGGTGCCGGCGACGAGCTTGTTGAGGTTCTCCACGTAGGTCTTGTGATGCTTGCCGTAGTGGTATGCGATCGTCTCCGCGGAGATGGCCGGGGCGAGGGCGTCGTTGGCGTAGGGCAGCGCGGGCAGCTGGAAGATCATGTGTTCTCCTTGATGGGCGCGGTCTGGGCTTCTGATTGAGGAAAACATTTTAAACCGCGCTTGTCAAAGGCAGGTCAAAGCGGACCCGGCGGCGCCGCTTGACGGGAAGTTGACCCTGCCGGGCTACAATGAGGCGGAATAGGGAGGTCCCATGAAGGGCGGCGGCCCGGCCCGCTACGCGAAGTTCTTCGACCTTTCGCTCGACCTGCTCTGCATCGCAGGCTTCGACGGCAGCCTGAAGGAGCTCAACCCGGCCTGGGAGGAGACCCTCGGCTACCCCCGCCAGGAGCTTTTGGGCCGCCCCTACGCGGAACTCGTGCATCCCGAGGACCGGGAAGCGGCCGCGGCCGCGACGCGCCGTCTGGCGGGCGGCGAGGCGTCCGTGCCCTTCAAGGGCCGCTGGCGCTGCCGGGACGGCTCCTATCGCTGGCTCCTGTGGGAGGCCCGCGGCGACCCGGAGGAGAAGCTCATCTACGCCGCGGGCCGCGACATAACCGAGCACCAACGCCTCGACGACGCCCTGCGCGAGGCTCTCCAGCGCAACGCCGCGAGTCTGGACGTGGAGAAGGCGGCGCGGGCCGAGGCCGAGGAGGCCAGCCGGGCTCGGGACCGTTTCCTGGCCCTGGTCTCGCACGAACTGCGCACCCCGCTGACCGCGGTCCTGGGCTGGACCTGGCTGCTGCGCTCCGGGGAGCTGACCTCCGGCCAGCGCGACTACGCCCTCAAGGTGATCGCGCGCAACATGGAGATCGAGCGGCAGATCATCGAGGAGCTCCTCGACATCTCCGGCCTCATGCGCCGCCGGGTGGTCCTCAAGAAGCAGACCGTGGACCTGGCCGGCCCCGTCTCGGACGCGGTCGCCCATTTCCTGTCGCCGGCCCAGGCCAAGAACCTGCGCCTGACCTGCCCGGCGGCGGCCGGGCTCTGGGTGGAGGGCGATCCCCTGCGCCTGTGCCAGGTCTTCTGGAACATCATCTCCAACGCGGTCAAGTTCACTCCGGCCGGAGGCAAGGTGACGGTGCTGATGCGCCGGGAGGGGGGGCGCGTGGTGGTGACCGTGGAGGACACGGGCCCCGGCATAAGCGCGGAGTTCTATCCTCACCTTTTCGATGTGTTCCGCCAGCAGGAGGAGGCCTTCACGCGCGAACACAGGGGCCTCGGCCTGGGCCTGACCATCGTCAAGCGCCTGCTCGACCTGCATGGAGGAACCGTCTCGGTGGACCCGCCGGCGCCCGGGCGGGGGGCCCGGCTGATCGTGGCCCTGACCCTGGCCGCGCCGCCGCCCGGAGCCGCGGTCTGGGCCGCGGCGGCGCGCGGGGCCGAGCCGGCGGCGGAACCGGCGCAGCTCCTCAAGGGGGTGCGCATCCTGGTCGTGGAGGACGACGAGGACACCCGCCACATGCTCACCGCGATGCTGGTCCACGGCGGGGCGGACGCGCGGGGCGCGCCCTCGGCCTTGGAGGGCTTCGCGGCCTTCAGCCAGGCGCGGCCGGACGTGGTCATCTCGGACATCGCCATGCCCGGGGAAGACGGCTACTCCTTCATCCGGCGCATCCGGGCCCTGCGGCCGCAGGACGGAGGCTTGGTCCCCGCCGCGGCCCTGACCGCCTACGCCACCCCGGACGACCGCGCCCGGGCCCTCAATGCCGGCTACCAGATGTTCCTGCCCAAGCCGGTGGACCCGGCCGAGCTCTTCACGGTGGTGCGCCTGCTGGCGCAGGGCTCCAGGCCCGGTCCTGGAAGGGGACTCTAGGGCGCCTCGGGCGGCTCGGCGTGGATGAGCACGCGGCCCAGCTCCGGGACCGCGGCGCGCAGGTGCTTCTCCAGGCGCATGGTCAGCTCGTGGGCCTCGCCGATGGCCGTCTGCGGAGGCAGGACGCAGTGCAGGGAGAGGGACAGTTCCCCGCCCGAGGAGTTCACTTTGAGTTCGTGGGGGGTCAGGGATATCTTCTCGGCGGCGGAGAATCCCGCCAGGCTCTCGCGGACGCGGCGCTCTCCCGCCCGGTCCGGGCGGCCCAGGCGGCACTCGCCCGCCGGCTCCAGGTGCGTGACCACGCCGGCGAGGGCGGGGACCTGCCCGCGCAGTTCGGCCTCGAAGCGGGTGACCTGGCCGTGGGCCTCCTCGAGAGAGAGGTCCGGGCGCACCTCGACATGGAGCTCCAGGGAGAGGCGTCCGTCCTGCTCGCTCAGACGCAGGCCGTGCGCCCCCAGCCCGTGGCGCGCGGCCAGGACCCGGGCCCTGGTGAGGGGGCTGGAATCCTGCGCGCAGGGCTCCACGTGCACGACCACGTCCGCGCCGGGCAGGGCCGCGCGCACCGCGGTTTCGGCCCGGTCCGCGGTCTCGTGGGCTTTCTCCAGGGGCGTCTCGTGGCTCACGGTGATGATCACGTCCGCGAAGACGTCGGGTCCGCTGCGGCGCACGCGCACTTGGCGGACCTCGGCCACGCCCTCGACCCGGGCCGCGGCCGCCACCTGGTCGTGGAACTCCTTGGGCGCGGCGTCAAGGAGGTCGTCGATGGACTTGCGGCCCAGCTTGTAGCAGATCCAGATGACGATGCCGGCCACTCCCAGGGCCGCGACCGAATCCGCCCGGCTCAGCCAGGGCAGGTCCAGCCGCTGGGAGGCCAGCACGCCGACGAGTCCGAAGAAGACGACGCACGAGGACCAGATGTCCGTGGTGAAGTGGAGGGCGTCGGCTTCCAGGGCCTGGCTCCGGTACTTGACCGCGGCGCGCTTGAGCGCCCGTGAGCGGGACCAGTCGATGGCGATGGAGAAAAGCACCACGGCGAAGGACCAGGCGTTGATCTCGACATGGACCTCGCGGAAGAAGAGGCGCTGCGCGGCCTCCCAGATGATCCAGACGCAGGTGACCAGCAGGAGGACGGTCTCGAAGAGCGCGGAGAGGTTCTCCACCTTGCCGTGGCCGTAGGCGTGGTCACGGTCCGGAGGGCGGCCGGAGACCGAGACCGCCCAGAGGGTCATGCCCGCGGCCAGGAGGTCCAGGCCGGAATGGGCCGCCTCGGAGAGGATGCCCAGGCTGTTGGTCCAGAGGCCTATGACGAGTTTGGCGGAGGTGAGGACCACGGCCGCGAGGACCGAGGAGAAAGCGACCGCATGCTTCTCGCGGTCCGCGGCGCGCTCGGCGGTCATGGTCCGATTATACAGGTTTTGCCGGCGGGATTTTCGCTAGAATACGGCCATGGAAGACCTCGTCCACTACGCGCTGCTGGCCGGGATGTCCTTGGCCGCCATCCTCAACCCGGTGGCCGCCGTGCCCACCTTCCTGGCCATGACCCCGCGCAACACGGCCCTGGAGCGCCTGCGCATGGCCAAGCGGGCCTGCGCCACGGCCGCGGGCGTGCTGACGGCCTTCGCTCTGCTGGGGCAGTCCATTTTCAAGGTCTTCGGCATCACCTTGCCTTCCTTCCAGATCGCGGGCGGGCTGGTCCTGCTGCTCATCTCGCTCGACAGCCTGCGCGCCAAGCGCTCACCCGTCCAGGAGACCCCGGAAGAGACCGACGAGGGGACCGCCAAGGAGGACGTGAGCATCACGCCTCTGGCCGTGCCCATGCTCTCGGGACCCGGCGCCATCACCACGGTCATCATGCTCGATACCAAGGCCGAAGGGCTCCTGGGCCACGCGGTGCTCTTCCTGATGATCCTGGCGGTCTGCGCGCTGGCCTATCTGGTCTTCCGGGTCGCGGTGACCGGGGCCCGGCGCATCAACGCTACGGCCATGAACATCACCACCCGCATCATGGGCCTGCTCCTGGCCGCGACCGGCATCGAGTTCATCCTCGGAGCTCTGCGCGCGGTCGGCGCCTTGCGCGGCTAGAGCTGGTCGTCGAAGCCCTTGGACGGCTTCTTGGGTTTCGGGGGCTCGACGACGCGCTGGGGCGCGTCGTCCCCGGAGGGCTGACGTTCTCCTTCCCCGGAGGGGACGAAGGTCGAGGCCGCCGCCGTCTGCCCCAGGTACTCGTCGGGCCCGAAGAAAGCCGGGCTTTGCTCTCGGTTCTGCCGCCTGGCCTCGTCCTGCACCTTGGGCTTGAGGTAGTCGTAGATGTCTTTGGCCTTGCGCTTGCCCTGGTCCAGGGCC